>DAOUVJ010000066.1 GCA_030667705.1 Promethearchaeota archaeon | reverse complement strand
GATCCTCAGATGATAATTTTGTTGATACGCATTGTGACATTTCTGGAAATATCTATGTATCCGGGAATATAGGGGAGAGTGGTGTGATTGCAAAATATAATCCTTCTGGAGATCTACAGTGGAATATAACATTATATCCAATAATTAAGGTAACTAATATTATAGTCGATTCTAGTGGAAATATTTATTGTACTACAGTAAATACATCAATAAACAGTTTTGGTTTCAATATCGTCAAACTAAATGGTTCTGGAGAACATGTATGGACTACATTTTGGGGGTTAAGTGTTAGCGATCATGCATATGGGATTGCATTAGACTCTTCAGAGTATCTCTATATCACAGGAGCAACTAATCCTGGTGTAGGCTCTACGGATATATTATTGCTTAAATATGATACCAATGGAAATAAGCTTTGGGAAAGAATTAGAGATTTAAGTGGTACTTATGATCTGGCCTTTGATATTTCCATAGATCATTTAGATGATATCTACATAGGAGGTCGTGCTGGCGGATCTGACAGTGAAGGGTTTGTTGTGAAGTATAGTTCGGATGGTGATATACGAGATCAGATTATTTTACCTTCATATACTTATGATATTGGGGGGATTACAACGGGTAATCCATCTGGAGGGGCTTATGTTGTAGGGCGATATAATAGTTGGGGGGACCACTTTTTAATGCAATTGGATTTCTATTTAAATATTGTTTGGGTATTAAACTTTAGTGAAATATGCATGACTCCAATTGATGTAGAAATGAAAAGATTTTCTAACAATCTCTATGTTGTTGTGAGTGACCGTTTTGAAAATTTTTTTATTCTCTATCATATAACTACATCAGGTATCATTATCAAAGAACAATATTGGAACATTCCATCATTATATCCTAATATCCGTGCAATGGAAACTTGCATTGATAATGATCAAAACATTTATGTTACAGGAAATATTGAAAGTAAAAGTGAGAGGGATGAAGGAGCATTACTCGTAAAGTTTGGACATGACACAGATGAGGATGGTCTAACAGATTATCAAGAGCTAAACATCTATTATACTGAATTCAATAATCCGGATACTGATGGAGATATGCTTCAAGATGGCGCTGAAGTCTATGGTGTAAACAATACAGCATTTGGAAATGAACCTACCAATCCAAATCTTAGTGATTCAGATTATGATGGATTAAATGATTTTGAAGAAACAACAGGAATTTTAAATATAAATTTTGGAAATCAAGCAACAAATCCAAATCAGATTGATACTGATTTTGATGGTTTATTGGATAATGATGAGATTTATGGTTTAAAAAATGTAGCATATAGTTATGATCCAACAGATCCAAATAATCCTGATTCTGATGATGATGATGTACCCGATCAAGATGAAACAACGATTTATTTTACAAATCCCAATAATGATGACTCAGATTTTGATTTATTAACTGATTATGAGGAAATCAGTGGAGATGAAAATGATTATTATCATAATGAACCTACTGACCCCAATTCAGATGACAGTGATGAAGATGGATTGTTGGATTATGAAGAGATAAATGATTTAAGAACAAATCCAAATAGTAATGACACTGATTCAGACGGGTATTTAGATGGATGGGAAATAGCAAATGGTTATGATCCAAGAAATCCATATGATTTCCCATATGATTCACCTTTTAACCAAAATATACCCAGTTATGATATCCCCTTGTTATTTTGTATGATTATTTTTAGTATGATTGCAGTATTTTTAAAAAAAAAGCGACAAATAATAATAATTAATAGAGAAAAAAATAAAAAAGGAAATTAGGTTTTTTTATAAATTGGTACCCAATTACCGCTAAAAGGCTCCCCGACAGAGAATAATAATACGTGTTATCTACATTGTAGACATAGCTCGCAAGAAAGGTCCTATTCAGTTTATCTCAATGATAAAAATCAATAAATTCAACTTATTACTATAGAATGGAATAAGAGCCGGATGCGCTACCTAACTGCGCTAATAGCCCAATTAATGTTATTATCATTGAAAACGCACCTGGAGGGATTTGAACCCCCGAGCGCTCACGCGCACTGGCTTACTTGATTGTATTACCTACTCAAGGCCAGCGTCTTACCACTAGGCTACAGGTGCTTTAACTTTTTTTATCCAACACAAAGATATTTCTAATATTGTGTTATAGGTTTTAAAATAGTTTATTTTTAATAAAATAAATTTTTTTTTATTTTATCTTCATTTTTTCCTCATGTAAAATCAAGATGTAATTACATTGACCTAACGTGCATTACTTGCACAATTTATATCAACAAGGCACAAGATTGAGAGAGATTTACGATTTTTATGAGTAGAACTAAATTTTTCGTAAAATATAAATTTTATAGTGCATAAGAATAATGTATGAGCGCCGCTAAGGATTTTCGATATTTAATTCCTCAAAAAATATATGATGAAATCATAAAAAAAGCCACAGACGCACATCCTAATGTCGAACATTATTGGGTATTTGCGGATCGCAAGGAGAATTTTGGTATTGTCAATAAATTCATTCCTAACCCTGACTTGAAAAAATCTAAAGTTCACGTAAAGCCTAGAAGCTGGATGCGATACAAAAAATCTAAAATTTATAACATGCGTAAATTTAAGCAAGAATTAGGTGTGGATATTGTTTGGCAAGCTCATACACATCCCTCTGGCAACGAAAAGCTCCACCAAATAGATAAAAGAATACTTAAATACCTTTCAAATGGAGTGATGATTATTATCATACCCGATCTCCCAGAGCAGGATTTAAAAGGAAATATAATTGGTTGGTATTACGATAAACGCTATACAAAAAAACCCATAATCGAAAGAATGATTTTTGAGATCATCTCCGAATAAATTGAATTATATTTACTCTTCTTCTTATTTTCCTCTACTAATTAATTAGGAAACGTTGTAGTACTTCTTTATAAGTTTACGTTAATTATTGTAAAGTTAATTATTTCAAGTTTAAAAAGTGATAACAATGGAACAAACTACAAAAACATTGAATATCAACTCTGAACAAGATAAAAAACGTTCTCATTTTTTTCAAGTTGATGTTTTGAAAACACTAATGATATTTCTCGTGATTTTTGACCATACTATTCCGTGGGATATAAAAAACAACTTAGGTGTGGCTCTTTGGGAAAGGATCTCCATTCCCGTGTTTTTAGTCATTATGGGGTTTAACATGGGCCTTTCATTTCAAAAGAAAAAAAACCAATCGGTTTTTTTTGGGCTTTATTCCTGGAAATACTTTCGACACAAAATTATACGCTATTTATTTCCATTTATTGTTCTATACTTCATTTCTTCAATAATTGGTGGAATATTTTATGGAGCAAGTCTTCAAGAAATAATAACTGGACAGTGGGGTACAAGTTATGATACTCGTCATTTATTCGTGGGAATATTGCCCTTTTGGGGTCCCGGTAATTGGTTCATTCCAGTGATTTTTGGAAGTATTATTATAATGCCCCTCATATATAAAGGATTCTCTGGATCGACTTTCAGAGCAACTGTTTCTCTGATCATTTGTCTTTTAATTGAATTTTGCCTGCAATTATTTATCCATGATGCTTTGAAAAGTACCAATCCAAATAATGTATTTCTTACTTGGGATGATTATTATAATGCTTTGTTAATACTCTATAGTGTATTTTTTTACATTTCAGCAATAGGATTAGGAATGTGGTTTTCCCGTAATCATGATATTTTCAATGTAAGTAACTGGTTCATGTGGTTGATTTTTCCCCTGAGTCTAACCTATCTCATAGCTTATCAGTTTTTTGGTTTTAGGTTTCTAGATGAATATGGGGTTTCTTTCATAACTGGCGATTATAATTTCTTAGTCTTTCCCTATTCTGCTTTCTTATTTTTAATCGCATTGAAACTTTTACCTTCTGAATCTAAGAATTGGTTTTCCAAGGGAATAAAAAAGATAAGTAGATCAACTTACCACATCTTATTAACACAAATATTGTATTTTGCGATTGTAGTAGCAATATATGGAGATCACTATAGAGCAAGTATTGTTGGAATTAACCATGATCAAGATATAGTCGCGTTTTTATATCTCATTATTAATTGGATCATTTGTATTCCGATCGGAGTGTTTTGGTGGTATGCAGAGACGAAATTAAAAAAGATCATTAGAAAAAATATCATAATCAAACGAAACCAAGAATAAATTCTTTTTTTATTTTTTTATGTAAGTAGGTCTACAATTCATAATAAAAAAGTATTAAAAATTTAGAATGTTATATAATTATATAAAAAGCAATCGTCGCCTAGTGGTATGGCGCTGGTCTGCTAAACCGGTGTCCAACGGACTCGTGGGTTCGATCCCCACCGATTGCGTTTTCATGATAAAAAACAACGGGCCAGTGGTCTAGTGGCTATAAAATATGAGATTTTCTCGTGATTGATCAAGACGCCACGCTTACACCGTGGATATCGGGAGTTCGAACCTCTCCTGGCCCATTATTTTTATCCTAATTACCCAATTCTCTAATTCTAGAAGGTCTAATTGCATTTAATTTACAATTACGTAAATATTTCCCAATATCAGCGATTATCCCAGGAGCTTCAGTATTATCTGAGAGAAGAACTATGTTATCTAAGAAATTGTGTCTATAAATGGAGACGATGTCTCTAAGATGCCCGGTTCTAATCAGGGCTTTTTTTAATTGACCTTTTGTTTCTCCACTAACATATACAGCCTCAAGATCTTCCTCAAGAACTTTTTTAAAGAAATTTAAGGTGGGAATATCCAACTCACCTTGAACATTTTCCTTTTCATTATCTATTTTATTAATTTTTAAATGAACAGGAAATTGATTTATGAAGTCATATGCTCTGACAATTTCGGGTAAGGATTTTTCCTTACCATTACATAATTGATCCCTAAGCGTATGTAAAGAAACAAAAACGTCAGTTTTTGGATTTAAAATTCCACAATCTACAAATAACCCAAAACCTACTTTTCCGACATCTACTAAATTTCCTTTCAAGCGCATGTCCTTTTCTAAATTCTTGAATTCCTGAATCGTACCAATTACTTTCTTTAACATGTTAATTATAAACACGTCCTCAGGACCTGTTATCGTGAGTTCCACTCGCTGGTCAAACTTTCTTACCTTGTTGAAAATTATTTTTGTATTAGGAAATCCTTGAGTCAAGTCAAGTACGTATTTTTGATATCTTGAAACCAAATCTTTTGGATTTTGATTACTTTTATCATTATACAGTCTATCGAATAAAACAATCCGCTTTACTATTAAAATCACCAAAGGAAATATTTAGCATTATTATAATTAATAATCTAAACGAAATAAAATACTTTCTCTTAAGTTCATTTTTCTCTTGAATATTCCATTCCAGTAAGTTTAAATTACTTTTCTTTTATTTTAAAAGATAGAAAAAAATTAAAAATGAGAAAGATAGTTCATGGATGAACATAAGTTTTCTAATATCGTAGAACAGCTAAAAGAACGTGAAGGAATGGATGAGATATTTCTATTAAATTCTGAAGGAGATGTGATCTATAAATCAGAAGATTTTTCTTTATCAACTGATGAAGCAAAAGCACTTATAAAAGCGTGGAAAGAAAAAGAACCAGCTGTTATTTTTCAAGGTCTGCGCTTTGCGATTCTTAAAAATGATGAAATTCAATTGGCCGCGAAAAATATAACTGGTGGGAAGGGAAACATAGTAGGATCAATCACTAAAGAAGGAGATTATCTTGTTGCACATACGAGAGATGAAGGTTTGATCATATTAGAATGGTCAATTTTTATAAATAAAGTAGCATGGAGTTAAAAAACCAAACTCCCAATTTCTTTCTTTATTTTACCAAAATTCTCAATATCCAAAAAGCAATTTATCCTAGAAACGAGTTAAAATGTTTGGAATATAATGGAATATAAAAACAAAATATAAATTATTTGATTTATTACTTCTTTATTAATAGAATTAGAATTAAATTAAAAGAAGAAAATAACGCAAATAAAAATCTGTATTCAGAAGAGTTTATGTTCTGATTAGAGTTTTGCGGTTTATTCGATTCCATAATATTTGAGCTAAAATCTGTTGTAATATAAAGAAGGTGCATGATAAATGTTCAGTCAACAAGGTCGTGGGTATGATATGGCGATAACGCAATTCTCGCCTGAAGGAAGATTATTTCAGGTAGAATATGCTATTGAAGCCGTTAGACGAGGTACAACTGCCATTGTTTGTACCAACAAGCATTCTGTTGTATTTGCAGTAGAAAAGAAAAGTTTAGAACTTCAAGAAGTTCTCGGTTCAGAGAAAATTTTTAAGATTGATAACCACATTGGTGTGGCTATTGCTGGACTCACTGCAGATGCCCGCGTGTTAGTCGATCGCGCAAGAGTTCAAGCGCAAGTTAATTTATTAAATTATGATGAGAAAATTTCAGTAAAAGATTCAACCTTGAACATATGTGAATATCTTCAAATGTTTACTCAAAATGCCGGTGTTAGGCCTTTTGGAGTAAGTCTTCTAATTGCTGGAATTGATTCAGATGGGAGCACATCCTTATATTTAACAGACCCTAGTGGTGCCATGTGGGGTTATAAAGCTTTTGCGATAGGATCAGGAGCATCTGAAGCAAGAGCATACCTTGAAGAGAATTATAAAGAAGATATGAGTGATGAGGAATTAAAATTATTACCCTTAAAAACTTTGAAAGAATTAATGGGTGAAAATTTAACATCACATACATGTGATGTAACTTATATTTTGAAAGATGATGTGAAGTTTAAATTACTGAGTGTTGAAGAAAAGGAAGAATTATTAAGTATGTTATAATACAGAAACATTCTCAAGGTAAATCCCTATAATAATAATTATTAACGCAGACGAATAATAGACGAGATAAATAATTTATAATTAAAGAGCAATAATTGATAAACGCATGATTGGTCGAGCAAGAATTGACTTGGGCGGATATATCATTGGACGCATCCAAAAAGAAGGAAGAACTTTTGAAATGTTATTAGATCAAGAAAAAGCATGGGATGCAAAAAAAATCATACGAGAAGAGATTAGCAAAAACCTAAAAAGTGGGAGTGATAAATCTCGTCTTTCCGTTCAAGACATTTTAAACGACCCCAGAATCTCAGTAGATCTCATTTTTGAAAGTTTTACAATTTTTGAGGATCTTAAAAGAGGAAAAAAAGCTACTGATGGTGACATGGAGGCAGTTTTTAACTCTACTGATGGCAGAACTATTGGTGCACATGTTTTATTAGATGGAGAGATTAATTGGACTAGGACACAAAGAGAAGAAGAAAGAGAGAAAAAATTAAAGCAAATTATTACGATTATAAGCAAAAATGCGATAAATCCACAGAATAAAAAACCTCATCCTTATCAGAGAATTGAAAAAGCTATAGAAGAAGCGCAATTTAAGATCTCTTTGATGAAAAATGCTGAGGAACAAGTTGAAGATGTTGTAAAAAGTCTACGATCTATTATCCCAATTCGAATGGAACAAGTAGAGATGGCAATTAAAATCCCATCAGCATTTACAGCAAAAGGATATCATGTTGTTGCTCAAATGGCTCAAATTAAAAAAGAAGAATGGCAATCTGACGGATCATGGGTGTCTGTAATTACCCTTCCTGCAGGTCTTCAAATGGAATTGATTGATAAACTGAATAAGCTCACACATGGAAGAGTTCAAACAAAACTTATAAAATCCTGAACTCTCGTAGTTTGACTAATTTTTGTTAGCATTTTATTTTTTTCGTTTAGAAAAAAGAAAATACGTAAAGAGCGTGAAATTATACAAATGAGTTTTAAAGATGAAGAACAAGGAATTAAAGATAAAAATCAAGAAGAAGAGGAAGAGGCGGTAAATACTGAAGAAGATTCTGATCCAGACGAATTTGAAGATGAGGAAACCACTCGTAATCTAGTTGTACCTGGTGAAATCCTTACTACAGATACAAAAACTTTTTCTCCAGGAAGAGGAACAATACTGACTCAAGATCGTTCTAAAATAATATCACTTAATATTGGGTTGAAACAGACAAAAAAGAACTATATCAACGTTATCCCTCTAAGAGGATTCTATACACCACGTCCAGGAGATAAAGTATTAGCATTGGTAACTGACAAAAATCCTGTAAAATATAGACTTGATATTAACGCCAAAGAAGATGCTATTCTTAAACCCAAAAATACGATGAAACGGGGTAGAGATACGAGAGGTATGAGAGGAGGTCCTCCAGATCGTAATACTTCAAATACCGATATGTTTAAGATTGGTGATATATTGATTGCCAAGATACTCTCTGCAAATAGATTAAGTTCACCTGAATTAACTACCGTTGGCAAGTACTTAGGTAAAAAGAATAATGGGATTGTTATATCAATAGATCCCCCGAAAATTCCTCGTGTTATAGGAAGAGAAGGTTCTATGATTAAAAATTTGAAAAATTTAACCAAAAGCACTATATTCGTAACACAAAATGGTCGTATCTGGTTAAAGGCTGAAGATATTGCTCACGAGCGATTATTAGTTGATGCAATAAGAAAAATTGAACGAGAAGCTCATACCGTTGGATTAACAGATAGAATGGTAGATTATATTGAAAATGAAAAAAAGAAGAGAGGTTTGAAATAAATGCCGTTAATTATTAAAGATGAATATCCTGAGAAGTTATTTCGTGATGATGGAAAAAGGTTAGATGGGCGAGATAAGACTGAATTAAGACCGATTAAGATGGATGTGGGCGTTGTAGAGAATGCAGATGGTTCTGCCTATCTAGAATGGGGAAATAATAAGATTTTTGCTGCTGTATATGGTCCACGAGAAGTACATCCTCATCATTTAGCCAAGCCTGATAGAGGTATTTTACGCGTTTTTTATAGAATGACAACATACTCCGTCTTCGAAAGAAAGCGACCTGCTCCAGGGCGCAGAGAAAAAGAGATCTCAATGGTTATAGCTGATTGCTTGAGACCCCTTTTGTTTCTAGAATTATATCCCGGCACATCTTTCGAAGTTTTCCTCGAAGTAATGGATGCTGACGGTGGAACAAGATGTGCGGCAACTACAGTAGCAGCTTTAGCTTTAGCAGATGCAGGTATTCCAATGAAAAGTTTGGTGACTGCAGTAGCAGTTGGAAAGATTGATGATGAATTAGTCGTGGATCTATCAGGCATAGAAGATAAAGCAGGACAAGCTGATTTACCCTGTGCCATTACCTGGTTTAATGAAGAATTATCTCTATTACAATTTGATGGAAATATGAATCTTAAACAAATGGAAGAATTTCTTTCATTAGCAAAAACTGCCTTATCAGAGATATACCAGATACAATTAGACGCCTTGAAAAAGAAGTACATTGAAATTCAAGAAGAAGTAAGTGGAGGTAATAGTTAAAATGATGAAAATAAAACGCGTGATTTCTGCGATAGAAAAGAATTACATTATTCAAAATCTTAGAAAGGAAGAACGGTTTGATGGGCGTGGTTTATGGGAATACCGAGATATTTCCATTAAACATGATGTTATTGCTTCAGCTGAAGGATCTGCTGATGTTTCTTTAGGTAAAACAAGAATAATGACTGGATTAAAATATGACGTTGGTGTTCCATTTCCAGATCTCCCTGATGAGGGAGTATGTACGGTTATGGCAGAGTTGTTACCTATAGCATCACCACTCTTTGAAAGAGGTCCACCTGATGAACAATCTATTGAATTAGCACGTGTAGTTGACAGAGGAATCAGACATGCTGATTGTGTTCAAACTAAGAAATTATGTATAGAAGCTAATAAAGCAGTTTACATTCTCTTCATTGACATGTATGTTTTGAATTATGCGGGAAATTTAATTGATGTAGGAGGAATAAGCGCGTTAACTACATTGATATCGGCCCATGTCCCAGAAGGTAAAATGGAAGATGGAAAACTCGTGTGGACTGGGAAATATTTAGATGGAGAATATCTTGTAAATGAAATGCCTTTAGTTTTAACTTATGGCAAGATTGATAATGTGATCTTTTTGGATCCAAGTTTACCCGAGGAATTAATCTGCGATGGAAAAATCTCAATATCTGTTACAGAAGATAGCATCACATCTATTCAAAAAAGTGGCACCGCAACATTTTCCTTTGATGAAATAAATATGTTAGCCAAAAAAACAATGGAAATAGGTAAAAAGTTGCGAAAAGATTTGAACTTATGGCAATATAAAGTAAACTATAAATAATTTTTTTTCTCTGTTTTTTGAATTTTTTTTTTAATTTCTGACTTTTCTTAAAGTTTCAAAAGTTCCGTAACCTCCTTTAATTCCATCTAATTCAAATCTACCAAATGATTGGATCAAAATTGATTGATTTCCTTCCTCATCTTTGAAAGGTACTGGAATTATAGGTCCAACATTGGCTTTTAAATTATGTTCTTCACCTAGATTATCAATTATTTGTAGTTCAGAACTAATGGGATATACCCCTTGTTCATCATATTCTTGTTTTATAATTTGAATAGAACGTAGTGGAATATTTTTTCCATCTCGGAATAAAAAACCACCAGTAGAAACTCTTCCATCATCAGTAACAATTGCTGCAGGATTAATCGTTAAGTTTTCATTAAACCATACAACATAATATAACCAATTCCCAACTCCTGTCCAATCACGCACTCCATACGTATGATCTCTCTGACCTAATACTGAAATTACATTATACTCCTCTTGCCCAATATTAAGTTTACCTTTAACTCTTCCAATTTGTTCCCAATGCTTGTCTCCCGATTTTTTACCTATTTCTAAAGATTCTGGTGTCATGTATTTACTATATTCGTATATTTCATTGAAAGGTTTAAACGTTAAGTCCATCAATACTTTTTCTGATTTGAGAATTAACTTAGGATCCTCTCGAACTCTAGGTAAATTTAAGGGATCTGCAACAAATATCATTGTACCTTTAAAGAAGTATTTCCAAGTTCCGTCTTTTTGCCAATTATGGGACATACCCCCCACTCGTAAATTTTCAGAAAAATCTTTAAGTGTAATTTCTTGATGATATCCTGCTGCAGATCCATCAGCTAAGAATAGAAAAAAGAATGTCATCCCTTCACTCTTATTTGGTTTAAAACCAATTCTAGACATTCCTCCTATATTATTAGTTTTATCAAAAAAAACAAAATAATAGCTTTCATTCCATTCAGGATGATTAGTTAATTTATCTTTATGTATGATTCTTTCCATAAAAATCACTCAAATTTCAATTTAATTTTATTTCTCCATTAAATCCATTCAATGTAATTACTTGACCATTTTTGATTAGTTTTCTGGCATTTGTGATATTAGTTACTGCGGGAATACCATATTCTCTTGACACTACAGCACCATGTGAGAGAATTCCTCCCGTTTCAGTAATTAATCCTCCAATCTTTGAAAAGATAGGCGTCCAACCGGGATCTGTTCTTGGAACCACTAGTATTTCACCTGAATGAACACTTAAGATTTCATTGACATCATTTAATATGCGTACAGGAGCAGTGATTATTCCGTGACTTGCCGGGATTCCCCTTAATATTTCACTATCTCGCTCGAATGGAAACACGTCATCATATTCTCTCGACCCTAAAATAAATTTAGGAGGAATTTGATTTTCATATCTCTCGAATTCCTCTAATCTTATCTTAATCAATCTCTTTAGATTTTCAATTTCGGAAATCTTGTATTTATTATTCAAAAGATTGTTCAATTCGAGTCTATGAAAGAAAAATATTTCCCTTTCTTCCTCTATTATTTCTTTATCTACTAATATTTTAGCGATCTCTAAAAAAACACTCCTATTTCGAGTAATCCACTTATCAAGGTTAAAGCGTTGATTTTCTCTAAATATGATATACTTGCGACTATTCTTTAAAATTGTAGAGAATAATTTCCATTTTATAAGACCAAATTTTTGATTCTTAATTTTAGTTTCAACCAGGCTTTTGGTTATCATTCTTTGCTTCTCATTCTTCAATTCCGATTTATCAGAGAAGTTAAAATTATCTCTAACCAAAGATTTACAAATATCCATTACCAAATAAGGAGATTCTCTCCATCGAGGGTAATAAATCTCTCTAGTAAAACCTCTATCACCATATTCCTCAAGAAAAACGTTTAATACTCCTAAAAAATCTTGAGCGATTTGGCTAGAATCAGATTCTAAAATGCTATAGATGTTGCTTGAATTATTATTTAAAACAATATTTCTGAGATGTTCAGATTCTTGAATAGTAGATACCATTTTATAAATGCTTTCATTTGTTAAAGTTAATTTATGTTCGAGACCAGAAATTAAGATTGGGAAAGTCTTTTGGCACTCTTCTTTACTTAGGAATCGGTTAAGGAGATATTGAGTCAATAAATTCATACCGATATTATGTACAGGTATACCATACCTAACTAATCTATAATGCGTAATCATTATTTCATCCAATTCATCCACTAACTGCAGCAGAGAAATTTCATCACTTGTCTTTATGATTTTTTCCATTTTCATATCAAATGATTTTAAATAAGGATCAAATACTTCATTTGTCCAATTTTCATATACTTCTGCTGTTCGTGACATTGCTCCATCAGGATCATGGAATTTAACTCTTAATTGAGCAATTAGATAATTTTTAAGATGAAACGGAAGCGTTTTTATGGTTTCCTTACCAAATGGACCAGATCCATTGGGAAAATAATTCAAGACATCTTCAAATCGCATAAATGTAGGAATTTCATATTCTACCTTATTTTTTAACACGTTTAAATTAAAGTACACATGACTCTTGAACAATTTGAGCAGTTGGAAATCCATCTTTCGATAACCCATTATGCTATTTAATTCTACGTTTACTATCTTCGTGAGGTGATTTCCTAAAAGATCAAAAAATAAAGGAGTAGTATTATCATTCCAATAATCATCAGAATAACCTCTACTCCATAAAATTTCTTCAGTATCAAGTTTATGCCCAAAAGAAGTAATTGGTCTAGATTGCACAATATTTATTTTGGACTGATTATCTATGACCCATTCTATATCTTGAGGATTCCCTTGAAAAGCTTTTTCTAAATCGATTCCTATTTTTACTAATTTAATTATTGCATTGTCTGAAAGAGAAACTCTATTACTTTCTAAATCAGATACTTCATTATATTCTACACCTACTTCATTAGATTTTGGGTTTACTACAAGATTTTTAAAGCCAATTTTTTTATTTAGAATTTTGAAACCTTTAATTTTTCCTAATCGTTTAACAGTGAACTGATCTGGGCTAACTCGTCCAGAAACAACAGATTCTCCTAACCCAAAGTTTGATTCAATAACTAATTCAGTTTTATCTGATGTTATGGGATTTGCTGTAAATAGAATCCCTGAAATATCTGCTCGAACCATTTTTTGAATAATTACAGCGATTTCTGGTTCTTTATTGGTTAAATGATTATTAAATCGATAAGTAACAGCACGTTCACTCCAAAGTGAAGCAAAACATTTCTTAACATAAATAAGGATTTGTTCCATTCCTTTAATGTTGAGATATGTATCATATTGACCCGCAAAAGAACTATTCGGCAGATCTTCTAATGTTCCAGATGAACGGATAGCAACAGGGTCATTATTAAAATAATCTAAATTAATTTTAATTTGGTCAATTAAACTTTGTTGTAATTTACCATTATCAATTACGGCAGAAATCTTGCTTGATAGATTTTTTATTGATAGAGGGTTTTTTCCATCATATGAATTTAGATTTTGATTAATCAATTCAGTAAGGTTATTAAATTCAATAAAATCCTTATAAGCGTTTATGGTCAAAACAAAACCATCTGGAATTGGAAAATCTTTTTGATTTAAAAATATAAGATTAGCTGCTTTTGTTCCAACTAAATTCGCAGATATATCCTCTTTCGATGATAGGCTTATCGTATACATTTCTTACATCCAATATTTTGTAATTTAGGGAAACTAATACTATTATCCCAATAAACAGATTTAATTTCCCCTTCCTTAAAACTCTTTATATATTAATTTCAAGATGGTTAGGAATTGTTCAAATGATAATTGGTCAAAGAAATAGAAAAATTAATTTATCAATAAATATTAGAAATATTAATTTTTATAATGTTATACTGTTAATTGTAAATTGATGTGATTACATGCCAAAGAAGAAAGTAACTATAGATGGTAGTTTTGGGCCTCGCTACGGTTCAAATGTTAGGAAAAAATGGCGCTTAGTGATGGAAAAAGAAAAAAGTGGTAAAATACCTTGCCCTAAATGCGAAACTATTGGATCTATTAATAGAATTTCAACCGGAATTTGGCATTGTCGAAAGTGTGAAGCAAAATTCACAGGGGGCGCCTACTATATAGAAACGCTCCGAGGAGCCGAATCCTATAGGATTTCAAAACGTAAACAACGAGAAATAGAAGCTATTGAGGAATAATGGAAAATCAAAAAAGTTTTTCTATTGAATCCCAAGTAGTTATAAACTTTTCTAATTCTAATATATGTAATATAGCTTATCAATCATTTTTACCAGATTTCAACACAAAATTATCCCCACGTTCAAAAATAACAATGGAAAAAAATAATTCTTCATTGATTTTTGATATTAAAAGTATTGATATCACTTCTTTTAGAGCTTCTATTAATGAAATAATTAACAATTTTAGGATCATTGAACAATCTTTAGAAATTTCTTCTACTATGTAACAGTTTTTAAAGTAGTAAATTTCAAATTATTGTATACATTTTTTGTTTTATAATAACTATAAGTGATATCTTATATGGGTATAAATTTAGACCAATTAGATGAGGCTACTAAGAAGAAGATACAAGATTTGAACAATCTTAGTAGGAATTTGGAAATTTTGTCTCAACAAAATTTGCAAATCGAAAACTCGATGAGTGAAGCTACCCTCGCAATTGAGGAGTTAGAAAAAGTAGAACCTGATACTGTGGTATATAAAAATATTGGGGGAATTATGGTTAAAAGCGAAAGAAACAAGCTACTTGATGAAAAGAAATCTCTAAAAATAACACTTGAAATGCGATCTAAAACGCTTGCTCAAAATATAAACAGAACAAAAAATAATTTGGAAACCATGCAGAAAAGTCTGAAAAACGATCTAAACGTTTAGATCGTTGTATCATGTATAAATCTAAAATTGATGAATTAATTCAATTTTTAAAGGACAAGACGCCTTTAATCACAACTCATCATCTAGTTGATATTGACGCACTCGCCTCTACACATGCTTTCAAGTTTTTTCTTAATCAATTCTGGCCAAATAAGAAAGTATTCTTAACCTATTCTAAATTCACG
>DAOUVJ010000094.1 GCA_030667705.1 Promethearchaeota archaeon | reverse complement strand
TCGTATAGTATAATTGATGGTTCTCCAATAATTTGCGAGACGAATTTCCATAAAGAAAAGATAATAGTATGTACTAAGAAATATAACCCTATTATAGCAATCCACTAACTTAATTTTGGAGGATAACTTGCTATATTCATCTCCTTGGCACTATCCGTATGACCTTCAAATACGATTCGAAATTTTACCTCTCCGGTAGGTTTGATAATCCCAAATACATTGCTTGAGGTTTTTTTCTTGAAAAATGGCCCAATCCATCCCTTCATGAGCATCATTTCGGAATACAAGACCCATAATCCAAGAAATACAAAAATAGCTGACAATATCGGAAGGGGAAATTGAAATATCATAAAAATAGGAGAAATTCCTCCAAAAATTCCTGCAAATTTAATAAAACCTTGGGGATACATGGCAGGTCTCGTTTCAAATTCATCCATGAATGTTTCATCAGAAAATTTGCCTAGCTCATCTTTAATCCACAAGTTTGCATCCTTTTCTGCTTGACTACAAGAATATCGTGGTCCAAATTTCTTACAAATGGTATCAACGATGTCATACATGTAATCTGAATTTGAATCCTCTATTTCCATTTTTGTTCATCTCTCGAATTGTGAAATTACTAATTTGAATAATATTAGGCTTGTTGGTTTATTTATATTTTGATATTTTCTTAGAAAATATGATTAACGCTTTACCTTTATATTCTATTGGTAAAAAAGAAAATTAGCACTTATCTAGAAGCTACTACTTTGGAGCATATATAATAGCCATGATGAACCATTGATTCATTTTTAAAAAAAAATCTTTATTCTTTGTGTAGATATATTTATTGTTATAGACTATTTGAGTTAAGGGCTTTTAGTTCCCCTGTGAGGTCATTAAAGCAAATTTTAATGTTGTCATTGATCTCTTTCACCTTTTTTATTAAAATTGGTGATTTTTTTAATTGTTCGAAGAAGGATTCATCCATTGTGATAATATAATCGCAGTTACAAATAGCAGTAGCGAATATTAAGCAGTCAATAGTATCATTATGTATTGCTTTGAATTGTGATGCTAATTCAATGATTAAGGGGTTATCAGTGAACGAGATCTCTATAAGTCGTGCATTATTCTGAATAGCATCAATACCAATCCTTATATCCTGGGGAGTTATTTGATCTCCTTTGGAGGACAGTTTCAATCCTTTCGCCGTGAGTTCAAAAAGAGTTAAAGTAGAGTAAAAATAGTCATTAGATGATTTGGAAAGAATATCAATCAAGAGCTTGTCGGGAATGGTATCAATTCCGATTTTGATGAGAGGTAAAAAGTATGATGTATCAATTAGAATCTTCATGATTCATAATCCTCAATTAAATCCTCTTTAAATTGTTTCAAAGCATGATAACTTATTTTAGTTTTCGGGGGAACATTCAGTATCTCTTCTATAGAATAAATTTTCCTTATAATTAGTTGATCTTGATGAACGAACAATAAAATTGGTTGATTCGGTTCAAATCCAAGTCTCTCTCGAATCACCTTGGGGGGAAAGATTTCTCCTTTTGATCCAATCTTTAAAATTATGGTGTTTGTGTTAGCTGTCATATAAAAAAAGAGACACTCGAATTATTTAAATTTTTCGAGTATAAAAGATAATGATTATATTCTTTCATTTTTTTTAGTTCTTAACGGAATTGATATAATATCTAAATATGCAATTATAATGATTCCCAAAAATATCCTTTGAGTCATACCTTTATATCCTAAAGGAGAAATTAAATAAAAAATGAAACCGGACAAGCAAACATAAAAATAAACTTGATAACGATAATAATTAAATTTAGATCCAACCTCCTTTCGATAAAATTGAGAAATATAATAGAGAGAGATAGGAAAAAAGAGAAATGCGAAGCATGAGGCAACTCCGTGCATTATTCCTGAGAAGGAATAAGGTCCTGTTATGTAATCTGTAGGAAAAATTCCAGTAATTATTATGAATATTGTCCAAAGTTGAAATGCTCTAAAGCTTTTTTTCGTTAGAGGAGTTACTGTGAGTACTATACGAATTGCTACGCCAGATAATAGCGAACTTAATCCTAAAATTAGGAGTGCTATTGGAAAAAAGAAGCCAAAAGGACCGATTGTATATTCACTCATTGTTTGTAATAGCGGGTCGTGATCTGTACGAAATAAATGAAAAAGAATCACAATTATGAAAAATGTTAGTATACAAATGAAGCTTAAAAAAGTTAATAAAACTGACTTTTTATTGCTTTCCATTATCTTAGTAATCAATTAGTGAATAAATATTGATCGTGAAACTGTTCTTTCACGAAGAGTAGCAAATCGAGAAAAAAAAATATTATCTTTCTGATTCCCTATATAATTTTGGATAAATGAATGCAACAACAATAACAAATGCAAGTAATATTGGTATTGAAATTATTATTGGGGTGAGATTTTCTCCATCAGAATTGAGCATAAGCGATGCGGGAATGGAAAGGATTAATGGAATCAATTCTCCGATAATTCCTAAAATAATAAGCCATTTTCGGGATAATTTTTCCCATAAAAATCTAATTATTGCATACAAGATAACAATTCGAAAGATATAGAATTCTAAATAGTATCGTAGAACCACAAAATATCTAAAATTATATTCCGTGGAATAATCCCAGAGTATTGCTGTAATCGTGTTTGGACCCGGTCCTAAATCTATATGGTATCCAAATGGAGCTAAAAAGACGATTAGGATGGAAATAATGATTATAAAGAGAATTATCAAATTTTTTCTTTTAAGCGTCATGATTTGAATTCAAACTATTAGTATCTAATTTGTAAAGCAAGAATGGTAGTAGCTTTATAAATTTAATTCCCTAAAAAAAGAAAATAATAAAAATGGTTATTTTTTTGTAATTTTTGGAAACCATCGTGGCACTCTTTTCTTATACTCAAGAAATTCGTTTCCGAATAGTTCTTCAAGAATTTTCTCTTCATGTACTGCCATTTTATTGTAAACTAAGAAAATCAGAAAGAACATGCCAATACTTATCAATGAAATAGATAAGAAGATACACGCCACGTATATTAATAAGATACCAAAATACATTGGATTCCGAGTTCGACTCAAGATTCCTTCATCAATCAAACTACTCGATGGTTCATGACTTTTAAATAACGTTTTATGTGATAATTGTATAAAGCTAAGCGCTAATATCAACGTTAAAATGAACAAAATCACTCTTAGAACAAAAGGAACATAATTATCTAAAAATATTGATATTCGAAATATATTAGTATCTAAGATCCATGTAGTAATGAATATTATAGGCATTAGTATGTGATATAAATGTGCTCGGGGCATTTCTCTTTCATGGCCTGACATTTGTTTTGAACTCAATTATTAAACACCTTTAATGTTTAAGATCATATTTTTTTCTAATATAATAATATTTCTATAGTCCAATTTTTAATCATCCTTTGAATTATTACTTTAAGCTTAGAATTAAATATGAATTCTTACATGTGGAATTTAAATATTAAGTGAGTTGTATAATATGGAACATAAAAAATGGGTAATTCTTTGTATTATTGGAGGAATATTGATGATTTTGGGTTCTATAGTAGGTAGCCTTGGATTCATTGGAACCGCTTTAACCTTAATCGCCGGAGTAATGGGACCCGAAATGGCAACAACTATAAATACAATACTTACTGTATTAGGATACATTGCTGCAGGTGGAGGATTTTCAGTTATTATCGGTGCTTTGATTGCGGGATATGGCCCAGATCGCGTAGGACGAATTATTATAGGTTTTGGAATAGGTTGCAGCCTAATTGGTTTGATTATAATCCTCATAACCAATTTGATAGGAGGAACTTCAATTGATGATTTATTTAGCGTCTTATTGAGTGCCTTCAATGGAATATACGGATTTGCTGGTGTAATACTCTCAATTTTTTCGAGAATGCGACTTAAAGATTAATTTTTCTAAATTTTTTTATTTCTTTTATTAATTTTTAAATAGCAGAGAGTTTAATATAGACACCAATTTTTTATAATATACAATTTAATAATTGAATAGATGAATCAAATATGGAACCAAAGAAAACTTCAAAATCAGTTGAAGTAATTATTTTTATACTTTTTGCGTTAGGTCCCCTTACAGGAAACGTTATTTTAGTTTTATTCGGTGTTCTTTCTTTAGAATTTTCAGTAATTCCAAGCGCAATCTTGATTGCTATTCCATCATTCATGTTTCCGTTTGCCTTAGTTCAACTATTCTCTGGCGCCATTTCAGATGTTAAAGGGCGTTTTCCCGTAATTTTTATGGGGTTATCTATTTTTGGAGTAGGTATGATCGTAGCATCGTTATCATTCTCGTTAACGACTTTTATTATTGCAAATTTCTTAGCTGGAATTGGTTTCGGTTTTGTTAATCCTGTTTTAATAGCTCTGCTTACAGATATCACTCCCGGACCAAAAATTTCCAAAAAAATAGGCTTGTTAGGTGCTGTTGCTAATTTAGGAGTTGGTCTAGGACCATTACTTGCGGGTCTAATAATTAATATTGGTTGGAGATATTTGTACGTGATATTTTTGATTATTACGCTATTAGGAATGCTAATTATTTTCATGTTAAGAAAAAATCAATCAGTAACTAAAAGTGATGCAGGGATCCGAACATTTTTCTCCCATTTAGCTCAAGAAATTCGTCGCTTACCAGTTATATTATTGGTTATATCAGCTTTTTTACTTTCACATACATCTATTGCATCTATAATCTGGACTTCTCGATCATTTACGCATGTAATCCCCGAGACGATTTCAGGAATAGTAATTGCTTTATTTGGGGTAATGGGCTTTTTATCGGGCATACTAACTGGATTCACCATTAAGAAAAAAGGCGTAAAACTTACTTTAATGATAGGATTGTTTTCATTATTTATCGCTAACATAATTTTAGTAATATTCGGTAATAACAGTTTCGAAGCGCTTCCATTCACTTCTATGGGCCTTCTCAT
Source organism: Promethearchaeota archaeon (assembly GCA_030667705.1). Classification (GTDB taxonomy): domain Archaea; phylum Asgardarchaeota; class Lokiarchaeia; order Sigyniarchaeales; family SOKP01; genus SOKP01. The sequence continues at coordinate 6,931 of DAOUVJ010000094.1, read as the reverse complement.
CATGGGTTTCGCCGGGGGAATATTGATGACATTAGTCATGTTTTATAGCCAGACTTTATCAAAAGAAAGACGTGGTGCTCTCGCGGGTTTAATTACGGCGTTTCAATTTATCGGAATTGCTTTCGTTCCAACAACTTTAGAACCTTTTTTTAATTCTGGAGGAATTTCCTTAGTATACATGATAATTCTCTTGGTTTCTACGATACTTCTCGTCTTTTTAGTATTGTTATACAAATTTGCAAAGAAGGTATCTTAAGTAAGTCTATTCGGCATAAATAAAATCTTTTGATTTTTTCCTCTTTGCTTTCTCAAGAAAGTAGGGTTCAACTAAAGAAGTTATTTGCTTAAAATCATAATGGAGGGGATCAATTGCTTTTAAACGACATGTTGTTGCGCATTTACCGCATCCTTTACAAAGAGCGGGATTAATATATGCTTTCTTCGTAGAAATGCTCACATCTTCGTAATCTTGTTTTAAATCCTCAAGCGTAATCGCCTTAAATTGGCAAACTTCAGCACACTGACCACAACCATTACACTTTTCAATGTTTACTTTCATATCCTTGAAGTAACATTCAATAGAGAGGAACACCGATAACATCTCTAATTTTGTAGTTGATATTTCTTTAATACTTAAAAACCTGCTTGCTCTACCTGCAGCCGCATTTGCTTCTAAAATTGAATCTTGAACATTTTTTGGCCATTGAGCACACCCACAAATAAAAATACCATGAGTTTCCAAATCTAATGGTCTCAATTTTTTATGGGCTTCGATGAAAAATCCATTATCATCGATTGGGACTTTTAATTTTGTAGCAAGATCATGTAAATCTTCAGGAGGTATCATTGGTGTGGACAAGATAACAAGATCAGTTTCAAACCTAATAGTTTCATTTTGATTAGTGATGCTTTGCACTTTTATCTCAAATTTCTCTGGATTGTCACTGATCTTAACGATTTGTGGTATATTTGCTAAATCATATTTTAAATAATCAGCAATTTTTTTCCTCTTTCTCACATATTGTTCAAATTCCTTTTTAGCCATATGTAATTCTCTAAAAAGAACTACAACATTTAATTTTGGCTTTAGATTTTTCAAGATATTAATGTTTTTAATCGTGTTACTACAACATATGTTTGAACAATAGGAATATCCCCCTTTTTGCCTGGCATTTACACACATTATGATTGTAATATGTTCAATATTATGAAGAAAATCATTATCTTCTTGTTTTAATCGCTCTTCTAATTCTAATTGGGTTATAACATTTCTATTTTCCTCATTATATAGAAAAAGACCTTGAGGTTTGAATTCTATACTCCCAGTTGCCACAATAATAGTACCTACTTCATAATTAAATTCTCTTTCGTGATTAACAATCTTTACATGGTAATTTCCTATTGATCCTTCTAACTCTTCTATTGAAGAATTCAGAAAAACCTTAATATTTTCAATGTTCTTTATTTGTTCTATCTTTTCCTCTAAGAATTTTGATGCTTTTAGCTGAGTCGGATATATCAAGTTGAGATGATTCAAATTTCCTCCCAGTTTATCTTCCCTTTCAACAAGGATTGTTTCAAATCCTTGATTACTAATGTTTAATGCTGCAGTCATTCCGGATATGCCTCCCCCAACTATTAATGTTCGAGGAATTATTTTTATTATTTCTTCATCAGGTCTAATGTCAATCTCTTTATCAACTATTTGCGTGTATCTAGCTGAATTCAAAAATGTAGATATTTGAGATGCAACTCCACTAGCATTCGCAACTGTCTCAGAGATGATCATTGGACCTTGGCAAAATCCACATAAATATACTCCGTTTTTAGTTGATAGTGACTTGTCAAAATAAGATGATTCCTGAAAAAAACCAAAATCATCCAACTTAACATCAATAATCTTAGCCAAATCTCTAGTTCCACGAGAAGGAACTAAAGGTGCTGCGAGGACTACTAAATTTGCAAAATAATTCTTTCCTTGTTCACCCGTTCTTAAATCATCATAGTTAATAAGAATATCATGAGTTTTTGGTTTTTCTTCAATAAAATTAATGTTAGAATTGAAGTAGTTTATACCATAATCTGTTTGAGCTTCCTTGGTATACTCATAAAAGTTTTTACCAAACACTCTAATATTGTGCCTAAATATAGAAATCTGGGAATCTTGAGAATATTGTTTTGTTAAGACGGCATCTTTAGTTGTATACATGCAACATGCTCGAGAGCAATAAGGAACATTATCACTTAAATAACTTGATCCAGCACATTGGATAAATGCGATATTTTTTGGTTCTATCTCATCACTGGGTCTTAGAATCTGGTTTCCAAATGGCCCAGTTGGGCTAAGAATCCTTTCATATTCTAATGCATTCACTACATTTTTGTATTGATAACCCCATTTCGAAGATAATTCATCTCCTAGCATCTCATAACCAGTCGCAATTACAATTGCTCCGACATTGAACTCGATATCCTCTGGTTTTTGTTCAAAGTCTATTGCTTCACCTTTACAAACTTTTTCACATACCCGACATACATCCCTATTGAGATAGAGACAAATTTTAGGGTCTATTATGTACACAGGAGGAGTTGCTTGGGGGAAAGGAATGTATATAGATTTTCTTTTGCCTAAATTCATATCAAAGAGATTCGGAGCTTCAACTTTCGGACATTTAGCCGCACAATCTCCACATCCTTTACATCGGTTCTCATCTACATATCGTGGATTCTTCTGGATAGCAATTTTAAAATTTCCAGCGTTCCCAGAAACTTTCTTAACTTCAGATAACGTATATAAATCAATATTAGGATTTCGATATACGGCGATCATTTTTGGAGCGAGCACGCATAAACTACAGTCGTTAGCGGGAAATAATTTGTCGAATTGAGCCATATGTCCTCCAATATAGGCTTCTTTTTCGACGAGATAAACCTTGAACCCAAGTTCAGTAAGATCCAGCGAAGATTGGATTCCTGCTATGCCACCACCTATTACTAAAACAGAACCTTCCATTATTATAAAATACCCCAATTTAAGTTTTGAAAAAACAAGCTGATTTTTATCAAATCAGTAAAGATATTTTCCTTATTCTAAAAATAATGATAATCGATTATATAAATATTTTCATTCGGATTTGCCAAATTTCGATCATTAAATCTGAAATCAATTAATTATTTTAGACAAATACAAGAAAATGTTGAACTAAAATGATCATTCTAAAATTGAATATTGCTGACGTTAATGTAAAATAATAAGAAAATAAACACTTGGATTATAGAACTTTTAGAGGGCCTAATTCTTTAATGTCATTTGTGAATTGTGTAATTATCTCTGCGAACCGTTTGCCCTCCGAAGCGCTTATCCATTCTAATCTAACTCTTTTTAGATTTATCCCAAGTTGCTTGATTAAGATTTCATGCAATCGTTCGAATCTTTCTTTAGCATACTCGTTTCCCGTGATATAGTGGCAATCTCCGATGTGACACCCAGTAATCAAAACTCCATCGGCTCCATCTTTCAACGCCCTTATAACAAAAGAAGGGTCGACTCGGCCAGAGCACATTACCCGAACTATTCGAATATTAGGGGGATATTGAAAGCGAGATACACCAGCTAGATCTGCTCCGGCATAAGAACACCAGTTACAGCAAAATGCTAAGATTTCTGGGTTAAAATCAGGATATTTTTCCTTCGATTTAGTTTTTGACATTATTTCTCCCCAATCATTAGTTATGTTTCTAATAAAAATGACTCAATCATTGCAGTTATTTGCTCAAAATCGTACTGTTTTATAGAGATAGCTCCGTTTGGGCAAGTTGCAGCGCACGTACCACATCCCTTGCATAATGCAGAATTTATAAAGGATTTTTTCGTTACAAGGCTTACATCCTCAAAATCTTTTATTGATTCTAAAAGATCAATCGCATTGTAAGGACAAATGGATTCACACTTTCCACACCCAATACAATTTATAGGATTTACTTCAGCAACAATGCCCGAAGTGGTAATTTCTTTAGCACTTAAAAATCTACTGGCTCTTCCAGCAGCACCATTTGCTTGGGATATAGTATCTTGGACGTTTTTTGGCCATTGGGCGCAACCGCAAAGGAAAATTCCTTCAGTGGCAAAATCTAGTGGTCTTAATTTAACATGAGCTTCGAGGAAAAATCCATTTTTATCCAAAGGTACCTTTAACATTTTTGCTAAATCCATTAAATTATCTGATGGAACCATTGGAGTTGATAAAACGATCAAATCTGTTTCAAATTCCAAAAAGTCTTGAAGGTTTGTGTCATATAATTTTACTTCATATTTTTCGGAAGATTTACTCTTTCTTTTTACAATCGGCAAGTTATCCAAGTCGTATCGTAGAAAAATTGCATCCTTTCTGCGTTCTCGGTAATAATCTTCATACCTTTTCTTTGCCATTTGAAGATCTCTATAGAGGACTATAAGTTCAAGATCAGGTTTGAGTTTTTTTAGAAGTCCTATATTCTTGATCGAATTACCACAACAAATGTTTGAGCAATAGGTTATTCCTTCAATTTGTCTTGCATTTACACATAAAATCGTAGTTATACGCTTGATACCATCAAGCCATGATTTTCCTTTTTCTTTTAATAATTGCTCTAATTCTAATTGAGTTATAACATTCTTGTTCTCCTTTTTGTATTGGAAGAGATCTTTTGGTTTATATTCTTTGCCACCAGTAGCAACGATGATTGTTCCAATGCTTAATTCTTGAGTCTTACCTTTGGAATTATCTACTGAAACCACGTAGTTTCCCACGTATCCCTTGACTTTCTTTATTTTAGCATTTAAGAACGTGTGAATATTCTCATTCTTCTAGATTTTTTCTATGGTTCGATTAAGGAAATCCGAAGCATCTTGTTCGATTGGGTATAATTCATTTAAGTAATTCAAATTTCCTCCGAGAATGTTTTCTTTTTCAACTACATATGTTGTAAACCCTTGACGGGCAATATTTAGGGCAGCGCTCATTCCCGCGATTCCACCACCAATAATTAGTGCTGTGGGAGTGATCTTTAATAATTCTTCCTTTAGTGGTTTTAGTAATCGTGATTTAGCAACTGCCATTCTTATTAAATCTTTAGCTTTTTGTGTTGCTGCTTCCACATCGTCCATGTGAACCCAAGAACATTGGTCTCGAATGTTGACCATTTCAAATAAATATTTATTCAAACCTGCTTCCTGACAGGTCTCTTGAAATAATGATTCATGAGTTCGTGGAGTACACGAAGCAACAATAAATCTATTTAATTTATTATTAGTAATTAATTCTTTAATTCTTGATTGACTATCTGACGAACAGGAGTAAAGATTGTCTTCACATTGAATTACATTTGGTAAAGTCCGCACATACTCAGCCAATAAAGGAACGCGTACGTATTTACCAATATTTATTCCACAATGACATATAAGTACGCCTATTCTTGGTTCATCTTTATCTTTAATTTCCAATTCGGGGACTTCTATCTTATCTTTAATTTGTTCAAACTTTACTGAACTTAAGTAAGCCGCAACTTGTCCAGCTACCCCACTCGAATCTGCAACGGTTTCTGGGATGTCCATTGGACCTTGACAAAAACCACATAAATAGATCCCCTCTTTTGTTGACTTTGACTTGTTAAAATAATCATGCTCTTTAAAGAAATTATATTCATCTAATTCAATTCCTAATATTTCTGATAAATGTTGAGTCCCGGTTGATGGAACCAATGGAGTGGCTAAAACCACTAAATTAGCTTCAAAATCATCAAATTCTCCAGTTTTTAAATTTTCATAATGTATCATTAAGTTCTTCGTTTCAGCATTTTCCTCTATCTTGCTGATTTTTGTTTGAAAATATTTTACACCATATTCCTTTTGTGCTCTCTGTGTGAACTCATAAAAATTCTTCCCAAAAGCGCGTATATCATGTCTAAAGATAAAACATTTTGATTTTTCTGAATGTTCAGCGGTGATGATGGCTTCTTTAGCGGTATACATGCAACACACGCTAGAACAATACGGGACTCCTTCGTGTAGATCTCTCGAACCTGCACATTGAATGAACGCGATTTTCTCAGGCTCAACGTGATCACCTGGTCTTAAAACGTGCCCACCAAAAGGTCCTGAAGCACATAATATCCTTTCATATTCTAAAGCGCTTACGACATTCTCAAATTTATATCCCCACCTCGAAGATAATTTTTCAGCGGGCATATCAAATCCAGTAGCAACCACGATAGCTCCTACATTTATCTTTACTTCTTGTTCTACTTGTTCAAAATCAATTGCTTCAGCTTGACATACCTTGGCACATACCCCGCATACATCTTTAGTTAGTTTAAGGCATATTTCAGGATCTATAAGGTATATAGGTGGAACTGCTTGAGGAAATGGTATATAAGCGGACTTTCTTTTTCCTAAATTCATATCAAATAAATTTGGGACCTGGATTTTTGGGCATTTCGTAGCACAATCTCCACAACCCTTGCATTTCGTTTCATCAACATAACGAGGTTTCTTGATGATAGTTGCTGAAAAATCACCAGGATTACCAGAGACTGCCTTTAGCTCATGATATGTCATTAGCTCTATATTCGGGTTTCTGAATACTTCAACCATCTTTGGAGCTAATATACACAAAGAACAGTCATTAGTGGGGAAAGTTTTGTCAAGTTGAGCCATTCTGCCCCCAATAGAAGGATTTCTCTCCACGAGGTAGACTTTAAATCCTAATTCAGTAAGATCTAATGAGGTTTGGATACCAGCAATTCCTCCTCCAATTACTAAAACGCATCCTTGCATTATTTAGTCCCTTCCTTCTTATTTGGTTTAATATTTACTTTAATATGGTTAACTAAAAATTCAGAAAAATCTAATATCTCAATGGAAGCGATATCTTCGAAATCATTTTGAAGACAG
>DAOUVJ010000210.1 GCA_030667705.1 Promethearchaeota archaeon | reverse complement strand
CTTTTTCGCTGGTGGTTCAACTTCACCTGAGATTACGTAAGGTTGAAACGCTGAGATTGATGCTATTGTAAATTCAGAAGTAGGGTTCCATCTCGCAACGCAAGGGTATCGTTTAATTGGTTTATATCCTCTTGGTTCTAAAATTTCTACAATTTTATTCCATACGCCAATATAGGATAATTTATGCGTTAGTGGCTTTCCAGCAACTTGAAACCCGCCAGAACAAGCAGGATCGCCGCATACCTTTCGGTTTTTAATGGTTGTCCAGAAATAAGCACCACAACACTCACAATGTTTTCTAATGTAACCTAAGTTCCTAAGTTCTTGGGTTGGAAAGAATTCATCGGGTTTCTTAGATGCGATCGTTTTAAATATCTTCTTTAGTTCTTTATCAGTACGAGCACTTTTTAGTTGTGTCTTCTCTTTATCGGATAACAATTTTAATCAAAGGTTAGTTGTTGATGAACATCTGATATTATTAATTAATACAATTAATGTTGTCCTAAAATCTTTTGCTCAAAATAGACAACATCAAATTTGAAGAGTGTGATTTTAGCGTTAAGCTAAAGTAAAACGATTTTGGAAACATTAATTTAGTTTATACAAAATTGTTAACTCTTTTATATTATTAAATCTTAATTAACCATACAAAACTTTTCCAAAGTTTAAAGAGGCGTAAACTCAATATGGTACATGTAATGGTTAAAGTCAAATTTCCTCAACATAAAGTTGAGGAATCTTTAAAATTTTATCTTTCAGGTAAAGCACCGAAATATCCTGATTATGTGAAACGAATACACCAATGGTTCGTATCAGATTATAACATTAAACTCTATAATATTTATGAACTTCCTGAAGATAAACTATATGAAGGCATGAAAAGAATTGGTGACCGATTTTCTGCGTATGCTGCGATGGAAGGTTACAAATTTAAAATTGAACCTTTAATTGAAGGATCAGAGTTAATAGAGTCGTATAGAAAATAATCTTTTTTATAATTTTATTATAAAAGTTTTATTTAAAACTTTTTTTTTAATTATTAAGTTAATTTTTCAGTATTCTAAAAACTGAAGACGCGAATATCCCTTTTTAATAAAATCGTAATCGAGAAGCTCGATTTTCTCTGGAATAATCTTTAAAAGGAGCTTTCTTTTTCCTCGGACTGTTTTTTGAGCTTTTTCAAAATCAGCATCCCCTTCTCTCAAAAAAATCAATCTCTCTTTACCGGAAGCCGTAATTTGCATCCCTTGGATTTTGCCAGTATCCATGGGCGTATAGATTCCAATGCTTACATTGGGGTTTTCTTCGATATTTTTTACTTTCCTTCCCGGAGCAGGTCCCACATAAATATTAAAATTATCTTGAGATTTATCCATGTAAAAATCCATTGGAGTGGCACGAGGTACATTATCCGAACAAGTGCATAAAACAATTATTTTTCTTTTTTCTAAAAAATCGCGGATTTCTGATATTAATTCTTTTTCGGGCATTTTATTTGACAATTATAATCAACTCTATATTATAAGAGGATAAATGTGATTAATGATAAAAAGTTTTAATCTTAAAAAAAAAAAAAGGAGAAAAGAGAAATTTATGGATAAGTTATTGTTGCTAACCAACCTTTCATAGTACCTATCGCTCCCTTCATCCTAACTTTTTTAATTGAATTGACTATAAAAGAATTTTTGAATCTATTCTCAATTTCTTCTATTGATACTATTTCCGGTCCAAATCCAAAATTTTCTTTGGTACAAAACAAATGAAGAGTGCCTCCTGGATTTAACAAGTTTTCAATAACTTCAGCATACTTTTCCTTATCCTTGTAAGTAAGAACATGGTAGAAGCCACAATCTATAACGGTATCATATTTTTTTTCATCTTTAGGTAAAGTAAAGAAATCTCTTACGAAAAATGAAGCTTCAATTCCAACTTTTTTGGCAAGATCTCTTGCTTTCATAATAGCCATTTCAGAGAAATCAATACCGGTTATATCTAATCCTTGTTCTGCTAGATAGATTGCATTTTTACCAGTTCCACATCCGATATCAAGAATTTTGCCCCTCAAACCTGATTCAAATAATTTTTTAATAAGCGAGCTGGCGTCATCTAATTCCCATGGAGGCATTCCCATATATCTTCGATTAAAATAATCTTTATCATATTCCAGTTGCTTCATCTCAAGAACGAAATTATTTAAATTATAAATTGTATCATATATTATTTCTAATCCGGGGCAAGTATAGTCTAAATCTTCGATTTTATTAAGTGTTAGGTCAAGGTCCTTAACAAGTTCGACTACATTATTGTCTAATTTTAAAAAACTTTTTGGTATTGGGTTTTCAACTTTTACTTCTTTATTTTTATCTACTTTTTCAATTTCAAATTGGGTAGTTTTCATACATTTCACACTCCAAATTACATTTGATGTAATTAGAATTAGATTAAATCTATTATTAGTTTAAAATCATAGAGTGTTAAGATATTATTAGACTTCATTTAGACTGTAGCATCTAGATAATGGTGAATATATAATAATATTCAAATCTTTAAATAAACGGAGACTCCATTAGGTAAAGAGATATTGTGTGTTTTTCATAGATGGTTTATGTTAGGGCGGGGAAATTCAGAATCGTCGGCCGCAGCTTGAACATATGGTGAGATTGGTCCTCGACCTAATGCCATCATTCTAATTTTCGATCCTAATGTTGGATTCAATGAAGTCCCAAATTTAAGCGACGCTTCTTCTGGGATTTCGCTTGAAATTGCCGAAATAATTGTATTTAATTTTGATAAAGCTAACCGATGATTTCCAGACACGGATACAATACAATTATCGACTTTAGTAGGATCAGTTTCTAATAAAGGATTATTTAATGCTAGCTTTGCTTTTTGAACCAAATCTGTTTCTTCTCCTAAAGATTCTGTAATCCCTATCAATCCAGAAGGAATATTACCTTGCTTTTCAAGTACTTTCTTTACATCGGCATAATCAATATTAATCAAACCGCAATTGTTAATTAAAGTAAGAATCTCTCGCATGCACCTTATCAATACTTCATCCATTATTTTAAAGCCGGTTAGTATGGGAAGTTTTTGGTTAAATCTCAAGAGATTATCATTAGGTATAGGAATTAACGTATCAACATGTTTCATTAGATCTGCTAACCCATTTTTTGCCCTACTTAATCTTTCTTTACCTTCTGAGGAAAAAGGAATTGAGCAAAATGCGACGACTATTGCATTATTTTTTTTTGCCTCTCTCGCGATTATTGGAGCAGCTCCAGTACCTGTACCTCCTCCTAAACCAAAAGTTATGAAAACGACGTCAGTATTTAGTACTTCAGATAATCTATCAACATCTTCCTCTGCTGCTTCAGTCCCAATACTAGGAACATTTCCTGAGCCAAATCCATTACATCTGTCCTTTCCAATTAATAATTTTTGTTTGGCATTCGAGTAATACAAATCATGAGCATCAGTATTAATATTTAAAGTTTGTATTTCAGAGATACCGACGTCACTCATTCGTGAAACTGTATTATTGCCTGCTCCACCTACTCCTACTACTAAGGATTTGATTTTTATTACTTTTAACAACTTTGATAAATACTCATCATTATCTAAATTAGAACCTCGATTTAAACCTTGATTTTGCTTGGCAATCTCGTTAAAACGAGACCGAACTGAATTCCTTGATTCAGCAATATCACCCAAATCATAATTTTTATCTGTCAATGTGGCGGCATTCCATGAGTATAAGTCAATCTATAATATGAGTATTATATCTGAATAATATAAGGAAGTAATACGGTTGTAATATCTTCTTAACATTAATGTATGAATTTTAAATAATCATTAGTTTTCTCGTTATTCGCTAGAATAGTACGACAAATAATCATAGAATTAAATTTATAAGATTGAATTTTCATTATCTACTTAGAGGATTTTTCGAAAATGGAAACAGAATACAATAAGGAAAGCAACAATCAGTCAATCGCTTCAGAATCGAATGATAATCTTATAAAGGTTAGAGCTATTATTAGTTGCCCTACTTGTACATATCAGAAAAAGTTCAAAAAACAATTTTCTCGTAAAGAATTAGAGCTTTTTGTGGTCACAGCAAAAATTTTTGACTGGATGGTTTGTAGTAAGTGTGGAGATTTATTGAATTTGACTTTTGAATTTGATATTTAATCCATTCCGAGCTTGATCTGACCATATGTTCCCCCTCCTCCTGGAGCGTACTCAATCTCTTCATTTCTCATTGCTTTTATAACTGTGGCTAATTCATTATTTTCTTGTTCAATACTTTCTAACGGTTCATCCAATAGCAATGAATATTCTGTTCCAAACTTTGTTATGAGAGAATTATAAAGGTTGATAATTGTCTTACTTGATGTACTTTTAATTTTTTTTATAGATCGAAGAATGTCGAACAATGGTATTGCATTGATATATGGAGGGCGATGGGAGGGATGAATTGGTTTATCTTGTGTAGATATTACTTCGATGCGTTCGCTTACGCCTAGTTTGATCTTATAGTTTTTTTTTATTTCTTCCTTACAAGCAGGACAGGTTCTTTTTTCCTTAGATACATTCGTGATATATTCCCACTTGGCTTTTTGTGGATCTTGGACAGAATAAGTTATGAAATCATCTGAAATTTTATAATTATTTAGAAAAAGATCATTTTTGTTGTTTGATTTTGAGAAAAGAATTCTCCTCCTGCATTTAAAACAGAACATGTTGTAATATTTTCCTAACTTCGGAGAAAGGCCTACATTTAATACAATTTTTCTATTGTTCTTCCTCGTAAGCGCTGAGAGAATTTCTTCAAATG
>DAOUVJ010000187.1 GCA_030667705.1 Promethearchaeota archaeon | reverse complement strand
TATTCTTACATGCTTCAAAAACCCCCTATCAAATTTGGAGATATGTGAGAATATTTTTAAAGAGAAAATCTATATATTATCTTAAAAACTATTTTGCTTACTTTAAATTAAAAAACTAAGTGATTTATATGTCAGAAAAAAAAGTTAAACCAATTACACAAGTTTGTTTACGCAGTTATCCGAAGGTAATTTTCCTATGGCCTTTGCTGTTAACGTCTTTTGTACTATGGATACTCCAAATTCTTCAGCCAACAACACCAATGGCGTGGTATGGAAACATCTGGTTAATAGTATTATTCTCAAATCTATTTATCATGGCTTTTGATTTCTCTTCTGCGAAATTTTTTCTATTAATCATGGCTATTGTAGTAGTCATTCTGTTAGTGGTGTTCTTAGTCTTGCCCAATGTTTCAATTAGCTTACCCGGGGACGCATTTAATGTAGGATTAACGCATGATTTTTATCTTGTAATAACACTAATTCTTGCATTGATTTTAGGGTTGGTCGTGGTTAGTTCAAGATTTGATTATTGGAAGATTGAGAGGAACGAGATCTATCATAAATCGGGAATATTCTCTTCTGCTGAAAGGATACCAACAAAAAGCTTGAGAATATTAAAAGAGATTCCAGATGTATTTGAATTCTTTGCTCTTCGATCAGGAAGTATTACGCTTAAACCCGGTCAGGGAGATGTAATCCCTTTAACGACAGTACTCAACATAAACAAGAAGCAGGAACAAATAGATTATCTTTTGAGCCATATGAGCATAGAAACTGATGAATTGGATGAATAATTTTAACCTAAATATAAATTAAATAAAGAAAAACTTTCTTTTTTTTTTTTTCATATTTTTTCTTACGTGCTAATTTCACGTGATTACTAATTAAACTTTAAAATGATTAATTTTAAGTTTCATTTAATACTTTAATTAATAGCGATGTTAGATTCTCCGATTTTATTATTCGATTTTGATGGAGTTATATTAACTCAAAAAGCTCTTGAATACACTGCGCTAATTAAGCTTAGATTGAAATTTTATAGATGGCAGAATATTGATGATCTTAGACTTATCGATTTAGCTCGTATATTCGAACAATCTGATTCAAGCAATCGCATCAAAGCATTAATTAGAATATATAAGAATTTTAAGAAGTATATTCCCAGTAAATGGAGAAGAGTTATTTTTTTCATCAAATTCAGAAGAATGTACCCGAAGTATGAAAAATATGAAACACTTAAACCGAATTTAAAGGAGATTCTATTAAAACTAAAAGAACATGATGTTCCTTTAGGAGTTGTATCTAATACTAGTAAGAAACGGTTGAACCATTTTATTGATAAGTTTAAATTAGATGATTATTTTTCTGTTTTTATTTCCAGAGATGATACACCCTATCGGAAACCTGATCCTTATCCGGTCCATTTAGCATTAAACCTAATTAAGAAAAAGCATAACATAACAATAGATAAGACCCAAGTATACCTAATTGGTGATCTTCCCAGTGATATCATGTCGGCTAACAATGCCAAAATTAAAAGTATCGCAATTTTAAATGGTCATGGTACTAAAGAGGATTTAGAAAATACTAAACCTACTCATGTATTAGAAGACATATCCAATCTATTAGAACTTGAACCAATCAAAAAATTCTTATTAAATTAACCATTTTCTTCTTTCAATCATGTTTAATCTAGAAGATTTTGAGAAATTTGAACCACTTTATCCTATTATAGACAAACTCAATAAAAATTTTGCTAAAAATAAATTAGAAAAAGTTTTAATTTTGATCGGGCAACTACAAAATCTTTTAGATGAGGAGGAATTTGTTGTTCCAATAACCTATATTCTTAGTATTCTAGTAGAAAAAGAAAGTTATTTTCTTAATGAAGAGTTAATTAAGAAAGTTTTCAGTTATCTTGATGATAATAATACCAAATTAAAGTTAAACTCAATTACAATACTGGGTTTTGCATCGTTGGGAAAATTAAGCATTGTCAATGAATTCGTCAAACGATTAGTTAATTTCTTGCTGGATGATGATAAGGATATAAGAGACAATGCTCATTACTTCTTAAATGAAATAATTAAGAAAAAGGATATTTCAATATGCGATGAGAAAAGCACGATTTTAATCTTAAAGGCTCTAAGTATCGAGAAGAACTTAGATAACTTCATTTCATTGGTTAATTTTTTAATTAAATGTGAAGCGTTTTCATTCAATTATTTATTTGAAGTTCGATATCATGTAAAACAATTATTGACCGAACATTATGAAAATTCCTCGTTTACTTCTGAATTAGTAACTCTCTGTAAATACGTTTTTCCTAGCATAAAAGAATTAAATTTTGATGAGTTAAGTTTACATCAAACACTCAATATACTTGATGAACTCTTCTTAATGTTAAAAAAGACATTTTCAGAAGATAAAGAGAAGGAACTTAAAGAGACAATACGTGCTGTAAAAAATTCAAAGAATAAAGAAAAGGAAATTTATTTTTACGTCAAAGCTCGAGGAAGTAAAATAATATACTTTTATGAACTTGAGGAAAGTAAATTACCAACAATTTTCGATAAAAAGAGAGTATCAAATGAAGATTTATTACAAATTTTTGCTCATGTTATTAAAGATGAACAAGAATTGAAATCAATGGTGAACCAGCTACTTAGATTAAACTATATTAAGGGTCATTACTCTGAATTAGGTTATTTTTATCCCCTTTCATCCTTAAAATCTGAATTTACAAGTTTGTTACAAGATAAAGGAATGATTAATACTAAAAAATATGATTACTTGCCACCTTCTCTAATTAAAAAATTAATCCTGGAAATTTCAAAATCATCAAAAACTCAATTATTAAAGGGGATACGTGGTTCTGCATTCTATTCATTGAAAAAAATTGAGAATAGAATTAATTCTGAAGCTGCAAAAAATAGTTCTATAAATTTAAAGGCATATAAGGAGCGATTAGAAGAAGGAGATTTTAAAGTACTAATAAAAAATATCCCAAAGGACTATCTAACAAGTTTCCATAAAGGCACACACTGGTTGACTAATTTAGGGCACTTAAAAATAAAGAAAGAGATTGAAAACTCAAAAATATTAGGTTACTTCTCCATACTTAAAGTTTCTGAAAAGATTAAAGTTACTAAATCCTTATTAAGTGATATTTTTCAACAAATCATGGATTTAAGAAGTGGAGTGTTTGATAAAAATAGAGAAGTATTTTATTATTCAAAATTCATAAAGGATCGAATCTCAATTCTCATAACTGATCCTGTGGAGAAAGAAAAAAATATTAATATTTTAGCCAAAGAGCTGAATATTGATAGAACTCATATTTTAAAAAGTATTGATGAAAATATTAGGTTAATTGGGGAAGAAATCAAGGGTCTTGACAAGATTAAGTTGAGTGATTACGTGGAAAAAACTGGAATGTCGATGAGTGATTTCCTAAATTTTATTGAAAAACTAGGTTTGAAGTATTTTAAAAAGGGAGATTTTCTAATAATTAATGAATCAAAAATTGAAGGTGCTAAAGAGGAAATAAAATCAATGTTGATACAGAAATCAAAATCATCAGAAATCATAACTCTTGGCAATTTAGAGATTACATCAAGCATAGTGAAAGATTTACTAAGAGTCTTGCAAGAATCGAATAAGATCAAGGGAATTTTTTATGAGGAGGAAGGTCATCTACAATTTTTTACTCAAATGGGTTTAGAAAATATAATGGAAGAGAGTTCTTTGTTTTCATTTGAGGATTTCTTTCCTAATAAAGAACTTTCTGATAATGAAATCGATCTATTAACCTCAATTGTAAAAGATCTATTAAAAACGAGGAGAATTACGGGTAAATTTGATGAAGAATCACTCTTATTCTCAAGTGATGATATAATATTTGCCCAAAGTTATAATGCCGTCTTTCTTGAATTTGAAAAAATGATGAAAAATTACTGCTTGCATTTTCAAAATGAATTCATTCAAATCAAGGGTATTTTAACCAAGCAAGATGAAAACATAATTCCACAAGAAATTAAAAGTATTCAAATAATAATTGAAAAAATCAATGAGAAGTATATTAAGTGGAGACATGGATTGGATGCATTTATTAGGAGAACAAATACTGAACTACTACGGAAACAAGGTTATTCTATTAAAAAATATAAAGCCATGATTTCATCCCTTGATCATAAGGACATAAAATTCTTTGAAGATGACGATGATGTAAAATCGCTGGTGCAAAATTTTAATTCTTGGATTAAACTTTTTAATGAATTAGAATTAAAATACGGGAATGTTATTTTTTATCAGAAGAGATTGATTATAAATCCCGATCATCAAGAAAACAGAGAAAAATTAAACATGTTGTTAGAACAATTACAGTTAATATAAGCGAGATTATAGAATGGACCTTTTTTTCTCTATGTTAGACATTATCTCTTCAACATCTAACTTTTGTTTTGTTTTGATGTTATAAGTTTTAGGATGATAAGATCCATTTATTTCTAATATTCCTTCTACTTTAAGATATTCAAGTGATCTCCAAATAAAATTAATTTTTGACCGATCTGAGGATTTGATATGGTTGCATCTCCTTATTCTTTTTGTATCGACTCTAGAAACTTTATTATCTATTAACTTATTAATCGCTTCTAGAGTTTCACGTAAATGTGCCAAGAAAAAGTCCATTAGGAGAGCAATACCTTCTTTTAAAAATATTAATTTCGTATATGAAATTTATACTTAAGGGTATATAAATTTTTATATAATTTTTCGTAATAGGTTTTATTTTAATCAGGTGATTAATTATAGTAATTTCTCGAATGATTACTGATGATAAAATGAAATTAAAGGAAAATCTATTAGTGTCGGAACACTCTTTTACCGCAAAATACTAAAGCACAATCAAGTTCATTTGCTCTTTCAATAACGGCGTTATCTCTTATGGATCCTCCAGGATTGATGATGGCTTTTGCACCCGCTTGAACCGCAACCTCTAAACCGTCAGGAAAAGGGAAGAAGGAATCTGTACCCATTACAGAGCCAATTAAGGCATTCTCATGTCCAAATTCTATTGCTTTTTGAATTGCAAGCTTGACAACGTGAACTCGACTTTGTTGACCAGCTCCTATTCCAATCGTATACATTCCTGTATCATAAGTCTGAACAAAACAAGCAGAATTTGATTTTGCCCATTTGGATACCTTGTATGCAAAGATCAATGCATTTTTCTCAATATCATTTACATTTTTATTACTCACAATGTTCCATTCCTTTATTATGGGTTTATAATCATATTCTTGTACCAATACCCCGCCTAATATTCCTCTAATCTCAGGAAGATTATAAATCTCCTCTCTATAATCTAATAAATTTCCAAATTCGAGTATTACCATGTTCGGTTTGGTCTTTAAAATCTCCAAAGCTTCAGGGTCAAAGGAAGGTGCCATTATAACCTCAACGAATATTTTTTGCTTGTTAATAATAAAATCAGCTACTTCTTTAGTCAAATTTTGATTAAATCCCCAAATACCTCCAAATGCAGACATGGGATCACATCTAAAAGCCATTTCCACGGATTTTAATTGTGTTTTTCGATCTATTGCCATTCCGTTTGGACTCGTGTGTTTCAATATTGCTGTGACATGATTGTCAGCCCCAAAATCTAGTAGGATTTGTATACAGCTATCAATATCTAAGTAGTTATTGAACGATATCTCCTTTCCTCCTAATTTTTTAAGATCATGGAGCCCATATTTAGCATTTACATCGCGATAATAAGCAGCAACTTGGTCCCAATTTTCTCCATATCTACAATCGTGCAATTTTTCATATACTTTTACAAGTTGACTTCCCATTTTTTCATCAGGGTAGTAATAATTCTTTAAATAATTGACAATTGTAGCGT
>DAOUVJ010000144.1 GCA_030667705.1 Promethearchaeota archaeon | reverse complement strand
ATTTTATTGAAAATATTTTTGAATCTAGGCATATTATTGTTTCTCTTTATTATGGGGTTTATAAAGAGGTTTAAAAAGTAAACTAATATTTATGGGTGGATGTGATTCTATATCTTTAATAAATCCAACACTTTTTTGAGATATTCTTCACTTGCTTGAGTCCTGGGAATTCTCATTTTAAATTTTGCATCATCATTATTCCTTGGTATAATATGAAAATGACAGTGATTAATTACTTGCCCCGCAGCTGGGAAATTATTTTGTAAAATATTATAACCCTCAACATTTAATCTTTCTCTGATAAGAATTGATAATTGTTTAACAATCCTCATTATATGAGTTAAGATATCGTCAGATATATCTTCGATATTTTGATAGTGATCTTTTGGAATAACAATCATATGCCCTTTAGAGACAGGAAATATATCGAGAAAAGCTAAACTTAGCTCATCTTCATAAACAATATTGGATGGGATAGATTTATTAATAATTTGACAAAATATGCAACTTTCATCTTTCAAGAATAAACTCACAACGTTTTTAGATTTTCGGATTTTGTATAATTAAATTTTCAACATTATATATATTTTAATAAACTTCCACACGGTCTTTTTTTTTAAAAATTGATTCAGATTTATTTCATATCTCACTATAATAATGAATAATATGTATCTTGAAGAAATTGAAACAATATTAAAAAACAGAATTTCCCCAAAATTTTATCAATTGGATTCAGAAATATATGGATTTCACTACAATAGGTCAAATGGAGAAAAATTAATCAAGAAAATAATGATAACCGTTGATTTAAGTTTAGAATCAATTCATTATGCTATTAAAAGTAAAACGAATTTGATAATATCGCATCATGGTCTATTTAAAAAACAGCTGAGGAATTTCGATCCTCATTTAATCAATAAATTATCCTTACTTTCAAGATATCCAATTTCAATTTATATCTTAAATACACCTTTCATCGCAGCAGAGGGAGGAGTTTCTGAAACAATGATGGAAGCATTGTATCTTAAGTTAGAACGTCCTTTAAATATTAAAAATAATACAGGAATTAAAATACCTATAGGTAGAATTTGTTACCCTGAAATGTATCCTGGTAAACAATTTAAATTGAATTTAGAAAACCTATTAAAGCGCATGAAGGTAAATCTTAATATGAAATCAATATCTTATGTAGGTACATTGAATAAAGAGATAAATCGAATCTGCATAGTAGGAGGAAGTTATATCAATGAATACTTGATCCGGAAAATTGTACGGAAAGGGTGTGATTGTTACATTTCCTTCAATATTGATCATCATCTAGCAAGTCTAGCTAGAGATATAGGGTTGATTCTTATAGAAGCCTCTCATTATAATAGTGAAATCATAGCTTTAAAAAAATTATGCAATTATTTCAGCTTAGAGTTTCCACAAACAGAATTTACATTATTTGAGTCAAAAAATCCTATTAATTATTTTGCTTGATCTCACCAAAATTTGGGATTTTAATATGAAAATTGAAAATATTATAAATAGGCAATTAAATTAAAATAGATGTAATCGATCATTATTTTATTAGCATAATAATGAGATTAGATTTAAAATGCCGTTAATGGAATATAATGGAAGAACTCCTACTATCAGCGAAAATAGCTATGTATCACCTATGGCTACACTTATAGGAGATGTCAAAATTAATGATAATGTAATAATTTGGCCTGGGGCCATAATTCGCGCAGAAAATTCATCAATTAATATCGGTGAGTACACAACAATATTTGATGGAGTTATGTTATTCACAAGATCTCGAAAAAGTTCAATACATATCGGTCGATATTGCATTATTGAATCAGGAGTAACTATTTTAGGGTGTTTTATGGAGGATTATGTACAAGTTATGGAAGGATCATTAATTTATGAAGAATCATCGTTAGGTGAAGGAACGATCATCCTAAATAGAAGTCAAGTCCCTCCAGGATTAACTGTACCGGCAAGATCCGTATTGCGAGGCATCCCTGTGGAACCTATAAGAGAACAAACAAGAAATGAGGTATTAAAACAGAAAGAGCGTGCAGAACATTATTCTCAACTATTTATTAAGATTAAAAATCAACTCCCTAATGCACAGAGTTATGTATTAACACTACCAGATTTCTTAAAACACTATATTAAAAAAGAAACATAAAAGAAAGAAATTATTTAATTTTTTATATTTAATTTAGTAACAAGTTCTTTATACCTTGAGCGGAGAGTAACCTCAGTTATACCAACTACATTTGCAATATCCTTTTGAGAGACTCTTTTATTTTTTTTCTTACTCACTAAGTATAGCGCTCCAGCACATAATCCTTTAGGATCTTTACCACTTGTAGAATATTTAGAAATAAATACTTGTAATGTCTTAATTGTCATCTTTTCAACATCAGCATCTAATCCCAATTCTGCAACATATCTCGGTATTAAAGAAATGGGATCTGTTGAAGGAACCTTTAAATTTAGTTCCCTTATTAATGTTCTATAACAACGACGAACATTTTTTGCACTAATTGAACTCTCATCTAAAATTTCTTGAAGAGTTCTTGGAACCTTATTCTCTCTACAAGCAAAATATAGACAAGCAGCAACCATTCCATTAATAGATCTTCCTCTAAGTAGTTTCATTTTAAAGGCATTAATATATAAACGAATAGCAGTTTTTTTTATGTGGTCTGGTAAATTTAAATTACTTGCAATTCTTTTTAATTCTGTTGTAGCAATGAGCATATTCCGCTTATCCCATGTCATTCTGGAATTCCACTTTGCAGCTCGCTTAAGATCTGGACTTTTTATACATGTTTTATCAATAATTGTGCTAAGACCCATATCAGGTAATAGTATAGAAATAGGTGATCCTGTTCTCTCTCTTTTTTGTTTTTCTTGTTTAGTAAATGCTCGTTTACCGCTATGAGATGTATCTAAAATTCGTTCATTTACTACTAATCCACATTGACCACAAACTATTTCTCCCTTCTCTTGAATAGGTATTGTCTTCCCTCCACATTCTGGGCATGAACTTGAAAAAGATTTAACTTCTACTTTACTTTCCATATATAATTTCCCCTTAAATTTACTTAAAATTAACTTTTAATAATCTTCTATTAAAAGTTCTTTATACCCCGTACTACTTGAATTACTACTAAATTGAAAATTAAAAGTGACTGAAATTTCTAATTTCCTTGAAAACAACAATATTATATACAACTTAATTATATAAATCTTTCGCTACCTATTTTTATCGGTTTTAATTTCTAAGATAGTCGATTTTTTTTAATTTTTATTATAATTAAATCCTCCAAATTAGTTAAATTATAGCAAGTATGGTAAACAAGCGAATCCAAATAATATTATTTGAAAATGCGATGAAGCTAAGAGAATAACGGTTTTTTTTGGGCTACTAATAACTCGATTATTATTTACTAAATAAAAAATACTCATAACATATTGTAATATGGAAAAAAATGAGCATAAAGCAATGATTGGATAGAAATAATATTCTATAATAGCCATTTCTATTAAAATTTCAATTGGTAATATTGATACAACATAATTTAAAAAGATCAAGAGTAATCCATTAAAATCCTGACACAACCATATTAAAAAATATGTTAAATAATTAAAAAGAATCCCAAATGCCAAAATTATATAGGTACATCCTAAAACAAGTTTGACGTTTTTCATAACTTTATTCGAATTTCCAGGATCTTTTATTCTCTGATGAAGGTAAATGCCCCGAAGTCTAAGAAGGATCAACAATCCAATTATAAATAGAACTATTACAAATGTATACTTTAGAAAGATAAAAATTAAAGGAATATAGCTAATTATAAAGTCAAAAATGTCATAAATCATGATGATCAATATTTGATAAGCTACTCTTTACCTTATTTCTATAAGAATATATAAAAGGTAAGAGAAAAAAGAGAAAATCATTCCTTTATCTTTTTAAGAAGGATTTTAGCTTATTTTTTCACACTCTTTATTGACCTCTTTTATCGTGGCGTTGAAATCTTGCCACCAATCTTGCCCTTGCTGACCAACTAACATGGGATCCACCTTTCTTGAATCTAAACATCGGATTTCTTCAGTATGAGCTTTTATCTTGTCTTTCCAAATTTGGCTAAATATATTCTGCAAATTGATCTTTACTTTCTTTATTAATTCTTCATAAGTTACTGATACATCTACCGCCTTCTGTAATTTTTGAAGTTGATCAAACTTGATTTTTTCTTTTGCCCTGTTTAAATCACCGCAATTTATCGAAATAGTAAAAGGATTTTCTTTTCCAAATTTACAGTATTTTTGAATGTCACATAGAGTGCAAAACGATTCAAAACTTATTAAATAATCTTCTAATCCAATGATGGAATATTCTAATATTCGGGGCACGCTCCTCACACAAAAATTAATTTTATACTTAAAATTTAACCATTCTACTTATTAAAATATAAGTTAATCATTTAATAAAAAAAGAGTGGTAAGTTTGGTAAAAATTTAATGATTATTAAATTGATTTTCGACCGTTTTGTTCGCACAAAAACATAGATTGGTTAAAATTTATTTCCTTCTTTAATTCTCTAAAATGATAGTCAATTAAAATTAAAGATAGTAATGTAGACAAAAATTATCACGTGAGTAGTTTAAGATTAAATCCATTCTCTTTAAAAGGATGGAGGATTCCTTCCAATTCCTCAATAGCTAAGATGAGATCATCACTCAAGCATTTTAGAACAGTCTTATTAAACGTGAGTTCACAATGCGGGCAAAAAATATTTGAGTCAAGTTCCCAGACCTTGAATCCCTTACATCGGGGACAATGAAGAATACTTTTACTGATATTTTTCATGATGTAACCATCTCTTTTAGATCATTCTTAAAGGGATTATTTAAACTAATGTAATATTGAAATATTGTATTAACACTAGTTCAGTTTATTAGAGAAAAATATTATTAGTTATCTATTACTTCTTTTGGAATATCTGGAAGTTCAAGTATCCTTTTTGCTTCTCATCACTGAATTTTTTAACTCATCTATTTTTGTTCTTTAAAAAGAACTACAATAATTGGATTATAAACTAGGTTGAATAATAACTTATGACAGATTATATTGATTTTTATACAGAATCAGAACTTGATGCCCTTTTTAATGATATCTATGAAATCGAAGGCGTAAGAAAGATAAAGGAATTGTCTCGACAACTCCGAACCTTTTTCAATTACAAAGCAGAAGTAATCCAATTTAGATTTCAATCTAATGTTCCTTCTAATTATGATCCGAACAAGAGTTACACTAATAACACGTTTTATACCCAAAAACAAAAGATTGAATCATTGTCTCATAAATTCATATCCTTGCTAAAAAGTCTTAAGAGAGATGACAGCACGATTGAACAAGAGAGATATTATCTACATTTTGATAAGAATCCAACAAGACTTACCAAACTTTCAAATGTTACTGAAAAAATTTCCAACTTGATTCACTTTTTTTCAGAGGGAAGCATTCATGACCATCCTAAATTTCTTAAATTTATCGTAATACTAAGTAAAAACACTATTTTTGTGAAAAAGTGCTTGAATGCGGAGTTTTACACGTTTTATGATGAACTTGAATTAAATTATGGTAATTTAGAGAAAGAACTTAAGGATTTAATAGGAGAAGTATCAAGCGTGAAGAATGTAAGTTCAATAAAACGTCGAGAGGAGAGATTGTTATCATGAATGAGGACATTGGAGTATCACGAAAAACGGTTGGTGAAGATCGGATTGCAATTTGCCCTCTTTTTGGATGTGAGTACATGACACGGGTAAAACCGCTTAAATTCAGGTTCTTTGGATTTGGAAAGCATCCCAAATGTAAGAAACATCATCTCTCCTTAGTCTATGTGGATGAAATGATTGGAAATTTCACGGACGCCACCTTAGCTTGTTTTTTTGACAAGTCAGCACTCCCATCAAGTAAATTACTTGAGGAAATACGTACAAAATTCCCTCAAGAATTAGAAACCTTCGTAAGAGGATGGATCTACTGCATCACAAGTGGAAGAGGGGCACCCATAGTTTCCCGTTACATGGACGGGATTTCCAATGGATATCTCAAGCAGTTAACCAGAAAACAGAAAAAAGCTTTGAAAAAAGGGGATGATGCGAATCTCAATAAAATAAGTAAAGCAATAAAAGATGGGATGAAAGAAATCATCAATCAATACACTCGACTCCTCAAGCACCTTCGAACACATTCCGAAATCCTCAATGATCATCAAAAACTTAGACCACTTTCTAAATCACTTAGAAATTACTTGAATGATTGGCAAAAAGGCATTTTGAGGAGCAATGATTTGCTAAATTCCCCAGAAAACACGCGAGAAAGGAGATTACATGACATCAAGCAGAAATTTGATGAAATCTTAAATGTTGGAACGTGTAGATGTCTTATTGGTTTAAATCTAGAAAGTAGAGAAGTTAAGAGAGCGAAAATAACCGCATTTGATGTATTTTCCGCATATCACGAATTTCATGGAGAAGGGTTAACTCAAAAGTTTACTAAATCAGGAATAATGAGTCTTATCAAAATTGAGAACCATTGACAAGATGAGGATTTGCATGAGGAGTTAAAAAACTTTAGTATAAATAAAAATCAAATGATTGATGCTTCTTCTCAAAATTCTGAATTGTTTGAACAATTTTTATACTATACTCATAATAATGATTTTATAAACCAAGTTATCACTGAATTCAATAAATCAAGGAATTGGATTAAAAATTTCAAACCAACCAAAACATTCTTAAATTTTTTAGCTGAGAAGAAAGAAAAGCTGGAAAATAAAGACCAACTAAAGACTCTTTCAAATTATATCAAATTAATTTCTAAAATAATGGAGGAAGATGTTTTAAATAAAGTAATTCGAGAAAAAATTCTTAATAACAAGAACGTGTACAACGCATATGATATCCAAGAGTGGCTCCTCATTAGTGATACTGCAGCACGAAATTTCTTGCAAAAAATGTTTCCTGATGAGAACTATGAAGAATTTATTCGAACTCAAACGCATATATCAATTGACACTGTAAAAGAAATTGCTAAGAAAAAGGGAGGAAAGTGCCTTTCTACGACCATTAAAAATGCGAAATCTAAAATTCAACTTGAATGTGCAGAAGGACACAAATTTTCAACTACATACAATAGTCTCGTATACAGTAATACATGGTGCCCAGAGTGCCACATCTATGTCGGTGAAGCAATATGCAGACAATTATTTGAACACATTTTCAAACGACCATTTCCAAAAAGTTATCCTCCTTGGCTTGTTAATAAAAACGGAAACCAAATGGAACTTGATATGTATAATAAATATATAGCCGTAGCGGGAGAATATCAAGGAATTCAACACCGTAAGAAAGCATTTGGGCTTACTGATGAGGATATAAAGAAAATACAAAAAGAAGATGCTTACAAGTTAGAAAAATGCGAAGAAAATGGAGTGACACTCCTCCAAATACCCGACGATGAAATTGTGCCCTATGATAAATTGCATGAATATATAATAAAGGAATATGAAAGAAAATCGGGGAAATCTCTAGGGACCATTCCAAAATTTGATTATCGACAATTTTCAATTTATGAAAATGAACATGCTAAGAAATTCAGAAACTATGTCGAAGAAAAAGGGGGAATTCTATTAACTCCTTATTTTGCTGCAAAGAAGGAAGTCACCCTCTTATGTGAATGCGGACATGAATGGATAACTACCCCTAATTCAATATACATGAATAATTGGTGCCCTGAATGCGCTGGAAACAAAAAAGGATCAACTGAAGAATATCAAGAAATTGCGAAGATGTTTAATTGTGAATTACTTGAAGAATAAAAAAATGCAAAAACTCCATTACAGCTAAGGTGTGAAAGAGGGCATGTGTTTAGAAAAGATCCATATCATTTTAAAAGAAATCATGAATCAATTGAAATCTT
>DAOUVJ010000056.1 GCA_030667705.1 Promethearchaeota archaeon | reverse complement strand
CTCTCTTATAAGTAGCGAACCTTCGAGCGAATCCAAAGGTGATCAATTCCTCATCTAATAGATTCCAACTATTTCCTTTCTGATAATTAATTAAATTAAATTTGTTTTCTATATGAGCATCAAAAAGTTCCAGATCATCTAATTCAATAGCATTTTGGAGTAAGTGTGGGTTTGATTTCCAATTTGGCCACTTTCTTTCAAACATTTTCCTTATTGGTTTTGAAATCCAAAAAGGTAAATGTACCCCATTTGTAATATAGTCTATGTTGTTATTTGGGAACATTTTTCGAGAGATTTCACCGTGTTTTTTTGCCACACCGTTTTGATAACGAGAAACGTTCATTCCTAAGAAAGTCATATTGAGAGATCCATTATCATCGGCAAGTTTTCTCAATTCAGGGGGAAACCTGTTTTCAAATACTTTATCCACTAATTTTTGATCAAATTTATCATGTCCCGCAGGAACGGGAGTATGTGTTGTGAATACTACACTTTCTTTTACTTTTTCCAAATCTCTAAGGTTGTTAAAAAGTTCCACTATAGAAAAGGAACCATGCCCCTCATTAAGATGATAAACTTCAAGGTTTTTATATCCCTGTGATTTCAACAATTTAACTGCTCCAATACCTAAAATTTGCTCTTGGACAATTCGATTCCATCTTGATGTAGAATCATATAAAGAGCCTGTCATTTGTTTCATCCAATCTTCATTATCTTCAACATCAGTGGTAAGGAGATAAATAGGGATGGTATGACCTGATTGACCAATCACTTTATAAAGCCAAGCAGTTACTAAAACTTCCTTATCTTCAATCTTAATAGTGATTGGTTTTGATATTTTTTCAAATTCGTAAAAATAATTCCATTCAATTTCTTTTTCCTTTTGCTCACCTTTTTCATTGAACAACTGGTAGAAATAACCAGAACTATAACAAAGGCATACAGCAACCATCGGAATTTCCAAATCTGCCGCAGACCTAACGGTATCACCAGATAAAACCCCTAAACCTCCACTATAAGTTGGAATGCTTGAATCAATCCCGATCTCCATCGAAATATATGCTACAAGTGTATTATCCTTAAGTTCTTCATCAATTTCCATATTAACCAATTCATAATATAATTAATTTGAATATGTTACTTCTGGTTTTTAATCTTATATATTGATAAAATTGTAAAAAAATTTAAAATAAATCTTAATTATATGGTTAATGTTTTATTCTCTAATATCTCTACTTTTATCTTAGGATTTTTTTTATTCATGATTTCTTCAAATTCCTTTAAATCTTTACCCCAATTATGCATTGGAACTACGATTTCTGGTTGAATGTCCATTGCAGAATCCGTAGCTTCTTCAAAATCCATTGTATACGTTCCTCCACAAGGAAGCAAAGCAACGGTTATTTTTCTATCTGCTAAAGTTTTCATCTCAGGAATTCTTTCTGTATCTCCCGCATGATAAATGCTCTTACCTGCTGATTCTATAATCGTTCCCGTCCAACCATTACTTTTAGGATGAGTTGGTTTCTTTATTGTATACGCTGGAAATAATTCAATCGAGAAATCTTTGTAGGCAAATTTTTCCCCAATCTTTAGAGATTGTCCATTAAAATCTTTTAAACTATTTGCGATACTCTCTGGACCTAGTAAAATTGTTTCTTCTTTCCACAATTTTTTGATATCCGATTTTGAGAAATGATCCCCGTGTGAATGAGATGAAACAATGATATCGGCCTTTTCTTCATCTTTACTTACTTTATATGGGTCTAGATATATAATTCGACCACTAAACATCTTAATTTTAAAACTCGCATGACCTAACCAATAAATTTCCATTTGTGCATCCATTTAAATCACTTTTTCATAATTAATGTAAAATATATCTCAAAATATGATTCTAACCTTTTTAAGACTATCTTGAGAAATTATTATCTAAGAAGTAGATGGATCTATTCTTCTTCCAAATTCAATTCTGGATTTTCCAATAAGATTTTCTTAGATATTCCTAAATCATTGGGTTTTTCAATACTTAAATCATTAATTCTTTCAAGAAAAAGACTATTTTCGAAAGTGGGGATAGAATTTATTAAATTAGGTTTAGGTAAATCATTAATTAAATTAGGTCGGATATTGCTTTTGATTACTGTAATATCATCTTCAAAGTCCATGTTTCCAGAGAGTTTATTCTTGAATAAATGATTAAAAGAATTTAAAGCATTTTTATTCAAACTTGGTTTATTAATGGGATTTATCGGGAAGGTGGAACTAGACATTCGACAAATTGGACAATTGTTATCATCAAGACCATGCATGCACGCCATTTTATTTACTCTAATATTATTCCTTTTCTGTGTTCTTTAAATTAATTTTATCTTTTATTTCTTTTTATAATAATTTATGAATAAAGCAAATAATGTCTTTCTCTCGGAGATTTATTCCCAACCAGATGCTCTTAAAAGCACTTTTGAACACATACTGTCTGAGAGTAAGCCCCAATTCTTGAAAGTTAAAGATTTTATTAAAAGAGGCGGTATTTCAAAGTTAATTTTCACTGGAATTGGGTCTAGCTACATTGTATCTTATCTACCATATTATTTACTAAATCAATATGGAATAACCATTGAAATCCGCGAGGCTGGAGAATTTTTATTTAATACTTTCCCAAAGACGAGACAAGATTCTTTTAAGGATACAGGAATTGTTATAATATCTCAATCAGGAGAATCGGGAGAAATTAGGGAATTATTGAAAAATATCAATGATATCGATGTAAAACCATTAACAATTGGAATTACAAATAATCCAGATAGCTATCTAGCATACATGACAGAATTGCAAATATTCATGAACATTGAAGAAACCACAGTTACTTCTAAAACATACCTTTGTACATTATTGATATTGTACGTTATGTCAAAAACAATCATAGGAGAATTCTTTACTAAGGAAGAAGACATTCAAGAAGTTCGAAATTTAATTAAAGAAATCGAAGATTTACTAAATGATAAGCAAAAAATCAAATATATATGGGAAACAATGCTCCCTAAATTCGGAAAAAAGATAGAGTTTTTAGAAATACTTGCAAGAGGTTCCTCGATGGTCACAGCTCATCAAGCCGCATTGAATTTTAAAGAAATCGTAAGATCCTATTCAGAAGCAACTCCAATCTCAACATTTCGCCATGGGGGTATCGAATGTTTGAATGATAAATCAAAACTCATCATGCTCACCTCAGACGATAAAAATCTTGAACGTAATGGAAATTTTATCAAGAAATTAACCTCTAAATGGACTTTTGGTAAATTATTGCATATCACTAATCAAAAACTCAACAATGAATTAGAGAAAATTCATAAAAATCCAAAAATAATTCTCTATACTCATAATATAAAAGACCCCTTTTTAGCCCCTTTATATGAGATAGTGATTTTACAGTTGTTATTTTACAAGATGGCAGAGGAAAAAGGAATTGTCCCCGGTGAATTCTTATATTCCCAAAAAATAACTCGAGATTTATAAGATCATATTAATACTTCAAGCTCGAAAACTAGAAATAGTAAAACTAATTTTTATTCTTATTACCGATTATTTTTGTAATAATTATGGATTCAATAGCGACAAATGAAACATTTTCTCGATATTTATTTTTTTGGATCGGTCAATTATTTTCAATTCTGGGATCATCCATTATTCATTTTGTTATAGTATGGTGGATTACAGTAGTAACAGGAAATGCCGTCTTGCTTGGCATCGCGAATTTTATGGGGATGATGCCTTTAATTGTTTTGACCCCAATTTTTGGTGTTTTTATAGATAAGTGGAATAGAAAGATTATTATAGCTGTTGCTGATTTTTGTCAAGCTCTTATAACTTTCTGGATTATAATGCTATTTTTCCTTGGAATAGAAGCTGTTATCCCTATTATTTTAATTAATAGTCTTCGAGGCGTCTGTCAAGCTTTTCATTTTCCAACTGTTAAAGCAATCATTCCAATAATGGTACCAAAAGAGAAATTAAGTAGAATGAATGCTGTAGATTATTTATTTAATGGAATTGTACATATTGCTGGACCTGTTATTGCAGCTATTTTATTAGCCTATATACCAATTGAGATAATTCTTTGGTTTGATATTTTAACATTTGCAATTGCGATTATTCCTCTCCTTATCGTAAAAATCCCTTCAATAATCAAAGATAAAATAGAAGAAAAACAATTTTCATTTTTGGAAGACTTCAAATTGGGATTGGATGGACTCAAACAAGTTCCTGGGCTGGTTATTTTATTAATATTAATATCTGTGATAAATTTCTTAGGACAACCGTTTGGAACTCTATTACCATTATTTATTGAATCCAATCATTCAGGAGACGCAAGTGATCTAGCTATAGTTATGGTATTAATGCAGATTGGTATGATTATTGGTGCAATAGTAGCATCTTCTAAAAAAGATTGGAAAAATAGAGTAATGGTGATATCAAGCTGTATTTCGATTTCTGTGATAGGGTATATTCTTTCTGCATATTCTCCTACTGGCAATTTCATTTTGATTGGTATTGGAGGGATGATCAGAGCTGGAATGGTTCCATTGATTAATACCAATTTTCTGACTATAATTCAACTACACGTACCTCCAGAAAAACAAGGAAAAGTCATGTCAATAGTTGTATCATTAGCTTGGGCTGTTATACCTTTGGGTAGTTTAGTATCAGGTCCCATCGCAGTAGCTATAGGAATTGTATCTCTTTATGTAACATTCGCTATTTTAGAAATACTCACTGTAATAATC
Source organism: Promethearchaeota archaeon (assembly GCA_030667705.1). Taxonomy (GTDB): domain Archaea; phylum Asgardarchaeota; class Lokiarchaeia; order Sigyniarchaeales; family SOKP01; genus SOKP01. The sequence continues at coordinate 12,675 of DAOUVJ010000056.1, read as the reverse complement.
ATATTATTAGCTACAGACGTTCGAAAAGTAAGATATGAAACCATTTATGAACCCAAAATTAATCAAAAAAATATAGATTTAGAATCTAAAGAATGAAATCGCGAATCATAAAACGTTTAAAAGCTATATTTCATTCTGGAGCGATAAAAAGTTCTCGTTATTAGGTTCTTCAGTAATCCAATTTGCAAAAATAGATTATGATGAATTAACGGTCTCAAATACTGGAGAAATCAAAAATTGAAATTTTGTTTATAGGAAAAAAGAATATAGATGTTTCAATTGCAACGGTAGATTAAGTTTTAATTATTGATTAGATTCTTTTTATAAAATAGATGATTATTAAATTCCATTCCAATAAGTGACTGATTATGCCTAAAGCTATAATTTTATCTGGTGGTTGGGGTACAAGATTACGTCCATTGACATGTACTATTCCTAAAACGTTAATTCCTATATGCAACAAACCTGTTATTGAACGACAAATCTTATTATTAAAAGCTGCTGGTGTAAATGAAATTGTACTAGCAGTAAGTGTTATGGCTGATGTAATTAAAGATTATTTTAAAAATGGCGAAAAACTAGGAATAAAGATCTCTTATACTGACGAAACTTTCCCCGCAGGAACAGCTGGTGCTATAAAATTAGCAGAATCTTTCTTGAAGGATGAAAATTTTTTCATGCTTAATGGTGATGTCATCTTAAATTTTGATTTTAGCAAGATGCTTCAATTTCATGACAAATCAAAAGCTTTTGGGACGATTGCAAGTAAAATAGTGGAAGATCCTTCTCGATATGGTGTTATTATAGCAAATCAAAATACAAATAAGATTGAGAAATTTTTAGAAAAAGAAGAATATAGACCCCCTCCAGGAGGTCCTGTACCAATGCCAATAAATTCAGGAGTATACTTACTTGAACCAGAAGTTTTTTCCTATATTCCCTCAAATAAAAAAGTCTCAATTGAAAGAGATGTTTTTCCTAGAATCGCTGAAGAGCATGAGGTTTATCACTATCCAATTGAAGGGATATGGAAAGATGTTGGAAAACCTTACGATTTATTGCAGGGAAATATTTCTCTTATGAATGATCTGATTCAAAATTTTAATGGGGTCCATAAAAGCCTTATTGATCATAGTGCCCAAATCAATCCAACATCAAAAATTATTCCTCCTTGTGTTATCGGAGAAAAGACTGTCATTAGGCAGAATTGCATTATTGGTCCAAATGCGATTATTGGAGATAATGTATTTATTGATAATAATACTGTTTTAAAAAATTCTGTCATCTACAATGAAACTTACATTTCAAAACATGTAGAAATTGAAAAAGCTATAATCTCCGATAATTGTGTTGTAGGAGATAATGCTCGCTTGAAAGGTATCGAAGATAAATTAATTCTCTTATCATCTCATGTTAAAGTAATGAAAGATGTTGAAATTATCAACAATTTTAATAATCCTTTTTCAGTGTGTCATCATGAAATAGTTAGAGAGAGTGTAAAATAAATCACGGATCTATTGATATAATTATGAGTAAGAGTTTTCTTTTAGAACTTGATAAGATCCAACCAAGTCAACTATATTTAAATAAAAATAAACTTGAATCATCAATTAAGAAACTTGAATCAAAGGTTCTTAATTCCTTTGAACCTATTCCTATTAAAATTTTAAACAACAAACATGTAGCAACAGATGGACATCATCGAGCATTTATAATGTGGCAAAGAGGTGAAAAAAAAGTGCGTGTAGAATGGGAAGATGAAGAATTGGATTGGGAGCTTTACGGAATATGCGTAAGATGGTGTGAAGTCGAAGGAATATTCAATATCTCTGATCTTAAGGATAGAATAATTGATGATGAAGAATATACGGAATTGTGGCTAAATAGATGTAAAAGTATGCATGAGAATTTTAATAAGGGGGAAAATTGAAGGCCTTAAATAAAATGAAGAGAGGAATCACTCCAGAGAAGATTTGTATCGATTTTAACAATGGACTTATAACCAAAGAAGAAACAGTAAACCTCTTAGAATCAATTATTAGTGAAAGTATTGATAATGATAATAGAGTTAGCGCAATTGAAGCAATAGGTTATTTAAATCTTAAAACAAGTAAATCGTTTGAATTGCTTGAAAAAAGTTTAATTTCAGATGAGTCTCCTTTAGTTAGGGTATCAGCAGCTCAAATATTGATGCAAAAATTCTCAAATCTAGAAATAATTCCTATTCTTTGGGCAATAGAAAATGAAAATTCCGTTCTTTTTTTTAAGCCTTTACTTGATTTATTTGAGACAGATACTCAACCTTCCTTAAATGATTTAAAGGATAAAACTATTAAGAAATTAACTCAGATATATAATCTTCAATATCTAGATATGAAATTTATTATAGATGTAGATTTTTTAGAAGCTCATAAATTTTTGAGTGAACTGGATGAATTTAGGAAAAAATTTGATATCAAAGAGGATTATAGATTAGAACTAATAAAAGAAAATACAAGCATTAGTAATAAAGGGTTGTCTCGAGTAAATGCTAGTTCCAATGGTCATATTACTAAACTAACCTTGAAAGAGCTAACTCATATTCCTCTCTCAATAAATTCTTTACCAAATCTTAAATCGCTCATCATCGATCACTGTACGCTAAAAACAAAACTCATTCATGAACTTAATTTCCCAGATCTCAATCAGTTAACATTCACAAACAATAGTGTAGATATTTTACCCGATTGGGTCTGGAAGATCGCAAATATTAAGAATACATTCAATAAATTTATTAAGAATGGAGTAGTTCTTTCAGAAGCACCAATATTAGCATTAATAGAGATAATGTCCGGTATGGCACTAGATTTAATTAAGAGATTTGAAAAACCACGCTTAAAAAAAGCCTATTGTTACAAAATTGATGAACTGGGTCATGTTATAGGACTTTATATTGCAAATGAATTGATTAAGGTAGGATTAATTCCACATCAATTATGTGATTTAAAACGTCTTGAAGAATTACACTTAGTTAGACAAAATATCACTCAAATTCCTAAATGTATAATAAACTTAAACAGTCTGAAAATTTTGAATTTGTCCTTTAACCAAATTGGAATAATTCCTGAGAATATAGAATTTTTAAAGAATCTTGAATATTTTGATTTACGAGGTGATAACAACAACGTTATTAAAAGGATACCTCAATCAATTAATTTACTTAGAAATTTAAAAGTATTTAATCTTTCAGGAAATATCATTGAGAAATTACCTGATGGATTAAAAGGTTTTAAACCATTGAAACTCTAATCTAGACCTATTTTATAATAAATCTATAAAGACGGATATTTTAAATTATTCAGAATAATAATAGTTATATATAATTATAAGCAATTTTCATAATTATGTCAAAAAGACAAAATAATTTAGATGATTTATTAAATCCCGAACAGAACAAATCCACTGAATCCATCGAATCAGAAGCAAAGCAATTGGAAAAGCAATTAAATAAGGAAAAAATTAATCTCCTTGTTCAGCAGATAGAAAAGCATAGAGATTTATATTATAATGCTGCACCAGAAATTACAGATGCGAAATACGATGAATTAGAAAATGAACTCAGAATACTTGACCCCAATAACCCCATTTTATTTACTGTGGGAGCAGATTCTTCTGAAATATTTACTAAAACGGAACACGTCATCCCTATGGGTTCCCAAGGCAAAGTATCAACTCCAAATGAATTCAAAAAATGGGCAGAAGATCGTGGTTATAATACTTTTTTAATTCAGTATAAACTTGATGGGATAAGTCTTGAGCTTCAATATAAGAGTGGTGTTTTTCAGTGTGGAGTAACTCGAGGTAATGGAATTGTAGGAGATGACGTGTCAATTAATGTAATGAAAATGAAGGGATTTGTCCCAAGATTATCCACGAGATTTACAGGGGGAATCCGTGCAGAAGTAGTACTTTTTCATGATCTTTTCGAGAAAAAATATAGTGATAAACAAAATTGTAGGAATACTGCTGCAGGTTTAGTTAGACGTAAAGATGGAATAGGATGTGAGGATCTTAATTTAATATTCTATGATGCTATTAGTTTATCGGATGATGTAAGTTTTATTAACGAGATACAGAAATTAAATTGGATGAAAAGTGAAAATTTACCTACCATTAAAACTAAAACTGTTAAAACAATACAAGAAGTAATTGATATTCGAGAAGATGTAATGAATAATCTTCGAGATTCATTAGAATATGGTATTGATGGGCTTGTAATAAAATGTAAAGATATTGATTTAGAAGATATGAAACGCGCTAAACCCATAAAACAAGTAGCATTCAAATTTCAAGCAGAAGAAATTGAAAGTACTTTAATTAACGTCGAATGGACCATTAGTGGTCATAATTATACTCCTGTTGCTATCATTGAACCAGTTCGATTGATGGGTACTACAGTAAGTAGAGCTAGTTTAGCTAATCCTAATCTCATAAAAGATATGGGAATAAAAATTGGTGCAGAAGTAATTGTCACTAAACGAGGAGATATAATTCCTAAAATTGAACGAGTTGTGAAAATTCCTCAAGGCGCAAAGGATATAGTTATTCCCAACATGTGTGAGGAATGCAATACTGAGTTAATAAACGAGGGGACTCGTTTATACTGTCCTAATGAAGAATGCCCCAAAAGAAATTTTCAACGCTTAGTAAGATGGATTCGTATTCTTGGTGTTAAACATTTCAGTGAGAAACTGTTACTACAACCACTTTTTAAAACAGGTAAAGTCGAACAAATTGCTGACTTATATCAACTTAATGTATCAGATTTAACCCAATTTGAAGGTGTTAAGGAAACTTCTGCTAAAAAGGCGTTAAATAACTTATTTGCTGTAAAAGAAATATCATTAGCAAAATTTATTGGGGGTTTTAATATTGAAAATATAGCTGAATTATCCGTAAAGAAAGTTATTGATGCGGGATATGATACACTTGAAAAAATCAAAAGTACGAACATAGGACAATTAGCAATGATAGATGGATATGCAGAAATAACAGCTGAAAATCTCCTTAATGGAATCAATAAATTCTATCCACAAATGCTTGAAGTTCTAAATACTAATAAAATCTCTATAAAAAAATCAGTACAAGATGGAAAGTTAAACGGTTTAACCTTCTGTTTCACTGGTAAACTCAACGAAATTTCACGTTCCGAAGCGGAAGATCTTGTTTTAAAACTTGGTGGAGAACCAAAAAAAAGCGTTGTAAAAAATCTAAGTTATTTAATCACCAACGAAACCACACCTACTTCAAAATATTTAAAAGCTCAAGAACAAGGCACGAAAATTATTACAGAAAATGAATTCCTCCAAATGATCTCAGAGTAACAGATTTAATATTCATGATTATCAAATTTAATCTATTATAAACATATGGGGATTCGATTGAATGAATTTAAATTGGGCGATTTAAAATCTAATGGCCTGAAAATATATGAAGCGATTTTTAATAAGAAGAAAAATGTAACAATTGATGAAACTGAATATCCTGTCAAGAAATTCTCGAGCGGGATCAAATTTATTGATTTCTCTGGATATAGATTCATCCAACAGAATCATAATAAGAAGTCAGAATGGGGAAAAAAAGCAAGACAAGGGCACCAAATCATGTGGATTCTTAAAGGAAGACGTTATCTTGCACGGATCATGGATGGTGAATTTACAGATTTGAAAAAAGATAAAGAGTGAAAAATTTATTCACTTTTCCAAGTAGTGATATAATCTAAATTTTCGGGTAGTGGAATATCTGGTTTTGTAAAATGCCATCCTCCTTTTATTCCATATTCTTTAGCAGTTAAATCAAAATGACATGTTGCTATTCCCATATCAAGTTTAACAAATGGTCTATAATTCGCTGCTAACTTTCCTTCCGGATATTTAACATAAAAATGAAATACATTTCTATTTTCTTCTTTTATGATTCTCCAAGGCTGTTTATTTCCTGCAGAGGGTCCTAAGCGAACCATTTCTAAAATTGTAGAATATTCGTTAAGATTTTCATTAGATAGAGGATTTTGAAAATTTGTATTGAAAAATATTTCCTCCCATGGTTTTCTTTTCTTTGCTTGAATCATCCTTCGGATAATTTTTTCTCTGGATCTTCTTTTAGCAGGGGTCCCAATTGGAGTGATTGCAGGAATAACCTCTTCTTCTTTGCATTTAACTTTTTTGGAAAAAATAGTTCGATTAAACGTTCCACCAAGCCAGCAAGTACCTAGACCTAAATCTGTTGCTTTAAGTATGATCAATTCCATTAAATATCCAAAATTTACTTTGTTATATTCCGATTTTTCTGATGCCCCAACAATAAATTCTTGTGCTCCTGATATCATTCCATAGGTTCCAAGTTGTTTTTGTTCATCAGGGTCAAATTCAAGAACACTCACTAGCTCAAATCGACAATTTCCCGTTTTAGAACTAAATGGACTAACGAGGGAGTCCTGTTTCAATATATTCTCTATTTCTCCCTTGACATCGTCTTTAAGTAATTCAGGATAATACGTTCTCCATGACGTGCGTTCCCTAATAATATCTGTTATTGGTTTTGAGAACTTCATAATAAAACTGAATATGAAAAGAATTAAAACTATTTCGATATTAAAATATAATTTTAGTTCTTATCTGCTATTTTCTTCTTGGTTTTTATAGCTATAATGTAAAAAACTATTGGAGCAATAAACCATATTAATTGAGGCAATAAGGTGATATCGTTCCCATTGAATACAAACAAGACGGGATTCCACCAGTATTCAATAAATTCCCAAGCATTGCTAAACGTACTGATAAGTTCCACCGATAATTCGGATAATTGACCCCAAATGAGCATTACCATTAATTCTTGAAATCTGAATTTCTCAAATTGTGGCTTCCTACAAATTTTCAACACTAACCATGCTCCAAATAAAAATAAACCACCATCCCAAAGACAGTGCGTTATTACTATAACTGAGAAATGAGTAGGTAATGGAATAATGAAATGTGCTGGGGGATAGATTCCTATTTCATTTGCAATTGACATTGGGAGTTCCCAGGTTAATCCTATCAAGACACCCAACCAATATAAGTACCAAAAATACTTGTCAATCTTTTTAAATTTATACAATAGGACTACTATTACAAAAATCAATAGCGCAATGGTAAAGTCTATCCAGTAAAAATTACTTGTAAAAAAATCAATCAAATTACTTATTCAAAACAGCGAATCTTTTTTAAAACTTATTCTTTGCTAATAGCAAGAAAGAAGTAAGTAGAGAAATCCTAGGAGAAGTAAAAATCGAAATTTAAAGAATTATCAAATTATTTCTTATTCTATTTAATATCTATAGAAATAATACTGGACTCCCGTTCTTTTATTAGGTGACTCTTTTATTGTTTAATTAAAGAATATGAATAATGATAAAGGAGTTAGAAAAATATTATGGCAACTCAAGTTAAAAATGGCTCGGATTATTATGAATATTTAGATCTCGTCCAAAAGATTTGTAGTAAGATTAATTTAATACAAATAGACCAAGTTCAACTCATATATAAAAATTTTAATATAAAAACATGTAAAGAAGGGTTAGATAAAGAATTAGAATTGATTGATGGATTGTTAAATGAGCAAGATATTAACCCAAGCGGTTATTCATAATCAATAATTCTTTTTCTAACTATTCAATCCTTTTTTATTTTATTTCTTTGATTCTCGACTATTAATTCAAGATACGATTTTCTAATGGATTCATCCTTATTAACGTTAAAGATTTCTAAGAGTTTGAATAAAATTCCTCGAGCTTCATCAATATCTTGAGGTGAAGAAACAACCATCTCCAATTCCATAAAATATTGATTTAATAGTGGGATGTAATCTAATAAAATTTCAATTTTCTCATCTTGATAAAGAAGCTCAAATAATTCTCTTTCTTTGTGAATTAATAAAACCTCTTGGAAACCAAGCACTTTCAAGATATCTTTCATGTTATCTAAATTATCAACTTTTACTTCAATCTCTTGTCGAGTTTTTGTACTAGAATCTATTTTTTTTCCTTTATAGGTCAAATAGCATTTGGAGTTGAGTGAAAAATCATTATTATTTTTATCAAATTCTTCTGATTTCCTAAGTCGAATTGCTTCATCAGTATTCTTGAAATCTCTCAATTCTTTAGGCATGTTAAAATAAGTGTCTTCATGAAGAAGACTGATCTTATATGAGCCTCCATTAAATCGGATTGTATCTCTTAATCCTTCAAGATCTTGAATCTTGACTTTAATTTCTACTTCATACATTTTTCTATATGATTGATCTTTTTATATATTTCAATTTCAATATAATCAGTTACTAAATTTATATATGTATTAATAAGAAAAAATAATAAACACCAAAAAGGTGTTAATGTAAATATTGAGTTGATTTTTTATATCTCTGAATATTAAGCTTATTCACAAACTCGCAGAACAATACGGCTATCTACCCTATATGATTGAAAGATATTTTCAATTTTTAGGAGAAGATCAAACTATTCAATTATTAAAAGCAAATGAAAAACCATTAACACCTTCAATAAGAGTAAACACGCTTAAAATCGCCAAAAACACTCTAAAAAAAAGAATGGAAAGCAAAGGGTTTAAGTTAGAATCAATTGATTGGATATGTAATGGATTTAAAATTGGAAAATCTCCTTTTAATTTAGGATCAACTCACGAATATCTTCAAGGACTTTATTACATACAGAGTGTTGCTCCAATGTTACCTGCATTCATTCTCGACCCGAAACCAAGTGATGTTGTGATTGACATGTGCGCAGCTCCAGGGGGGAAAGCAACCCACCTGGCACAAATCATGAACAACGAAGGAAATTTAATATTAATAGAAAGAAATAGAAAAAGGATACCCGCTTTAGAAATTAATCTTCGAAGAATGGGTGTTTCTAATTCAATTGTTATAAATGATGATTCCGTTAATCTGTCAAAATTGAATTTGAAGGCTGACAAGATTTTGTTAGATGCTCCTTGTACTGGAGAAGGATTAATCAGGCAAGATCCTAGTAGAAAGAAAAGTAAAACCATGAAAGACATCGACAAATTAAGCACTATTCAAAGAAAGTTATTAAAAACTGGCTTAAATTCATTAAATCCCGGAGGACAACTATTATATAGTACTTGCTCAATTGCGCCAGAAGAAAACGAATTAGTTATAGATGACGTGCTAAAAAATGAATCAGAGTTTACTATTGTTAAAATACCAAGAAAATACGGAGTAGATGGAATAATTGACGTTTATAATAAAATACTTAGAGCAGACATTAAGTATTCTCAGAGATTGTATCCTCATATCAATAATACGATTGGGTTTTTTGTATGCTTAATTCAGCGGAATTTATGATATAAAATCTTTGCTTCAAAGTGAAATAGCTTTATATTTGTTAAGGTTCAATTTTTATATTAAGATAAATAATTTTATGGAAATATTTTTAGGGATATCATATCATAAGGCTGAAATTTTTAGAGCCTCTTTTGGAAACCTTTCAAGATTTATATTGAATTGGAATCTAAAGATGATGCAGATATTAATGAAGAATTGGTAAATTGGACTAAGATTAATAAAGATTGGGACATCATGAAAGAAAAAATTATTTTTCCACACTTAAGTTTAGAAAATCCGAACGTACAGCGTGTTATCGCCATTGCGGAAGATGTGATGAATCAAAATAAGATACTCACTATAGAAAGATTGTTTAACGTTTCAAAAAAGATTTTAAAAATCCCCCGATCTGGTTTAATTTCAATCATTAATTTTTTAATAAATAACCACGTGTTAATTGAAGGTACAAAATTTTCAAGAGAAATGGTACTTGATAATCAATTGAGGAAAACCATCTTAGAGTATATACAATTCAATGGATGTGCTCATTTTTCAATTCTAAGAAAAGAGGTATTATCCGAGCGAGATGGAAATCTTGGAAGCTCGGGGCAATTAGTATGGCATTTAGAGATGTTAATTAAATTTAATTACATAAAAAAAATAAAAGTAGGAAATTATTCGGTTTTCTTGCCCTATGAGGAAGATGGGAATACTGCCAAAGTTCTTTTTCTGGTGAAAGATCGAATTAATAGAGAGATCCTTGGACTATTATGCGGACGTGGACCAATTAAAAAAGCTGATATTTATAAAAAGATTGATGAAAGAAGAGAAGATGTATATTATCGAATTAACAATCTCATCAACCAAAATCTATTAAAATACGACCAAGTATCCAAAGAAATATCGCTGTATCAAATAGATAGGAAAAAAGTCGAGGATGTAATAAATAGAGAATTGAGGAGGATGAAATAATTATGTTAAATATGAACCCTGAAGGTTTTATTGATCTATTAACTGGAGTAGTCATTCTCATAACAGCGATGGTAACATATACTTCGCCAAAAACGAAAAAAATAATCTCTCTTTTCTACATAAGATTAGGAATCATTTCTATGGGAATTTTTATAATATGTGAAGCGGTTAGTTCTTTATTCTTAATTGAATCTCTTTCGGTAGTTTCAATGTTTTTTGTTATTTTATCGTCAATCTTTATAATCATGGGAGTGAATTATACCATTAAAGAGTCTTACATGTCATTAGGATTATTAATTGGTATTGCGGCATCATCACTATTGATATATTTAGCTTTTCAACCTGGAGTAGTGAAAATAGTGAATAGTAATAATTATATGACTGTAAGATGGCAAGGTCTTTTTTCTATAATAGGGGATGGTCTAGTTCTATATATAGACGGTTATATATTCTACTGGGGTATTAAAACATGGATAAATGCACCGTTTTTAATTAAAAAAGAAGCTAATTTCTTCTTTTTAGGAATAATCATTTTTTGCCCCATAACAAGTATTTTCTATTTATTTATTTATGTCAATGGTTTAATGCTTATAATTGCAGATGTATGTTTGATTATCGGCTTAATTATTTTTATGATCGCTACAGAGAGAGAACCAAAATTACTTTACATATTACCTTTTAAAATCTATCGAATAATCGTCAAAGATCGTCAAGGATTTCCGCTTTTTGATCATGATTGGTCAGAATCCAAAATTACCGAAAAAATATTCACTGGCTTTATCAATGCAGTGCAATTGATGAGTGAAGAAGTCATGAACATTGGAGGGCTTTTAGATATAAATTTACAAAAGGGGATATTATTAGTTCATGAATCAGATAATTTAACAGTAGGTTTAGTCTCTTCTAAATCGTAAAAATTACTAAGAGATTCAGTAGTGAAATTTACTCGAGATTTTGAGTCTAAATTTAAAACACAATTGGAAAAATCCATGCATGATATGGAAAAATATGAAACAGCAGGTGAATTGATTGAGAAATATTTTTCAAACTTTCCGTTTCACGTTATTTCTAGTAGAAAGCAACCTCTACTTTTATCAAGTAAATACATGAAACAAGTAGGAGAATTTGATAATAAACTTAAAGAATTGTTCCCAGATGAGAAAGAGTATGAAGACATAAAAAGCGAACTACAAAAAACTCCAATTGGCTTATTTCCTGACTTTTTATCTCTTTATGATGAACTAAAAGACGAAATTGATAAAATCGAAGATTTAAAAGATACAAAAGTTGATCAGCTGGATTTGAAAAACCGATCATAATTTTTTTTGTAGAAATTTGGTCCTAATTTGTTTATATATCACTATTTCTTAATAAACTTGAATTAATTCTTTTAATTTTTCGATAGGTAAGAGATTTGGGTGGAATCCAGTGTTTTCTTCAATAAAAGAATTAAACAATCAATGGATATTATTGAGAATGTTTTACTCATTCTTAATTAATCCAAATTTTTCTTTCAAAATTACTCGGTGTTTCTTCCTAATGAGATGGAAGTTGAGTTAGGAATAATTAAGAGAAGTTTATTTAAATCCAAACAAACAATGTTAAATAAAATAAAAGAAAAAAAAAATGGTATTAAATTGGACACCTGAAGTAATCGTTGAGATTTTCACGAGCTCAAATATCCTAATAGCTACTCTATTAATGTACATTTTACCGAGAACTAAGAAAATTAAATCTTTATCTTATATTAGATTAGGTCTCTTTTTTATGGGCATGCTCTTTGTCTTAGATTTGTTGGCAAATCTTTTTTTGAACACCTTACTTGCTCGGATTTGTGGTCTCATGCTATTTCCTAGTGCAGTGCTTTTTGCGATTGGGATCAATTATACGATAAAAGAAACATATTATTCCCCTTTCTTACTTATAGCAGTTAGTTTAGGTGTTATATATTGTTACCTTGCTTTTCAACCTGGAGCTGTCGGATTTGAATTTGAGGGCGGATATTTAAATGTGAATTGGATTGGATTGTATGAATTGGGGGGTTTGTTTTTTATATCCTTTGTTGGTAGTGCATCGTTTTATTGGGGCTTAAAAACTTGGTTGAATGCTCCATTTTTGATAAAAAAAGAAGCTCTTATATTTTTTATTGGTACTGTAATAAATGGACCATTAACTCTACTCATATACCTCTTTTATATTTGGAATCCAATTTTTATTCTAGTTGCTTACGCTACTACAGGTTTAGGAATCTTAATTTTTTGTTTAATAATATTAAAAGAGCCTAAACTCCTTTATATTTTACCATTTACGGTTAATAGGCTTGTT
>DAOUVJ010000179.1 GCA_030667705.1 Promethearchaeota archaeon | reverse complement strand
CCACTCTAAGCGTGCTTTATCATAAATTGAAATTTGATCTTTGATTCTTTCTATTAGATCAAGTGCTTCATTTAAGAATTTATAGGATTGATCATAGTAAACTTCACCATAATAATAGTATAATTTTCCAAACTTAATACGCGTTTGAATTATCCCATAGATGTTCTCATTTTCCTTGAAGAAGCTTTCATTTCTCTTCAAAATTTTAATAATTCTATCATAATCTTTTAAAATAAATAATATTTCAACAAGATTACTTGAAGTTCTCACTGAATCTAATTCATATTCGAATTTTTCCGAAATATCTAATGCGGCTTGATATCTATTATATGCTTCTTCCCACTCTTTTAATTCGTAATAGACATTCCCCAGATTATTTAATACTTGAATAACTTTTTGCTGATCATCAATTTGTTTTAGAATAGAAAGAGCAGAATTAAAATTATAAATTGCCTGTTCAAAATAACCTCTTTCTTCGTGTATTAATCCAATTTCATTATGGGATATAGCTATATTTAATAAATCATCATCTTCACCAAAATTTCTTAATGCAAGTTCAAGATTTTTTAAAGTAGATTCGATATCTCGCTTTTTATAAAATAAACTAGCTTTTTTGAGCAACAGATCTCCAATAGATTCACCCATTCGTTCTTTTTCCGTTAATTCTTGTTCGATTTTTTTTAAATTTTCTTCAATTTCTTCATCGTAATATGATTGTACATCATAATTATCCTCTTCACTCCCTACTTCAGAGTAATAGAATGGACTTTCATCATGAGATTGCTGGATGCGTTTATTTAACTCAATATCTACATTGGTTATTAAAGGTTTATTACAGTGATGACAATATTTCCAATCCGTTTCAATTTCATGTTTACAATATTGACAAATTGGCATTATATTTGGGCTCTATGTTTTATTAAGCTATTTTGAATATAAAAAAAGTTTGTTCATATAAAATTAATTAATTAATCTTAACTGAATCTTCTCCATTTTTAATGTAAAAAAAGTTAGAAAATTAAACAGTGGAATATTTTACCGTGCATTTAGAATTCAAAATTGTTAATATGGGATTATCAAAACCAATGCCATAAAGAGTTATTACATTTGATTTGTTTTTCGCATGGAACTTTAGATACTTATAGTATCGTTTCTTCCTCTTTTCAGAGATTTTATAAACAGACCTAATATTGTCATACAATAGTGGATACAACCACCCTTTTCGCTTGAATATTATTTTACTTTCAGTGAATATAACTTCCTGATTTTTAATTTCTTTAATTATTCTACTTGATCTCACAATATGACGTCCCGTGATCCAAATGGGTATTAAAGGATAAATTAATAAAATATATCCTTCAATGTCGTTAGGGAATTCACTTTGAAGATAGACTATAAGTAGTACTATTAATAGACCAAATATAACAGCAAAAACTAAACTTAAAAGTAATCTTCTTTTAATAAAGGGTGGAGAAGTTTCTTGTTGATGAACGTAGTAAATTTTTTCATCACTTGGGATATGACGTTTATAGATCTCTTTAGAATATTTAAAATTTGCTTGTTCTGAATCGATATAGATCGTAGACATATCAGTAATATTTGGAACATCAATACCTTCTTTTAGCATGATTTTTTCAGCTATTTCGCCTTTAAATGGATCAGATGAAAAAAACTTATCTTTGATCTGATCCTCTTTTAGGATTAAATCATTTTGATCTAACCATTTCAGATAATGATACATGACAATGTCATAAAAATACTCATAATCCTCTACAGGACCTACTTGGTACAATCTGTTTTTTTCATTGAATTTTTTGAATTCTACTCCATCATAAACATCATATCGCGAAATAAAAACTTTTTCGGTAATCTCATATTTACCAATAATAAGGTTATCTTTGAAGGGAAACCAAACTTCTTTTGAATTTGAAGTTGCTTTAATGCCATCAGAACATACTTCAAAATTACAGTCATGAAGTAAGCTTATCTTATTAAATGATCTTTTGTAGTCTCTTACTGTAATAGGAAGAGCGATTAAAATCGTAATACATATTAATAATATGAATGCATCGAATATTATAATCAGGTACCATTCTTCCGTAGATTCAAATTGATTATAAACAAACAAGAGGAGTAAAATCATAATAACAAAAGTTAGAATTTCATAACTAGTGTACTTGATTAAATGGCGCTCATTTTTTTTATAAACATCTAAATATCTTTCATTAGAGATTTTATATATAGATTTGTTGATGATCTTTTGAAATTCCTCTTCTACATTAACTACAGATTGATTTTCGAGTCTATTTTTAATTTGTTTTTTGGGATTGCAATAATAATGCAATAAAAAATACATGAATTTCAATGAATCAATACTAGATTTTATAGGAAAATCTACACCTAAATTAACATAAAACTTTTTTTTTTTTGAATGAATTGGCCATCCAAGAAAATTAATGAATTTTGAATCGATATATTTCACTGGTTCAACACCCGTGATTGAACGTCTACTATCAAATAAATACATTCCTTTATTTGTAAAAACAAGAATCTTGATCCTATAACCTCTAGTGAATGCAAATAAATAATAAATTGTCATTATAATTCCAATCACTATAATCACAGCAGTCCATATTGAAAAGTTAAATATCATAATTTGAATCATTAATATGCCAACTATAATTATTGGAATGAAGAAATAGCCCATTGTTCTATCAATCGCAGTAATATCTAATTTAATATTAAGAATTTCCTCATCCTTTGGAATTGAGGGGGTGATTTTATCGAGATAACCTGATTTTTTTAGCTGTCTTATCTTTCTCGGTTTGATCCTGATTTCTTCATTCATTATTTAATCCTAACTCCTTTAAATTCATTGATTTTCTAAATTTTATTAACTTAATATCTCGTTTATGGATTATTCATAAAAGCTGGTATTTTTCTTGTTTTAAAATGTCCAGAATTTCGCATTATGATTTAATATATGGAATATATAATTCAGTTCTATATATTAATATGTATAAAAATTTGTACAATATTGTAATTCAATAAAATTAATCCCTCTCTTTATTTGAGTTACTTCATCAATTTTTACTTGAAAGACTTGAACAACATAGAACCTTAACATAATTTGGGTTTTAGTGGAATTATGTAAAATCATTTTTATAAAAAAAATTATTGCTTCTTCTTATCTTCTAGCGTTTCAACAATCTGAGGGTTTAGAATCCATATCCCAAAAAGTGTTCATCAGTTTCATCAATAGATTCGCTAGGATATTGAAATTTCTTATCTTCATCAACATTTCGAAAAAACCTAATTCCAGCATAGAAATTTGCTAAACCAAATATAGGGATTGCAATATAAATAAGCAAAGCATTATCAGGAGTAAAGAAATTAGCTAATCCAAAAACAGTTAAGCCAACAATTGCCCCAATTACTTGACCGATACCTAACGCAAATCTTCTGCGTCCGAATGCAGAAGAACGGTGATATTTGGAGGATTTTTCCGAGATAAGGGTGTCTAACGGAACCCAAAAAAGCATTGCACCAAGACCTAATAGAAATGAGCAAACATAAATTCCAATTAGTGATTGTAGAATTATAGAAGAATAAAGACCGAAGTATGACAATCCTCGTCCGAACGATCCAATCATAACTAATTTCTGTTTAGAGACGCGATCTGCCAGAAAACCAATAAATAGAGAGCTAATAAGCATCCCAGAAGTTAAAAATGCAGGATAAAGACCAATTGCTAATCCTGGACCCTCCCAAACTTGACTTATCATGTAAACCAAAATAAAATCTACAAAAAAAAATCCAAGTGAATTCCAGACAACTATAGAAATGACTGAATCGAAATCTGACGTAAATTTATGACTAGGTGGTACTGATTGCTTTTTTAATTTATTTAAGGGCGATTGCATAATGACTAGTATGAAAAAGGAGCAAGGAAAAAAAGTTTTTGGTTTAGTCTGTTATTTAATTTTTTATTTCTTTTTGCGATAGAGTTCCAAATCATCCTCGATATCTTTATCACTCATTCCAAAAGATTTCAAGAGTATTTGAATCTGTAGAATGGCATTTTTAGATTTTACTTGTTCTGCTAAATGAAGAGCACTGATATATTGATTTTTCGATTCGTTCATTTTTCCTTGGTAAAAAAGACATTCACCAACATAACTTAGTCCTTTTATTATTAATTCAACAAAATTGGACTCAATCGATAGATTGGTTCCCATTTTAAATTGATATAAAGCTTCTTCATAATTTTCTTGATTTCTATTAATGATGCCTAAATTAAAATGTGCTATAATCATTCCTTGGTTATCGTTTAATTCGGAAAAAGATTCTAGTGTTTTTCCATAGAGTTCATGGACAACATCCCAATCTCCTTGCCTCTCATATATTGATATAAGTTTCTCAAGACAATCTAAAATACTATAGATATCACTATTATCTGATGCAAGCGCGCTACATCTAAAATATATGTCAGACGCTTGATCTAATTGATCACTGCTTAATAAAGCTTCTCCAAGCCCCTTTAAACAAACAATTTGCTCAGGTATTAGTTTTAGTTCTTTATTTATTTCGTTTGCAAGTTCATAATTTTCTGCAGATTTCTCAAAGGCTTTTTTTTTAAGAAAAAGTATACCTAAAATCCCATAGACTGAAGCTTGTCCTAACCTATCTTTCATTAGTTGAAAATATTTTAAACATAGCAAGTAATTCTTTTCAGATTCCTCAAATAATTCCAATTGCAGTTGAATTAAGGCAATATCACTAAGTTCTTGAAAGTAATTAGAACCCTTACTAATTTTTTCCAATTCTTTCAATACTTTTAATTTTTCTTTAAGTAAGGATTCTAACTCTTCTTGAGAATATTCCTTGGTATTTTCAGTCATATTTAATTAGGGAAACTAATTAATTTGAATTTTTATTACAAAAAGTACCTATGAACTATAAGAAATATAAAATTTCTTATCTATTATATATTTAGAGAGAAATTAAGCATTTAATTTCTAAACAATGGTAATTTAAAATGAAGGTGAAAGCTAGATTATTTGATAAACTTGATGAAAATAAAGTTAAATGCCATGTATGTGCAAATGAATGTATAATCCTTCCAAACAAGATAGGTATTTGTAGGACGAGAAAGAATTTTGATGGCGAATTATTTACTCTAATCTATGGATCTCTCATATCTCCCGGTAGTTTGGATCCCATTGAAAAAAAACCTTTATATAATTTTTGGCCAGGGGCTATGTCATATTCAATTGCTTCGATTGGATGTTCTTTTAAGTGTCAGAACTGTCAGAATTGGTCAATCAGCCAAGCAAACCCTACAGATGATGGAAGAAAGGGATTTTATGATTTAGACGGATTAGAGAATAAAGAAATGCATTTAACTGAATTAGAACCTCATCAATTAGTGAAAAAAGTAGTAAAGAGTGGAGCAAAAACTTTAGCTTATACATATAATGAACCGTTGATATGGCATGAATGGATTATTGACACCACAAGTTTGCTCAAGAAGGAAAATATAAAAACAATTTTAGTAACAAATGGATATTCTACTCCAGAAGCTTCAAGAGAATTAATAGAAATCGGTATAGACGCTGCAAACATAGACATTAAATCAATGTCTGATGATTTTTATAAGAAGATATGTGGTGTTAAATCAGTTCAACCAGTCTTAAATACAGCGAAATTATTTAAAGAAAATGGAATTCACGTGGAAATCACGAATTTAATAATCCCTGAGTTAAATGATAGTAAAAATGATATTGAAGAATTATCAAAATGGGTGGTAGATAATTTAGGACAAAACACACCCACTCATTTTTCTGCCTACCATCCTGATTTTAAAACACCTTCTAAGAAAAGAACACCTCACGATGTTCTTGATCGAGCTTATAAAATAGCAAAAAATTCAGGATTACACTATGTTTATGTTGGTAATTTACCGCATAATAAAGGAAGTAACACATATTGCCCAAACTGTAATCAGCTAATTATTGGTAGACGAGGGTATAGCTTTACAAAAATAGATATTACGAAAGATAAAAAGTGTCCTAACTGCGGTTATGATTTTAATAATGATATAAATGGAAATATTAATCGAGAAATTTAGCATCACTTCTCATTTTTTTTATAAAAAAGATGTAAAAGAAAATAAAAAATTTTTAATGAAAGAAGCTATAAATAGCCCGTTATTGACACACCAATCACTAACAAGAGAAAGCCTTGAATCAAGCAAAATACTGCGACAATAAATGCCAAAGGTGGCCAGGATATCGCCTTCGAAATCGCCATTAAGCTACCGATATAGAATTTCACCGTTAATG
>DAOUVJ010000223.1 GCA_030667705.1 Promethearchaeota archaeon | reverse complement strand
GCTAGAGATTTTTCAGATGTGGTCATTTCTGTGTATAATGATGGAGAACTAGATCTCAATTTAGATTCAGTTTATATTAATGGAACATATATTGGACTATCACACTTTACAGAGACGGTGTTCAACATAAGTATAGGGCTCTCCATTCAGTTAACTATTAGCATGGCAAACTTAGTAACTATAATAGGAGCCGTGAACGAAGGAGACACCTTAGAAATTTTAGTCATAACAAGAGAAGGCGCAGAAGATCTCCATGAAGAAAACGTTATTTCTTAATTCTTTCAATATTTCTTAATTCTTTTAATTTTTTCATAAAAATCAAAAAGTAAACTTCATTACAATTTTTATACTCTTATTGTTTTTATATTCATTACATCCATATTCTTAATTATTCCAAATTTTGTGGTTTACAAATGCCTATTAGATTTCAAATTGAATCAGAATTTGTCCCCCGAGGTGATCAACCAGAAGCTATTCAAGCATTGGCAGAGAATATTGAAAATGGGCAAAGATTCCAAACTTTATTAGGTGCGACGGGAACGGGGAAAACTTTTACGATCGCTCACATAATTCAACAGATTCAAAAACCCACCCTGGTCATGGCTCCAAACAAGACTTTGGCAGCTCAATTATATAATGAACTGAAAGAATTATTTCCCAATAATAGCGTCCATTATTTCGTTTCTTATTATGATTATTATCAACCAGAAGCGTACATGCCAGTCACCGGAATGTATATCGAAAAGGATTTCAATGTAAATGAGGAGATTGAGAAACTTCGATTAGCTGCAACCCATGCAATAAAAACAAGAAACGATGTTATCATTGTTGCCACGATATCATGTATCTATGGGATTGGATCGCCAGATGAGTGGGTTGCGGTCTCAAAAAGCTTAGAAGTTGGTCAAATCATTGATAGATCAGATATCATTAAAGGATTAATTAAAATGAATTATGAACGAAAAAACATTGAATTCAAACGCGGAATTGTGAGAGTAAATGGTGATATTTTAGATATATATCCTGCATATCTCGATACCGCCTTTAGGATCTCTTTATTTGGTAATGAGATTGAATCAATTCAAGAAATTCACCCCTTATCAAATGAGGTTTTAGAGGATTTAACTAATGTTCGGATTTTTCCCGCAACTCACTTCATAATACCAGAAGAGAATAAAATTAATGCTCTAGTGTCAATCGAAAAAGAATTAGATATACAAGTAGCAAAATTCCTTGGGGAAAAAAAATATGCTGAAGCTCAAAGAATCGAAAAGAAAACCAAGTTTGATCTTGAAATGATGAGAGAGATGGGATATTGTAAAGGAATTGAAAATTATTCTCGTCATCTCGATGGAAGATTGCCTGGGACACCCCCAATGTGCCTAATAGATTATTTTCCTAAAGATTTTTTAATTGTTGCTGATGAGTCCCATATAACAATTCCCCAAATTCATGCGATGATAGGTGGGGATCGTTCTCGTAAGAATAACCTTGTTGAATATGGTTGGAGGCTTCCCAGTGCTTTTGATAATCGCCCCCTTACATTTGATGAATGGAAAACCAAAATTAAGCACATCATAATGATGAGTGCCACGCCAGGAAATTGGGAGTTGGATCAGAGTAATGGCATTTCAGCAGAACAAATAATTCGTCCTACTGGATTAGTTGATCCTCAAGTAGAAATAAGACCTGCAAAAACTCAAATTGATGATTTATTAAATGAGCTTCGTAAAGTTATAGCCAACCAAGGGAGAATTCTAATAACAACCCTTACAAAGCGAATGTCGGAGGATATTTCTGAATACTACACTGAATTGGGAATAAAAATTGCCTACCTGCACTCAGAAGTGGACACTGTTGAGAGATTTGACATCCTGAGAAAATTAAGGGATGGAACCCATGATGCAATAGTTGGGATAAATTTATTGAGAGAAGGATTAGATTTACCCGAAGTAAAACTAGTCGCAATCCTTGATGCTGATAAGGTAGGATTCTTACGAGATACTAAGTCGTTAATACAAACAATTGGTAGAGCGTCTAGAAATGTAGAAGGGAGAGCTATATTATATGCTGAAAAAATTTCGCCAGCCATGCGTGCTGCAATAGATGAGACAAATCGTAGGAGAAAAAAACAAGAAGATCATAATTTAGCAAATAACATAACACCACAAACAATAAAGAAAAATATCTTGGATTCCCTCTCTGAAGAAATAGAAATAAAAGAAAAAGAAGTAAAGCGCTTAAAGAAAACAGTTAAAGAAAAAATTCAAGAATTAGAAAAGGAAGGAGACATGGAGATTGTAATCCAGTATCTTGAAAATAAAATGTTTTTGGCAGCTAAAGAACTCAGATTTGAAGATGCAGCCTATTTGAGAGATAAAATCAATGTAATTAAGAAGGATAATAAAATATAAGAGTGAAAAAATCCTTCACGTAAAAAGGATATATTAAGCTCAGTTAAGTTGTTTAATTTCATAAATGATTTGTTTTTGTTATTTTTTAATAAAATTTAACTAAAAAAAGAAGAAAAAGTTGAAGACCAAAATTTTAATTGTCGGAGATACTCATATTTCTTCATTCAAGGATTTACCGAAGAAAATCCTACAATATATAAAAGAATCTAATTGGGTAATACATGTGGGAGATTATACATCAAAAAATATAGTTGAAGGCTTTAAAAAGCTGAAAGCCAATTATTTTAAGGGTGTATATGGAAATTCGGATCCATTAGTAATCCGAAAATTGCTTCCACCCAAAATTGTGATCGAGATATCAGGTATAAAAATGGGTATTATTCATCCCGAATCTGGTGGTTCAGAAACTTTCTTGAAAAGAAGAATTATAAAGGAATTTAGAGATCATAGTGTTGATGTTATTGCATATGGACATACACATGAAGCAAAAATCCAGCGGGTAGATAAAACTTTATTAGTTAATCCGGGAAGAGGATATATTGATGAGTTCTCTTATAACACCCCTGCTTCAATCGCAATTATTACAATCGATAAAGAGATTAAAGCGGAAATTAAAGAGATAAAATATTAATTTAAATTTTATATTAGAAAATCAATACCCTTTAGGAGCAAAAATACAATCTTTGTAGATTATAAAATAAAATAATGAAATTTTTCTATCTTGGAAATATTTATTAATTGCGTTTTCTTAAAACAATATTAGATTTAATTCCAAATCCAAAATTTTAGTGGGTAATTTAATGATGCAAAAAATCTACAAAAATTTGATTTTTACTCTCATAATCGCTTTAGCACTTCTTATTATAGCAATAGTTCTTTCATTTTACATATCACTATTTCTACCAGGTGATCCCGTTTTAGCTTACCTTCCTGAGGGAACAATTGATTGGGAAGAATATGAAGCTATGAAGGAACTATTAGGATTAAATCAGCCCATCATAATACAATTTTTCCTTTTTACTTTTAGAATGCTTTCGGGTGATTGGGGGTCATCTTTCTCTCTTGCTAGGGGCCTTCCTGTGCAGTCATTGATATCGGTAACCTTACCTCGTACTCTGGATCTGATAATCTTGCCATTAATAATTGGATTGTTTTTAGGATTGATACTTGGAAAATTTTCAGTAAAAACCAGATCGAAAATAGGAAATAGATCCATTCAAGTTCTTTCTCTTATAGGTTTTGCATTTCCCATTTTCTTGCTTGCCATGTTGTTTCAATTCTTTCTTGGTTATGTATTTCCCATATTTCCTACAACTGGGTATAAAAACTTTATTTATCCCGATCCACCACTAGTGACTGGTTTTCGAGCTATTGATTCATTGCTTTCTGGACAATGGTATTTAATTCCTGACTATCTGTATCATTTAGTTCTTCCATGGATAACTTTAACTATCTTTATCACGGTATTTACTATTATATTAGTCCGATCATATCTTATAAATCAACTAAATCACATAGAAGATGCAGAAACACGCTCCATCGTCCCGT
>DAOUVJ010000162.1 GCA_030667705.1 Promethearchaeota archaeon | reverse complement strand
GGATTAGCATTAAATGTCTTCGATAAAAATAAAAACCACAACGATTCAGATTTCGAAGAAAACTAAAGATTATTTAAATGAAATAAAAGAACATGAACAATTAGCAAGTTATGATTCTGTTATACGAGTAGTTCTATTGAACTATAAATTATATAAAGAACTTACCAATAGAGAAAATACAGAGAAAAAAAAAGACTTACCGTTATCTAATCCCTAAACAATTTTAAGTATTATTTAATTTTTTTTTCATGGCATGTTTATTTATGATAAAATTCCTGCAAATAGATTATTAGCTTTAAAGGAGGCTTTGAAAAATATGGTAGTGGCTGTAAAATGATCTTTTATACGCTCATCATGCGTCACCAAGTTGATGAATTCTTGGTTTATTACTAAATTATTCAATATTATCAATTCATATTGATACAATATGAAAAAGTAGAACTCTTGTAAGAAATTAGAAAATTAGCTAAATAATAGGATTAGAATTATTTCTGCAGTTCTTTTCTTTTAGGTCGCAGATCTTTTCCGTGACATCTACGACACTTTTTTGCTTTTACGGGATTAAGGGCGCCACATCTTCGGCATACGCTTTTTTCAAGTAAGTGAAATCTGGCGATTTTTCGTTTGTATAAATCATCTATAGGGCTCAATGTTCATTTCCTCGAATTCTTGAAGGTTGTTTATAAATTTATCAACCAAAATAATATGAGTTAAAATTGTTTTAAGAATTAAAATTTTTGTATCTAATGCGAATATACGAATATAAAGAAAAAATTAAAATTCTATTAAAATTTCTATAAGTTAATTGATTTATTAGTAAACGTATAGTTAGTTGAGTAAAATTGCCTAAAGAAATTTTTAATGAAGAAGATTTTATCAAATATTCTGAATATGCTGTTCATTGTAGAGTTAAACGGGTAAAAGACGTTGTTAAATTGAAATTAAGGACACAAAAACATTTATTTACCTTTAAAACAGACCCAACGACCGCGGATCGATTATTGATGAATATGAAATGCGATGTAATTGAATTGTAGTATTAATTCCAAAATTCTATTAGATATTGAGTTGAAATGGTTAAGATATTACCAGCGTGTAAAACTTGTGTTAATTCAGGATTCCTTTGTACTTCTTGTCAAAAAAAACTGGATGATGGGGAGCTTACAGATTTTGAGTTAGATATAGCAAAGAGTTTACTTAAAGTAGAAGAACAAAATGAAAAGTTTTCTTTTTTACGAGAAGTATCTTTTTTCAAAGCTATAGATTATGAAGATGTAGTAATTCTTGTTGTCGGAAGAAAAGATAAATTACGTATCAAGCCTGATCTGATTAAGTGGTTTAAAGAAACTTATGAAATTGACAATTTGATTTTAATTGAAAAAACCAACAAGCCAAGACCAGTTATAGAAGCATTAATTGCTCCATACAAGATCATTTCCTTAAATGAAATATTCCTAGCAACTGGTGAAATTGAATTCAGGTCAATACTTTATCAATCTGATAAGGAAAAACTTCTTTTCACTCCGGAAGAACTTGAAGAATTAGTTCTTGAGTTAACAGGTAACGTCACTCGAATAGAATTTGAATGAGCCAAAATCAATATATAAACTGATTCCTTAATACATTATAGGTTTTAAATATCGTGGAAGAATATAAACAAGTAATCCTTATTAGAACAGATTTAAAAATGGGTACGGGAAAAAAGTGTGCTCAATCTTGCCATGCTTCAGTTTCAACTTCTGACTTAGTAAGAATTAAAAACAAGTTAGCATGGAAGAATTGGAAGAATTCGGGGCAAAAAAAAGTCGTACTGAAAGTATTGGGGATGGATGACTTAAACGACATAGTTATTAAATTAGAAAAGAAAAAGATTCCTTATTTTTTAGTAAGAGATGCTGGACTAACTCAATTATCTCCTGGAACAGCAACTGCATTGGGCATCGGACCTGCTCCTTCACGAGAAATAGATCAAATAACCGGAGATCTAAAATTATTATAATATTTAGGTTGAGAGAAAACCTTTGACTTATAAACAAGACAATACCATTATTTTTAAAGATAATAGTGAGAAAGAAATCGAAAAGTTTGCAGGTATCGGTTCATATGCTACTTCAAATATAAAAGGAATAGGTGGCATTTACAAGCACACTTATAGGGATTTCATTGTCAGAGAAGTAACTAAAGAGGGAGAAATTCTCAGGATTAAGGATATTTCAACAAAATCACATTTTTCAGGAGAATTAAATGATGATTTCACGGAGTTTAATCTAGTTAAAAAAAATAAGGAACCATTTAAAGCGTTCAATTTAATAGCCTCTGCTTTAAAAGTGCCAATATCTCATATTACTTACTCTGGGTTAAAAGATAGATGTTCCATTAGCGTGCAAAAAGTCGCAGTCAAAGGTAATTACATAGAAAAGTTAAATAATCTAAAACTCCGGGATATTTTTATAAACAATATTTCACCCTCTCGAAAATCGATAAAACTTGGTAGTAATAAGGGAAATCATTTTACTGTAATAATAAGAAATATTGATAATGATATTGATGTAGAGAAACGGAATTTGAAAGTCTTTGATATGTTATCAAATAATGGATTTTTAAATTATTATGGTCTTCAAAGATTTGGAACTTTTAGACCAAATTCTCACATAGTTGCTAAGCATATTTTACTAAATGAATATGAAAATGTTTTTAATGAACTAGTTCTAAATACTTACTCCTCTGAATCAATTCAATCACAAATGGTGAGAAATAAATTAAGGCAAGACAGCGATATGGAATGGGCATATGCAAATTTTCCAAATGGCTTGAATTATGAAAGGATGATGATTCATCATCTCAAAGACCATGAAAAGGATTTCAAGGGTAGTGTGCAAAAGATTCCTAATTATTTGATAAAACTGCTATTTAGTTCATTTCAATCGTATTTTTTCAACAAGATGTTAACATTAAGGATTAAAAAAGGAATCTCGCCTTTTGAACCAGCTAATGGAGATGTCATCGTAATTCTGGACGATGATAAAGGAAGGTTAACTTCAATAAAATATATTTATGGAGGGATATATGATAAATTCTTAAAAGAAGCGATTATTTTGAATCGAGCCTATATTGTAATACCTCTAGTTGGTTATGATACGAAGATGGATGAATATCCCCTCATGAACAAATTTTTTGAAGAAGTACTAAAAGAAGAAAAAATTGATTCCCTAATTTTTAAATGTGAGTTATTTCGAAAATATGAATTTAAAGGTGCTAATAGAGCAATGGTAATCAAACTTTCTGATGCAAAAATCCTTGAAGTTAGTAAAGATGATATTTTTCAAGATAAACAAAAAGTAAAAATTGAATTCTCTCTTCCAAGGGGATCTTATGCCACAATGATTTTACGAGAATTGATGAAATAATTAATCTACTTTAATTTCAAACTCGTGGATAGTATTAATCCCTAAAATATCAATTATCATAATTGCGATGAGATATTTTCCTGATTTTAAGTGTGAATGTTCTTTAGATCTCATTTCAATTTTTCGCATTTTAGGAGTTCGAAATGATGTCCAATTAACATTGAATACATTCTGAGAATAACTAAAGTCAATCGCCCAATAATCGATCCAATCAGAAAATATTTTAATTTTTTCCCTAATTTTACTGGAAATCTGATCCATAAAGGGAAGTGAATAATCTTTTAGTTCAATAACTATTTTTTGCTCATTTTGGTGAATCTCTATTGATAGTTTTGGTTTACTGGTCTCAAAAATATTTTTTAATTCAATATTTTCTCCTTTTTCTATGAATTTATCAGGTAGAAATCCTTTATCATGAATTCCTTCTAATGATAAAATCTTAAATGGTTTTAGAGATTGATTATATTTTTTTTTCCATGTGAAAATGTCATTGCTATTATTGATATTTAGTAATCTTTTGCGTCCCATATGTATGGCATGATTTGTAGAGTCACAACCTATCCATCTTCTTCCTAGTTTTTCAGCTACAGCTAAAGTAGTACCACTACCGCAAAAAAAATCTGCTACTAAATCATTCTTATTTGTAGT
Organism: Promethearchaeota archaeon; assembly: GCA_030667705.1. Classification (GTDB taxonomy): domain Archaea; phylum Asgardarchaeota; class Lokiarchaeia; order Sigyniarchaeales; family SOKP01; genus SOKP01. The sequence continues at coordinate 2,920 of DAOUVJ010000162.1, read as the reverse complement.
TGCCAAAATTATTCTTTTCAATAAACGCTCAGGTTTTTGAGTTGAAAAACCTTGATATTCAGCAGTGTTCGCTCTTATATAAGGAATATCATGCCAAAAATCCCTTGGAAAGATACCATCTTGTTTGACATATACTTTTTGTGATAATTTTTTGCCATTATGACTTCCACCTCTATAATAGAATACTCCATTTTCATCCTCTTTCAGAGCATTTTTAACTCTATCAGAATATTCCATGTATATATTGGGATCATCATTGAACATGTATTTATCAGATTTGGTGTAAAATAAAATAACATCAAATGACCGGATAAAAAAGCTTCTCGTTTGAGCTGAGGCAGCAGGATAAACCCAAATTATTTCATTACGAAAATTTCCTTCACCGAAAATTTCATCTAACATGATCTTTACATAATGACTTATATGCCAATCCAAATGTAAGAATATGCTACCTTTTTCCGAAAGTAGGTGTTTCATTAAAAGAATTCTTTCGTATAAAAAATTAAGATAAGAATCAATTCCTCCTTTCCACTTATCAGAATATGATTCTACGACTTCTTTAGCTCCTTCTTCACCAATGTGGATTTTGTAATTAAAATTACCTCCTGTAGCAAAAGGAGGATCAATGTAGATTAAATCCACCTTTTCAAGAGAACTCTTAATTAAGCTCTCCATCACCATTTTATTATCTCCCCGAATTAACATGTTTTTCCAGATATCATCTTCATCTATAGAAGTAGTCTTGAGAGAAATATCATAAAAATCCTCATTTATTTGAAATGATACAGCTTTATGGTTTATATCAGAGATATGTTCATATTTTTCTTTATCCTTCCATCTTAAAGTTGGCATGCCTAGCAATGTATAATATGACAAAGAATTTATTGTTATTTTCGTTTTCAAATTTATTCTAATATTCGTATTCTATATAAGAGTGAGATAATGACGATAGAACAAATAGATACTTGGCGTAAAACTCATTATACAAAAGATGTTTCAGCTGACTTAGCAGGAAAAGAGATTATTCTTGGGGGGTGGGTTAGAAATTTCCGTGATCTTGGAGGATTAAAATTTATTAATCTCCAAGATAAATATGGTGAAAGGCAAATAACTTTAAAGAAAGGGAACGTATCTGATGAATTATTTGAAAAAACAAAAGTTGGATATCAATACTGTATCATGGTTAAGGGTGTTGTAAAAGCATTTGATAAAGCTCCTGGGGGAGTTGAAATTATTCCTTCAGAACTTAGAATTCTTAATAAAACACCAGAAAAATTACCTATAGATATGACCGGTGAGACTATTTCAGAATTAGATATTCGGTTAAATAATAGATCATTGGATTTAAGATCATTACGAAACCAAGCAATATTTGAAATTCGCGGGGATGTTTTAAATTCCATTCGACAGTTTTTACTTGATAATGATTTTTCAGAGATTACAACTCCAAAAATAATAGGTTCAGCGACAGAAGGAGGAACTGAGTTATTTCCTATCATGTATTTTGACAAGGAAGCATTTTTGACTCAATCAGCACAATTATATAAAGAGCAATTAAGTGGTGTTTATGAGAGAGTTTATGAAATAAGTCCTTGTTTTAGAGCAGAAAAAAGCCGTACAAAACGTCACATTTGCGAAATATTTGTCTTAGATGTGGAGATGGCGTTTGCGAACATGTATGATGTATTAAAAATATTAGAGGAATTAGTTCATAACGTCATAGAAAACCTTAGAATTAATAAAATGAGTCCATTAAAATTCCTGGAAATGGAAGACAAAACAACAGTTCCGAAATTACCATTTCCTAGATATAAGTATGAAGAAATGATTGATCTAATCAACAGCAAGTTTGGTATCCCCCTTGAATGGGGTGAAGACATCTCTACTGAAGCATATCGTAAATTAGGAGAAGAATTTAAAGGATATTATTACATTACTCATTGGCCAATGGAAATAAAACCGTTCTACATCATGCCCTCCAAGGATCCAAAATATAGCGAATCATTTGATCTACAAATGGGATGGTTAGAATTAACCTCAGGAGGAACAAGAGTTCATTCGAGAAAACAATTAGAAGAAGCTTTAGAGACTAAAGGGTTGAATCCACTGTCATTCGAATCTCATCTCAACGCGTTTGATTTTGGAATGCCGCCTCATGCGGGATTTGGATTAGGGATTGCACGATGGATAACATTCTTGTGTGGATTAGATGATATTAGAGAAACGGTCATGTACCCCCGAACACCTGATAGATTAACTCCATAGATTTATTTATTAAGTAAAAATCAATTATTTATTTATCAATTCTATAATCATGTCAGAAAATTGGATACAATCATATATCTTAGCTGGAAAGGCTGTTGTTGCAGCAAAAAATCTTGCCAGAAAACTAATTAAACCGGGAATTTCTTACTTAGAAGTTGCGAATAAATGTGAGGAGGAAATTCTTAAAAATGGTTGTGAGTTATCTTTTCCAATAAATTTATCATTAAATGAAATTGCTGCTCATTATAGTCCACCAATTGCAGATTCAACTCTAATTCCCGAAAAAGGCTTGCTGAAAATAGATGTTGGTTCCCATCATAATGGGTTTATTGCTGATTCTGCTTTTACAATTAATTTAGACGAAGATCCAACATTACAGAAATATATTGATGCTGCTGCTGAAGGTTTAGAGGCTGCTATTGAATTATTCAAACCAGGAGTTAAATTATATGAATTGGGGGAAGCGATTGCAGACAAAATCATCAGTTTTGGATTACGACCTATTACAAATTTAGGAGGTCATGAATTGAAACAATTTAACCTCCACGCAGGACCATTTATTCCTAATTATAAGGATAAGAGCCATGATCAAATATTAGAACCGGGTCAAGCATATGCCTGTGAACCATTTTCAACCTCAGGAACAGGGAAAGTG
>DAOUVJ010000197.1 GCA_030667705.1 Promethearchaeota archaeon | reverse complement strand
TGTGAACGCTAGATGACTGTTTACTTGAGGAAACATCTCCAATGAAATAGACCAATCTTCACTGAAACCTAAGTTCTCTATTTTCCCCCCTATCTCATCATTGACGATTGATTTGAGGTTGTCCATGTCAATATCAATAAAGAGAGGATAATTCGCGTTACTAATATTCTGCAATTCCCCCTCGTGAGGGCCTCGAACACCCATGGCATCAATCTCGCCAATAGTCCAAAATTTTTTGTTGTGATTCATTTGACTCTTCCTACATCATGTTAGATGTTGTGATAATTCATATAGCTTTTTTTTTGAATTTTCCTATGAAAAATCCTTGAGAATGGTGTATGGCGGGAAATAATCGTCCTGTTCCTCTTATATGGCTATTATTAATCTTGTAACTTTTAGAAAACCAATCTGGAAGTTTCATTGGAATCAATTCATCAACATATTTTATTAGTTGCAGCTCTCCTTCTTCTGGATAGAGACTACATGTAGCATAGACTAATATGCCATTTGGTTTGAGATATTTCAATGTTGTCGCAAGTAACTTCTCTTGAAGTGTGGTCGTAGTCTTAAGAAAGTATTTCGATTGTTTCCACTTTAACTCAGGATTATTTCGAAACGTTCCACTCCCCGAACAAGGAGCATCTATGAGGATCTTATCGAAAAAATTCTTAAACCGAAAAGGAGGTAGAATACTATCCATCTGACATAAATTTACGTTATTAACCTTATATTTTAACATTAAAATTCTAGATTGGTGTAATCGATTAATATCAAAATCCCCACCAATCATCTTAAATTTATCTTCAGAAGCTTTTGAAATTGCAATACTCTTTACCCCGGGTGCAATACAGGCATCCCAAAAAAAATCAGATTGTTCTAATGATAATATATTAGCAACTGCTGCAGAAGATTTATCTTGAAAAAGGATTTTTCCTTCACTATACCAGTTACTTGATAATAAATCCTTTTTATATTTATTTTGAGAAAAAAAAAGGCGTGGTATGTTAGGATCTGGATATACTGGTATGTTTTTGGACTTTAAATTTTCAATTATATTACCTTGATCCTTAGATGATAAGATCTGAAATGTAAAATCATCGTTTTCATCAAAATTGTCCATATAATCCATATTTTTACTGATTTCTTCAATTTTCATTACTTTTAGCAGTCTTTCTATAAAAAAAGATGGAATTGCTTTTTCTATACTCAATCTTTCAGTTTTGGATTTATCTTTTAACGCAATATTCCAAGAAAACGTTTTTATTCTGTTCAATAGGAAAACTTGTTCTTTCTTTAGATCAAGTTCATTCAATACTTGATCTGGTAAAGCTTGTTCATTCATAATGCGATATATAGCATAAAATAAATAGGAGGGATCAACATCAAGACCTTCATTTCCTCCATCAAAGGATCTTAGTGTTTTACTAAGTATAAAATTAAGCTGGTTCCAATTTCGTATAATTTCGTAATAATAATGAAGCACTTTTTCATTTAGGGACAATAATTTTGACTTACTGACAATCTCACCCTTTTTAAATGAAGATAATAAGGATAATAGCATTTCCATTTCTTTATCCATATTATCGCTCCAGATTTTGACTTATCTTACGTTTTTTTTTATTAGAGATTCTAACACTTCATCCGTCAAAAATTTTTGTTCTTTTTTTTTCGCACAATTTCTAAGGTTTCTTCTATAAATTGAGAATCAAAATCAATGCCTAGTTGTTGGCATTTCATTCTTATAGCGTCTCCATGAAGCGTGGTCGGACCAAATATTATTTTTTCTTTCTGTCCTACGATTTCTGGTTTGAATGATCTTCAAAAAATAAATGGAAATCAATAATCTTTTTCTAATCCTGAATAAAAAAAAACTGTTTTATTAATAGGGTTATAGTAAGTTTTTTTAAAAACTTGATATTAATGAAGTAACTATAATTCAACAAATTTATGAGTAGTGATTTACTTCATGTGGATAATCTTGATTATATGGGTTGTAGTAATTTTTGTCTCTACCGTTTTTATCAGCCAATACATCAAAATGCAAAAACGAGAAGATGTAGCTATCGCATTATTTATCTTATTTTTAATCATGTCACAAATATTAGCCGTAAAAATTGGAGATTTCACTGTTTTTGGTTATGTTATAACTGCTCCAGTAGCCGTACTGATATTCCCCTTTACTTTTCAGATTACCGATATGGTAAATGAAAATTTTGGTCAGAAAGCAACTCATAGAATGATTTTTATCGCTTTCATCACACAAATTTTGATGTCTATTTTTATTTGGTTTAGCATTGAAGTTCCAGCGGCTCCATTTTGGGGTTTTGATTGGTCAAGTAATCCTGTTGAAGCTCAACAGTTTTGGTTTAATTTCTTTGGTTCTACAATTAGGATTACGATTGCATCTTGGATCTCATTCATAATAACTGAAAATTTAGACGCAATTCTATTTGCTAAACTGAAAAAATGGACGAAAAACAAAAATCTATGGATAAGAAATGTATTTAGCGATATTCCTACTCTCGCTTTAGATAGTATTCTGTTTGTATCTATTGCATTTGGTGGTATTTTACCAGTAGAGCTCGTGTTAAGTATAATATGGGGTCAAATGCTTACGAAATGGTTCTTCGGTATTATAGATACTCCTTTCATGTACTTGTCTCGTTATATCATCAATGGCAAGATTAATCTATTAGGAAATCTATTTTCAAATAAAGAACGGGAGTTATCAGAGTAAAGACAAAAAAATTGATATATTAATTTTTATTTCCTTTTTTCAATTTCTACACATTCCAGGCGTTTATTTTTTATATCTCCAAATATTAGTCTTAAATAGACTGATGTGAGGGATTTATATTCAAAAGATTAAATTAAATGTAATTTATGATGATTTAAATGGAGTAGAACCAGGATACATTAAATCGTTTGGTTTCGCAGCAATAATTGAGATAGAGAATAAGAAAATCTTATTCGATGCTGGCACTGAAGAAGAGGTATTAGTTGAAAACTTATCTAAATATGGATTGACGCCTTCCGATATTGATGCCGTTATTCTTAGCCATAATCATTATGATCACGCAAACGGATTGTCTGGCATCTTAAGAAGTAAAAACGATGTTCCCGTGTATGTTCATAAATATTGGAATAACCATGTTCGACATATTGGAAATCCTATTCCTCCAAATAATATCAAAGTCATTCAAAAAGGACGAAGCCTGGAAGAATTAGGGGAGAAAATTTATGTTACAAACTGTTTTCAATCTCCTGATTATGGGGGGATTTTTGAGCAAGCTTGCTATTTTGAAGCCGATCAAGCATACATTTTACTATGCGGTTGTTCTCATCCGGGATTAAACGTGTTTTTAAATGATAGAGAAGCATTAGGGATTCCCGTTGATAAACCCATCCATATAATTGGGGGGTTTCATGATTTTGAGTTTGACAATGATACAGCGAATCGACTAAAGCCATATATCCAATCCATAGTGATTTTTCATTGTACAAGAAATGTTAGCACTTTTCAATCACAGTTTAAAGATAAGTGTTCGATCGGTATTGTTGGAAAAAATTATTTTTTCTAAATCAGCTTAATCTAAATTCTTGTTCATCAATTTTCCAAGATTTTACTATTAATTCCGCTTCATTCATCAATTTTTCTACATATTCTTTTAAAGGAACGATTTCTTTTTGAAAAGCTATAGCAGGAGATGGAACACGAGTCCCTTTCAATGCAAAATGATAAAGAGCTTTATGATATTCCTCAGTTAGAATATCTGTATGCAACCATTGTTCTTTCATTAATTGGTTTAAAGGACTTTCCTCTGTACATAATATTGCAGTTCCCAGGCACACTGCACTGGCTCCCATTGCTAAAGCACCCAAAAGTCCACGAGCATCTCCTATGCCTCCTGCAGCAATAATTGGGGGTTTTATTAACCTTTTTGCAACAGTTAAATTCATTAGTGTTGTGTGTTGGTAAGGATTTTTAAATCCCGCAGATTCCATCCCAATGATCGTAATTGCTTCTGCTCCTGCTTTTTCTGCGGAAAGAGCATGACGAATCAGGGCACATTTATGGAACCAATGGCATCCTGCTTCCTGAACTCTCTTTCCAATAAAGTTTGCTTGAAATGCAGAAGTAGTAATTATATTTATCCCTTGATCAATTGCGATCTCAACATATTTTAAGTAATCCTCTTGCGAGATTTTATCATGAATACCTGAAACACCGGGAGGAACAACTGTAATGTTAATACCGAATGGCTTATCCGTGAGTGTTTGCATTCTTATTATTTCCGACTTAAAATCCTGCAAATCATAATTCATGGCAGTAATTATACCAAGACCACCTGCATTTGAAAACGCAGCAGCAAATTTGACTGAACTAAGTCTTGCAAATGCCGCCATTACGAGAGGATAACGTGTTTTGGTTATTTCATTAATTTTTGTTCTCCAAATCATTTCTTTAACCTTATTTCTTATTTTAAAACTATAAACCGAGAAATTTCTGAGCATTTCTTCCAAGGATTAAATCTTTAAAATCATCAGAAATCGCAAGATTTTTCACTGCGGGTATTATTTGATTCCAATGTACTAAAGGATGATCAGAAGCAAACATGACTTTATGGGTAATATTATAGCTCACATAAGCATCCCAAGGAAAATATTTATACAACTCTGGATGAGCAGATACATCAATATATACATTTGGATGGCGTAAAACTACCGAATAAGCATCCCAAAACCATGGTGTCCCCATATGCCCAATAATAATCTTTAAATCCTCATGGCGCATTGCTACTTCGTCAATCAACATCGGATGTCCAAATTTAGCAACTGAACCAGCAATAGATACTTGATGACCTCCGTGAGTCCATAATGGAATATTGAGATCTACCATTTTTTTCCAAATTTTATCATATTTTTTATCAGAGATATCAATCTTTTGAACAGGTGGAACTAATTTTAACCCTTTTAATTCCAGTGAGGTAATCGCATATTCTAATTGCTCTAGAGCATTAGTAGCCGGAATATCGATCCCAGCATATCCAATAAATCTATTCGGATATAACTTAACAAAATCAGAAACATCTTCATTTGAAACGAGGATGAGATCCAGAGCTGTTTTTAGATTAAAACTCACGATTACTGATTTATCAATGCCAAATTTATCCATTAATTTAATATAATCATTAATTGAAACATTTTTCGTGAGATTCTTTAGCATCTTTAGCATGTATTTACGTTTTTGAGGATCTATCCCCCACATGGCATCTGCAATCTTATTTAAATCATCCCACGTAGCTTCTTTACAAAAAGGATGCACGTGCATATCAATTATCATTATTATTAGACCTTTTTTAAAGAGTGATTCACAACAATATTGAATAAATGAATAAGAGACCTTATAAATAATTATCTATGGTTCTTTGGGTTTTAATATAGTGAATGAGTTTGCTACTTTGCTTCCAGTGCTTAAAATTAACCATCATCCCCTCCGCCATCAGTTTTACAGAATCATCAAAATTGTCGAGTTTTTTTAGTGGTCCTAATGACATGGCATTCCTAACTGTCTCGCGAATGACCCATGATCCTAGTGGAAGTAAATATCCT
>DAOUVJ010000075.1 GCA_030667705.1 Promethearchaeota archaeon | reverse complement strand
GGATATATTGGAGACCAGTCTAAGGAAGAGATAGAATATTTTACTTCTAAACTAAAGCGTCCTGTATATTGGCTATCAAAGTTAAAGAAAGAATAACGATAAAATCTCATTTTTGGGTTTAATCCTTATTAAAAATCAATAATTCCCCAAACTCACAATAATTTAAAGAGATTAAAGAGTTTTTTTCAATATAATAAATTCAAATAATTAAGAGAGCATAAGAAAGGTCAAAAATCAAAATGGAAATGTTCCAAATACTTTGGGACGATCAGAAAAAGTTGTTCTTAGAATTTGAGAAGGACGACGAAGAGAAGGATTTATATCTCCCAGAACGGATAAAGTATATTAACATACAATTCGAGATCTCTAAAATCATTAATCAAAATATTTCATCTAGGCAGCCTCCCCTTCTTATTTCAGTCAAGCGTATTTACCACTCCAATGAGTGTTTATCATTTGCCATAGACTTAGATGATTTTGTTACCATTGATGATCTTCAAATCAAAGTCCTTAGTGTAATAATCTTCTTATTTTCAGGACAAAAGATTGAATATAGCTTTTCAGAAAAGTTCAAATTAGCAGATATTTGGATGAATGAAGACTGTTATGTAGGTTATCAACTTGAAGATCTTAGCTTAAGGAGAACTCTTAAAAGCACAATTACTCTTGAAAAAGTAGTCGTTCAAGTGCAAAAAGATTATGTAAATAATAGAGAAAAAAAAACAACCATTATAGAGAAAAAACAGATTGAAAATGTAATGGACAGCGACTCTATATCTTCATTAATTCAAGAAAATAATAACACGCTTAAAGTAATTGCAAATGAATTGAAAAATCTGACCACTGTTTTGAAGAGTGTCTCATTTAATGCGGGAACAAATTATTTACCCTCTGGACCGCCTGTAAGATCCAGTTCTGGACCAGGAATTGAACGGATTAAAAGACCTTCATCAATGCCTTCTTTAGTAGGAGGGTCCTCAGCTAAAGTGATGGTAATAAGAGAAATGAAATCCGTATTTCAAAAAAATATTGAAGAAAATTCAGATTTTAATGTACAAATGCTCCTAAAACCAATGAGTGAAGAAGAACTTAATAAGATCATGCTTAGTGAAGAGGACTTGCTGAAGAAAGAAGAAATTGCAATTCAAAATCAAATTGATAAATATGAAAAGGCTCAAGAAAAAGATCTTGCTTTGGAAGACTTAAGAAAACCTGAGTGAATCCAATCTATATAGTAATTAATCCCTAAATGAAGTTCAATTCAATCCCGTTCTTTGTATTTATTTTCAATTTAAAAAATTGAAAATTTTTAATAATCATCCATTATATCATAGAATTGGAGTTTTAAAAATAAATCAAGGTTTCACACACACATAAAAAAAGATGATCCCTATGTTATTAAATTATTTTATTGGCACTGCTGGAAGCGGTAAATCAACGATAACAGGTGAAATAAAAAAATATGTCATTAATCGTAATCCTGAAATAACTGCTATCACTATTAACTTGGATCCTGGATCTAAAAAAATGCCGTACGTACCAGACATAGATATACGAGACTATATTGTTCTAGATGAAGTAATGGAAAAGTATGAACTGGGCCCGAACGGAGCAATGATTTTAGCATCAGATTTAATGGTTAATTATTTGGATGATTTAAAAGACGAAATAGACGAATATAATGCAGATTGGGTATTCGTTGATACAGCGGGTCAACTTGAACTATTTGCATTTCGGGAAACAGGACCATTAATCGCCAGTTCATTGGGATTTGGTTCGATTCAAAAATCAGTTTCATTTTTATTCGATTCAAATTTTGTCCTCCGACCTAATGGTTTTATATCGACTCTATTATTGGCAGCCTCGGTCCAGTTTAGATTTCGTGAAATAGCACAAATCAATGTTCTTTCAAAAGTAGACTTGATAGATGAGGATCAAATTGATATGATTGTTAACTGGAGTCAAGATTTTCAGGCTCTTGGAGATTCTACTAATGAACGAGAAAGTGGATTAATAAGGGAATTATCTATGTTAATTTCTGATGTATTTTCACAATTAGGTTCCACCTCAGAATTAATACCAATATCCATAAAAGAAGAAAATGGTATAGAATTATTATTTGCTTATCTTCAGAGAATTTTTGATTCTGATGAGTCAAAGTTTTATTAAGAAATAAGAATTAATGAAATTATCAAAGATGAAAATTATAGGTCCTTGTGCGGGAATTGGCTCTCGGATGCGTCCTTTTACGTTGAGTAAACCTAAAGCATTCATAACAGTTGCAGGAAAAACCGTTTTAGGGCATATTCTTGATAGATTTAAAGATACATTTGAAGAAAATGTTGAATTAATATTAATTGTTGGATATAAGAAAGAGCAAATGGCTGAATTCGTAAATAAAAACTATAGCGATAAATTCAAGCTTACATTTGTCGAACAACACCCTCGTGGATATATAGAGGACATTCCTTACTTTTGGGGCATGGGAGAATCTATTTACTTGACAAAATCACGATTCACTAAAAGTTCTTTCGAAACAAAAGAAGATGACAAGAGAGAAGGAGCTTTGATTTTTCTCGCAGATATGATCCCCATAGAGGAATATTCTAAGTTACTCTATCGTTATTTTGAATCTGATGTTGACGGAATAATAACTGTTTGGGAAGTTCCTAAAGAAGAAGCTAGCTCATATGGTGTAGTTGAGTTAGATAAAAACTCAAATATAATAAGATTGGTCGAAAAACCTAAGGATTATGTTTCTAATTTAGCGATTGGGGGATTTTATATCTTTTCTAATTCTGTAATGGAAGCTCTATTCAGACGTCTAAAATTTTATTTAGATCAAAGAAATGATGATTCAAAAGAAATATACTTAACTCAAAGCTTGCAAGACATCATAGATGAGGGATTCAAAATAACTGCGATTAATTTAAAGAAAGGCATTTTAGATTTTGGAAAACCTATCGAATTGCTTAATGGTAACCGATTTTTATTAGATAGCCATAATGTTAAAAAAGAAGATTTTAAAAAATCTAACATTTTATTCGATAAGTCATATTTGAAGAATCCAGTCCATATTGGAAAGAATACTAAAATTATCAATTCAGTAATTGGGCCCCATATATCTATAGGATGCAATTGCTATATTGAAAATTGTATATTGGGGAATTGCGTTATTGAGAAACACACTTCATTAATAAATGTAATATCAGTTAATTCCATTATAGGAAGCAATGTATCGATAGATAGCATTAGCAAGGATAATTTGATTATTGGAGATAGAAGTCATTATTAATTTTCAGAAAATCTTTCTGAATATCCCAATAATTCAAAAGCAATTTTTTGCATATCTTTTTATTTAGAGTAATTATTATATTTATAGTAAGATTCAAATACATTCCAATAATTTCAAGAACTTAATCACCATTTTAATTAACTATATTCACTACATGATTAATCATGCCATATAATATTGCGTTTGATATTGCACATAAACCTCGTGGAAGACTCGACGAGAATTTCACTGAATTAAAAGATTTTCTTAATACAAATGGTTTTGAATGCTATAGTTTCTTAGAAGCTCCCATTACTCAATTATCTCTCAATCCATATGATGTTTTAGTCTTTGTGTGCCCCGATTTTTCTAAAATATCACCTTTAGAAATATCAGAAATAATTAACTGGGTTCGTGAAGATGGAGGTGGGTTATTGTTATTATCACATGCGGGAGGCGATCGAGGACGAAATAGTAATTTAAGTGAGTTAAGCCAAAATTTTGGCATGTCTTTTGAGAATGACCAAGTGCTTGACGAAACTTACAATTTAGGCATGGAAAATATGCCAGTTATTACTACATTTATTCCCCCTCATCCTATTAGTAATGGAATATCATCATTATGTTTTCGATCTGGTTGTTCCCTAATGGTTTTAGGAAACGCAATTCCTATAGTTTCTTCAAATGAGACATCAGAACCTTTTTCATCACCTTTAATTTGTGTATCAGAACCAGATAATGGACGAGTGTGTGCTATTGGTAGTTACGAGATATTTCGGGATAAAATAGGGTGCGGTTTTAATTCCGATGATCATGCTAGTCTAGCTTTTAATATATTTACTTGGTTGGTATCAGAACATAGATTAGATTTAAGAGCGAATGGAGAAATCCCTGACATAACTTCAAATCAAGTTAATTCCTCTCAATTTAGTGAAACTCCCTCTCAGGAACATTCTACAAATAAAAAAGTAGACATTGAATTTTCAATGAAAATTTCTCGCAAAAGCGAGTTGTTCGAATTATTAAAAATCTTTCAAAATCAAATTAATACCATAAAAACTACAGTTGATAAACTTATCAAAACCACTGAAGCATCGGAAGATGAAATTGCTGAACTTAAAGAGAATTTAGCACCTTTGCCACCTCCTCCGATCATTGAACCGCCCATAATAGAACCTGTAAGTATATTCGAAGAACCATCAGATCCTACATTAACGCAACTACCACCTAAACCTGTTGAACTACATTCTAATCCCTCAGATATTTTTTCAGGGTTTAATAAAACTCAGAAACCTAAGAAAACAATCTCCCAACCTAAAAAAAAGCCTAAAAAAAGTGAACTACTTTCTCAGAAGAGTAGCCTAGAAACTAAATTAAATTCTATTAATAATTTGCTTGAATTTGTAGAAAAGAAATATGCTGCTGGTAAATTAGATGATGAATCGTATGCAAAAAGAGTCAAACAGCTAAAAAACGATATAAAGAAAACTCAAAGTAAGATAGATGATATTAATCGTGATATTAATCACATTTAATCATTTTTTGGTTTAAACTCATCGGGAACATATGGTTGAGCATGTTTATTAACAATTTCAAAAAATTCCTTATCGGTTACTCCTCTTGTGATTTTTTTAACTTCTTCTTTAATGGTATTAAATGATTCCCTAAGTTCTTCTTTTGAAGTTTCTTCGTGTTTCTTCTTCACTTCTGACACTATCTTCTTAATTATCTTTTCAGGTATTTCTAAATCCAATACTTTTATCTTTTGTTGGAGAGCATTCAAAATAGATTTAGAGCCTGAAAATTTACCGAGATAAAAAGTTCTTTGTCTTCCTACCATGTGAGGGTTTATCGGTTCATACGTTAAAGGGTGTGCCAAGATTGCTGCGATATGAAGTCCGCTTTCATGAGAAAATGCATAGTCGCCAACGATGGGTTTGTATTGAGATAATGGTTTGCAGAAGTATCTTTCACAAACCTCGCTTAATTCTGGAAGACGAGTTAAATCAATTCCTGTCTCTATATCCATTCTTTTCAAAATTGTAGCAACCTCTTCTAAAGCAGCATTTCCTGCTCTTTCGCCGTAACCATTTATACATGTATGTGGATAAGTGCATCCCTCAAATACGCCAGCAATAGTATTAGCAACCGCTAAGCCAAAATCGTTGTGTGTGTGAATACCCATTGGAATTTCTTTCTTTAATGGTTTTATAACTTCATTTTTTATTCGCTTAATTAAATACGAAGTAGAAAACGGTGTTAAAACACCTACTGTGTCTCCAAGAACGATCCTTTCTGCCCCGGCTTCTATTGCTTTTTTGAAGACATTTACCAAATGATTAAAATCGCATCTAGTGCCATCTTCTGAAACCCAATTGACTCTAAATCCGTTGTCTTTCGCGTAATGGATGGCTTCTTCGATTTTCTCTAGTTGCTGTTCAGGTGTTTGCTTTAAAGTTTTCCTAAAAATTGGAGAAATTGGCATGAATATAACTATTTCTTTAAGATCTGCATCGATACATGCATCAATATCTTCCTTCTTCGGACGAGCAATTCCAAGGATAGTAGCATGTTTACAATTTTCATTTACTATCGCTTTAACGATTTTTTTCTCGGTTTTTGAGACTGCAGGAAACCCAACTGCGATTAATTTAACTCCTATTTCGTCCATTAATTTTGTTAAATGGATTTTTTCGTCTAAGTTTAGATAAACAGTAGGACTTTGCTCTCCATCTCTCAATGTTTCGTCCCAGATACAGACTTTAGAAGGAAGGTTAAGTTTTTCCTCTTTAAAAGCAACTTTATTGTAATCAATTAAAAGTTCTTCTAATTCCTCTTTTGTAAATTTATAGCTCATTGTTGGTTACTACTGAGGGAAAATTTATTATTAGTAAAAATTATCTAAAACAAATAAAATTATATATTGATTTTTAAGAAGAGAAAGATTATTTTGAATTTCTTTTCATGGAAAGAGTAATAAAAGAAAAAATAAACAATTATAAATAATAAAAAGGTGGTAAAATTTCATTCTTTTTAATCGTGGTCACACCCGCACCCACATTCATGAGTGTGAGGTGGATCTGGTTCGCAACCTGTTTCTAGAATCTTAATTTTAAAACTTAGCGTTTTTCCTGCCATTGGATGGTTCATATCAAGCGTTACAAACTCATCGTCAACCTCCTTAATCCAAATCATAGATTGTGCACCGTTATCATCATGTGCGCTTAACATCATCCCCGGTTCAGGGTCAACATCTTCTGGAAGTTGATCTCTTGATATGGTTTGAACTAATTGTGGATCAATCTCACCATAGGCTTCAGAAGCTTTTAACTCAACAGTAAATTCATTTCCAACTTCTTTACCCACAACTGAACTATCAAAACCTCGAATTAATAAACCAGCACCAACTTCAAACTTCATCGGTTCTCCCCCTTGAAGTTCCGTGCTATCAAATATCGAATTATCTTCTAGTCGCCCTTCGTATTCTACTTTAATTATATTCCCTTTCTTAATAGCCATTATTATTCAACTTTTTTTATATTAATAAAATAATAAAAATAATATTTAATACTTAATGGGTTATTTTTTAAAAATTCTAATCTTATTAATAATCATTTCATATTGTTTCCAACTAAGCTTAATCAAATTGTAGTTTAAAATAAAAGATATTAAGATATTAAGATATCTATGGCTTTCATTATCGGATGATCATGTCATCTGTTCAAACAAAGCTTGTAATTCTTCCTTCACATCAGCTAATCCTAAACCCTTAAGTAGTTCATTAGAGCGATCACTTAAAGAATAGAAGGATCGCGGTTCAGAGCGTTTATATTGTGAGACCTTCTTATTATTAATAAAATCATTCTCTTTAAGGATTTTTATGTGGTAATTTAAGTTATTCTCTGGTATTGAAGGTAATAATTTTCTTAATTGACTAAAGGAAAGTGGTTGTTTTGCTAGGAGTGTAAGTATTATTTTATAACGGGTCTTTTCAGATATAAATTCCAATCCTTGTCTTTTATCTTCAAATTTTATTGGAAGTTTCAAATCATTTCCCTCCTATTATTTATATTAGTTTTTTCGTTTAGTTCCAATGTAAATATGTTAAATTGCATATTTAAATCTAACCCAAATCTAATAGAGTCAATTATCATTGATATATAATAATTTATAACATTAATGAATTTCTAAATTGTTTAGCATGTTTTAGGGGGATTTGAATGGAGATTTCACATCACAGCGCATGGGATGAATTTTTAGATGAGTTTATTAGCGTTTTTTCTGTTCTTGATTTGATTAAGAATAAAATATTCATTTGTGGCTCATACAATGATGATACATTCGCTAACCTTCAGGAAGTGCAATTAATTATAAACACAAATGAAAATAATCTTGGGTTCTTTGAAAAAGAATTTAGCCGTACACATCTTGAAAATCTCATTTTAAAATTTGATCTTATTGCCAAATTCTCGGATGAGATCATTATGATTATCGAGCACGATAAAGGTGGACACATGATTGAGATGGGGATAATCCTGTCTTTTAAAGAATACCATGAAAAAACAAAAGTATTTGTTCTGAAAGATGTAGAAATCACTGAAGTGTTAAAGAGAGGCGGTCTATTGACTCCATTCTTTAAAGAAAATGTCAGTTTATTTTATTTTGACGACGTAGAACAATTAAAAAGATATATTGATGAGATTTATTAAGAAAATTGCTGAATTTACTAATTATTTTATAATATCTGTAATGAAACAAGTTTCCACGATTTTACACCCTTTTATCTGGGAAATCTTCTCTTCAATTAAGGGATTAAATTTTTCAATCGACTCAATCTCAACCTTGATAAATATCCCGCAATTTCCACTCAATCTCCAAATATTCGTTATTTCATCAATGTTTTTTAATTCGTTAAGGATACTTTTGATTTCCTTGAAATCAGGTTCAATTTTAACTGTGGCTCGTGTTTTTGGCTTTGTGTTTACTGAGAAATCAATAGTAAATTTTTTTATAACATTATCCTCTATTAACTTATTAACTCTTCGCCGAACGGTTGCTTCCGTTTTCCCAACCCCCTCTGCGATAACATTAAATGATTTTCGACTATCCCTTTTTAATTCTTCCAAAATTTGAATATCAATAGCATCCAAAATTTTTCAACCTCATGTTAAAAAAGCATTATTATTACTATTAAATAATGATAAATGAATAATTAATTTTATTCATTTCGTATTCAAAAATACGAATTTTTTTCGAAAAAAAGCATTTTTGTCGAGTTGGCAAATATTTCATACACAAAGAAATCAATTAACCTTAATGAAATAGAATAAATACTAATAGTTATCTTATCAATAAGATTCATTAATATTCAAATTATTAAATTAGCATGAAAGAGTTATTTTTAGGGCTTGATTGTTCCACACAAGGACTTACAGCTATTATAGTTGATTTCAACTCTTTTCAAATCATTCATGAATATGAAGTGAACTATGATAAAGATTTGGATCATTATAAGACTCAAAATGGAGTTTATATACATGATGATGGAATTACAGTTCACTCAAATCCTATCATGTGGTTAGAAGCCCTAGACCTATTATTTCATAACATGATGAACGATAAAGTAGCGATGAATACCATTTTGGCCATTTCTGGATCGGCTCAACAACATGGTACCGTTTATCTCAATGATACATTCGAAAAACGAATTCAAAATTTGAATCCCAATTCTAATTTAAGCGATCAAATGCTCGACACATTCTCACGAAAAACAAGTCCTGTTTGGATGGATTCAAGCACCTCAAAACAATGTCAAGAAATTAGAGAAAAATTGGGAGGTTTTAAAGAGGTGATTAAACTCACGGGTTCAAATACTTTTGAACGATTCTCGGGACCCCAAATAAGGAAATTCTACCAACACCAACCAGAACAATATGATAAAACGCAAATGATTCATTTAATCAGCTCTTTCATGGCTTCTTTATTATTAGGAAAGAGTGCACCTATTGATCATGGAGATGGAGCAGGCATGAATTTGATGAATATCACCACCAGTCTATGGGATCAAGATGCTATCGAAGCAACAGCACCAAATTTGCGCCTAAAATTACCTCCTCTTGTCAAGTCTCATGAAATTATTGGAAAAATTACACCATATTTTACAGAAAAATATGGTTTTTCCTCAAATACCTTACTTATTGCTTGGTCAGGGGATAATCCAAACAGCCTGATAGGGGTGGGCTTAACCTCCAAAGGGAAAGTAGCGATAAGTTTAGGAACGAGCGATACATATTTTGGATACATGGAACAATTATATCTTGATTTTAAAGGAGAAGGACACGTATTTGGGGCTCCTACAGGTGATTACATGAGCTTGATATGCTTTAAGAATGGCTCATTAGCACGAGAGGAGATTAAAAATCAATTTAATTTAACATGGGGGGAATTTTCCAACATGCTACTTAGCACCCCTCCAGGTAATAGTGGAAATATAATGTTACCCTACTTTTTTCCCGAAATTGTCCCTCTTGTATTAAACCCTAAGGTATATCGATTTGGGTTTAATGAGAATGATCCAGAAATAAACGTGAGAGCCATTGTAGAAGCACAATTTTTGTCCATGAAATTACATTCAAGATGGATTGGTGAAAAAGCTACTGAAATCCATGCAACTGGAGGAGCATCAACAAATAAAGAGATCATGCAAGTTGCAGCAGATATATTTAACTCACCTGTACGTATTTTTGAACTCACGAACTCAGCAGCCCTAGGAGCGGCTATAAGGGCCGCAAAATCTTTTTATACTTCGGTCGATCAAGATAAAAACTGGCCTGAAATTACTGAAAGTTTGTTAAAATTACTAGTTAAAGAAATTCTATACCCAAATGAAAATATCAAAGAATTATACGAAGAAATGCTTCTTTTGTATGAAAAATGCGAAGATCATGTGCTTAGAGGTGGTGAAAATCCCGAATTTTTTAGACAGAGATTTAAAACCAAATGTTTGATTAGAGATAGAAAGCTATAAAAATAGTTAATCCTAAATACCGTATAATAATATAAAATTTTAATCAAACATCATGACTTCTGAACTTTCAGAACCTTCTAGAAATAAAAATAAGTTATACATTCTTCTTGCTGTGATTCTCATATCAGCAATTTCGATAATCCTAATCTCTATAGGAATCGCAAATTCAAATCCAATAGATGGAGGCGGATGAGGATGTCTTGTAATCCCACACATCACCAACTTATTAGAGTTAATACTCAATATATGAATGATTCTTGTGAAAAAATGATGGTCACAAGAGGACTACCCTGCCCGGGTAAAAAAATGGTGAAAAATATAGTTTATATCACAAAATTTTTAATATGATTACTATTATAATTAGTATTATTTGTTTGTAAATTGAAAATTCTTATAAATTTTCAAAACATAATAAATTAAATCAATAGAGATTTAGGTGAAAAAGCATCTCGAAAGAAATTCCCGAAAATGTAAAAGAATCACTTCGTTCTATTGGACTCACAGATTATGAAATCGCCATATATCTCACACTAATAAGCAAAGGTCCAATGGATGCGAGAGAGCTCTCTGATGCCTCAGGAGTTCCTTACTCGCGTATCTATAACATTTTAACTCAACTCGAAAAGGATAAAATGTGGATTTTAAAAGAGGAAGCATCACGCCCATCGAAGTACTTTTCGAAAAGCCCAGATGAAGCCTTAGTAATAGCAAGAAAACAATATAACGAAAGTTTTGATGAATATTCAGACAAAATAATTCATGAACTCACCCCAATATATGAATCACACGATACTCCCATAAAAGTTGCTTTATACATCCATCGCGGTAGAAATGCCTGTATTAGTCGTGGACTTTCTTTAATAAATAGAGCAAAAACCTCTGTATATTTAGTGTGTCCCGAACAGGAATTTTTAGACATATTCTATGATGATACTAAAAAAGCTAGAGCTCGAGGAGTGATAGATATCAAAATTTTAATTGAAGAAAAATCGCTTAAGGACAAGAACTTCCTCACAATACTCAAGAAGTATTCTGAAATATCAATAATTCGCTCCAGAGATCAAGTATTTGGAACGTGCGTGGTCATGGATGAAGGAGAAGATGCATTTATTATCTTAACTCAAAAATTCTTTAAGGGTTTAAGTTATTTTGGCGCGTTAACTGATCATGTAGCTTTTGGACCCGCAGCTAATTATTATTTTGATTATTTATACAAATCCGCAAAAGATGTTGAATTAAAGTAACTCCCTCATTCTATTGTTGATTGAATATTTTTCTTATTTGAAAAATTAGAAGTTATTTTTAAGAATAAGAATAAAGAAAATAATAGTTTTTTTACCAAGAAATTGTTATTGCTTTTTCTGGACAAGCTTCTATGCATTTAAAGCATCTTGTACAAAGAGAACCCCATATCGGAGTTATCCTCCAGTCTTGGGGATCGAAAGGATCCTCCTGTTTTTCTTCTGTACCAAGGGTGGGATGCATGACAAAAACCGCGGGATCACACGATCTCATGCAGAGACTACAATCCCGTGGATCGACTTTACCTTTTTCCCCACAAATTGAATAATCAATTTTGATTTTCGTTCGTTTTTTCTTGCTTTTAGATTTACTCATCATTATCACCTAATATGTTCCATCAAATCCCGGAAAATCCTCCCTTGGAATTAATTTTAAAGCATCATGTTGACACGCATGACGACATACTCCACATCCAAAACACTTGTCATAATCAATAATTACTCTATTCATTGAAGGAATGAAACGAATCGCGCTCAATTGACACGTTGCAACACATTGCTTGCACCCTTGGCAATTATCTTGATCTAATTGGATGATATACTCTGCTTTATACATGACGTCCAAATCAAAGTTATTCCTTAGAGTAAATCCACCACATTCAGGACTTTCACATGAACAGATGGCATTTATATAAGGAACTGGTTGAAACCAAACTGATGATACGTATCCTTTCTTGTTAAACTCCTCCAGTTTTTCCATCGCAGTCTCTCTATCAATCCTACAGACCCTGTCTTTAGGGATGAATCGGGGAAGCTTTTCTATTACTTCTGATAGTACTCCAAAGTTAATACATACAGCTTCTTTCTTTTTTCTCTGCATCCACCGACACATGCAGTAATTTAGGATGATGGGCTCTGCTGCAAGTTCTGACATGATGAGTTGAGCGTCTTCCAAGGGAATAACTTGACCAAAATGACCATCTGCATTTTTTGCATTTCTATTCTTCGAGTCATTATGGATCATGCTTTCCGCCCTCCATCTTAAGATTCGCCCAATTATTGGCATCTTGAGCTTATATCCCAGGTCTTTCGAAGAAAAACCAGCAATTTTTCTGATGTAGATTTGCTCAAAATTCATCCACTGTTCAGTCAAATATTCTCTCATTTCATTTTCTGATGAAATTTCATTAGCATGGTAGTTCCTAGAGTTTAGATACCATTTTTAGTAATTTAGATCGACTCGATCTATAGTTTCAGCGGCTCTGCTGAATTTTTTTTTTACCGGCTCCATGCATTAAACAATATTGGCACATTATAATATTCTCCTAAAATTATTATACTTATATGGATACTTCGTTTTAAGTATTAATAAACCTTAGACTTTATCCCATGATTATTTCTTTTACAAAATAGTTGAAGATTTTTATAGTATGTTAAAAATAATATTAATTACTATTAAAATTGAAATCTAAAAAAAAAGGGTGAATCTATTGGATTTAATAATTTTCATAAAAGACGGGACTCAACGTAAAATGGGACTTGATAGATTAATAGCTTGTGGTACTAACGGGAATAACTTTTTTATTGAAAACAAGAAAGAAGGCCGTATTGAAATTCCTCTTGATTCTATTGATGGTTTTAAGATTGAAGCTTCACGTACATATCTTCTTCATGATAGTAATAATACGAAATTAATTACAGCAGTTGGAATTCTTTCTAAATACTCGGCATGATAATCTCTAATCTCTATAATGTCTCTATAATATTAAAAAACATAATAAATTAAAATAAAAATGTAAATCAAGAAGGTGTGTTCAAATGCAAATAATAATTAAATTGAAGGATGGAACTGAGCATTCTCTGTTAATATTTGAATTAAAAGAGTGTGGTATATATAAGAAAACATTTTTTATCGCAAATAAAAAAGAACGAATTGAATTTCCCATTGATTCTCTGAGTGGTTTTAGAATTGGAAATTTAAAAAGGATTGAGAGAGCTTGGGAGGGTGATAGCACGATTTTAAATCCAGCTATTATAATTCTATCTCAATTTTTACCTTAAATCCAATTTTTTTTTATGTTTCTATTTCTATTATTTTTTTACAAAAAAGTTATCGCACTAAGTTATACTTGTTCTCAAATGTTCCATCATTCCAGTTCCAATTTCACCCGTATTCATGTTTTCCATGATTACCATTTGTTCAAATAGCTCGGTAAAACCACCTGGAAAATCACGGGCGAATCGAATAAAGGAGGTTTTAAACATTCTACTTGCTTTGATCTTATATGAATTTCCTTCATTATCTTCGAACTCATAAGTGGCTGATATTGGGCTTTTGAATTGATCTCTATCATTTAATGTTTTAATATCTAAAGAGGCCAGTAATTTATTTCCCTCTTTATTTGAAACATGACCTGATAAATCTATTTTATCCCGGGAATAATCTTTCCGAAACGCACAAGACCAATCTTTAAATTGAAAATGACCTGCATACCATTTATCAAACTGATGCCAATCTCGAAACCCCCAACTTTTATCACGTTGTCCATATCCATTTATTTTGATGACTTTTCCCTCATTATTAGTCAACTTACCAGTAATTATTCCTGATGATTCAAAATGTTGATGCCAAGATTTAGAAGAATCAACACCAAAATTATGAGTTGGAAATCTTGTTTCAAATGTTATTTCAAGTAAAATTTTTCGTGATTTGTATGCTATGTTCCATTTTTTAAATGGTTTGATGAGCGTGTAAGAGAGTTTTTTATCTCTTAACATTACATTTATGTCTTTATCATAT
>DAOUVJ010000086.1 GCA_030667705.1 Promethearchaeota archaeon | reverse complement strand
TGAAAAAGATGTTCAAGCTCAAATCATGAAATTAGATAAGGAAATTGCTAAATTTGAAAAAGAGATCAATTTATTAAAAAATAAAGAAGCTTTGACTAAAAAATACAGATCATTCCAGATTGCCTTTAATGAGGTGCAAAATATTATCCGCCAAAACGCGTCAAAAGTACTAGAACAGAAAATACTATCCATTCATAAAAATTTATCTGCGGATGATGAATTTGAAAAGGTTGATATTGATAGCGATAATTACAGTTTATCCGTCCTGCCGAAGGGAATCGAATCTGATGAACTTTATCCTGCCATGGTTTATCAAGGGGGAGGACATAAACTTATTTTGGGACTTTCCTATAAAATTGCGCTTGGAGACTTAATTGGGTCTCCTCCATTCCTTTTAATTGACGAACCGACAGAGTTCATGGATTCTAATAATCGTATCACTTTACTTTCTAATTTGGGAAAAATTTCTGACAAATCCCAAATATTATTGATAACACATCAAGATGTTGATAAAATTCAAGCTAAAAAAAAAATTGAAATTGTAAAATAATAATCTTAAGAGGCATGAATATGAGCGATGAAAATGAAATTAATCCAATAATTATATCTTTTAAAGAGGAGTTTCAACAAGTATTTCTTGGTAATAAAGACATAATTGACCAAGTGCTCCAAAATGCGAAAGATTTAGTAGGTAAATGTCTTAACATTGAGGATTTTAAGAGGAAATTTTCCCTACATTTACTTAAAGAAATTACTATAATGTTGAAAAACGAAGAAATTAACCATGCGGATTTCTTCTTAGATAACATGAGAGAGAATATGCTTTGGCAGCCCTTAATAAAATTAATCCTTGCGAAGCGCATCGAAGAGCTAAAGCAATGTAAGGTTCTCAAAAAAGGAAGAAAATATAACATCTCTGGTTTAAAAGAAACATATTTAGGGAAAATGATTTCAGATAAGCTAGGATTTACGCGTCGCATGATAATTACTGATATAGAATATGATAAACTGATTAGCATTATAAAAAAGTTAAAGTATGAAATCCCCGTTATTATTCAACCAACGGAGACTGAAAAATTTTTTGAAAATTAATTTATGTTAAAATAATAAAAAGGGAAGTAATCATGAGCAAACAAAATGAACTAGAAGAAAGTTCTAAAGAATTTTCTAAATTGATGGAATCGAAAAAAATTTTGGATATAAAAGAGGATATTAACTTAGTTTTAGAAGGACAATACAAGATGGCTTATGACGCAATGATGGACGCTTACAATGCGGGCTTATTTGTTGGTTTAGTTGGCCCCGTGGGGTGTGGTAAGACTGCAATTTGCCGAAAATTTGCATACGATATGAAGAGAGAGTTTTATTGGGTTACTTTTTCTGATCTTATAAGACCTTCCACTTTAATTGGTTCTTTTGATCCAACGCTAGTTTTTAAGTACGGATTTAGTTCCGATTCTTATATTCCGGGACCATTCACGCTTAGTGCTTTGAAAGGTGGCGTATTTTTAGCGAATGAGTTGAATAGAGGCGATGAATACGTGTTAAATAGCATGCTTGATGCGATGGAGGAAAAGCGGTTGTACATTCCACAACTTAAAACGTGGTTAAGAGTTGATGAGGAATTTTATGTAATCGCAGCAATGAATCCATCTGAATTGAAGGGAACGCGTAAGTTGCCATCTGCAATAAAAGATCGCATAAAGGTATGGATACATCTGGGTTATCCATCTCGTTCGTTAGAACAAAAAATCATGCTGACCAATTGTCCAGAATATAAACTATCTGCCCTAACTCAAGAAAAGATTATAGAGTTAATGATTCAATGCCGAAATGATCCTGACGTAGATAAACCTCCAAGTCTAAGGACAAGTATTGGATTAGCACGATTCGTCTCAGAACGTGCTAAAAGATTGAAAGTTGAGGTCGATAATAAGTTGATTGCGGAATCTGCTAAACTTATACTCCCTGATTCTATCGAACTTCGACCAGGGAAACAAATTAATGCTTTTTTGAAAAAATTATTGACTAAAGTTGTTGGTGTCGCATAATAAGAAAATGATGAATCATGTCTCAGCAAATAGATGAAATTGGAGATTTTGATGGAAATTGTGTGTTGGATTGGAATCCAATTACATTTACAGTTGAGTTTATTTATCGCATGAGAAAAACACAGAAAAAATTATTAAATATCCCTAGTACCCGACAAGCTGTTGCAATTCCTAAACTTCTCACTGCCATGTACTATCGGAAGAATAATTTGATTCACGAAGATTTCATTACTGCGGCAGTTATCACTACTCCTATTGAAGACCAAGATATTGCGAGGAAGATTTCCAATGAAATTCTTTTTCCAAAAAAACCTAAGAAAATGGGCAGTACTACAAAAGCTAGCTCAGATGCAAGCACTAAAGACATGTTAATCGATGGAGAAGACAAAGATTTTATGGATGACCTATTATCCGAATTTGTCGATGCGGGAATAAGCTTAGATAATTTAGATACAGACGATCTCATGGATCAAACTCTAAAAGACTTTACAGATTTAATGGATTTTATTGATGACATTTATGAAAAGGCAGCAGCAGGCATGGATCCTTATCAGAGCCTTGTAGATATTTTAGAACGGAGGAATGGATATCATGATATCATGAGTAAGAGTATTAATACTTTAGAGATGCTCAAAAATTTAGTACATCAAACTATTATAATGGAAATGGATGTTCTCTCTCCTCAAGATATCATATCATCTACCAAACTAAATTGGGGTCAAGACATTCTGGACCAAACGAACACTCCATGGATTCAAGCCACAGCACAATTTTGTATGAACCATCCCGATTTCAAAAAAACGCTGTCACAAATAATGCAACATGAAGATGTTGGTACCGCTGCAAAAACATCACGTTATTTAAAAGAAGCTGGTATTGATAAAAAGATTGCAGAAGACTTAGCAAAACAACTAATCAAACGAGCTGAAATTCTAATGGATATAATGGAAATATCACGGGTATTAGGATATATCCCTAATTTCGATCAGAATACTGTATTTTCAAATAGTTTGAAGGGCGACATAGGAACTCCGTTTAACATAACGCGATCTTTAGACACACAATTTGGTTCTCAACTTACAAAGGATCTGTTTGATACATGGGCTCAACAGAATCCTAAGCCTAGTGTTTCAGACGTGTTTCAAGCCCAAACTAATGTTCCCCAATGGAGTCAAATGCTTAGTGATTCAGTTCAGCAACACTTAAACGATATTTCTAAAAACCATGGTAGACCCGCTTATGGAATGAATGAATTGGCTGAAAATTTAATGCAAATGTCAAATAACGCTTATTTTGATACATGTAAAAATAGTTTCCAGCAAAGTGCAGGGGGTGCTGGCTTGAAGGCGTTAGAGGCATCACAAACAGCAGAAGATTTTGAAAATATTCTTCGATCTCAAGTTCAATTTAATATTCCATTAGATACAGATACTGTTCTTAAGATAGGAAAACAGAAAGGCGTTTCAGAAGAATTAATTTTAGAGATTCTAGGAGGTAATTTTGAACTTCTAAAATTAATGTTCACGAGGAATGTAGGGAACTTTAACCGTTTGAATAGAATAATAAATCATCTGAAATCTCTTGCTCAAGCACAGATGCAAGAGTTAATGCAACTTGCATTACAAAATGGTAATTTTCAAGCTTTAGGTGCTTTAGGGAATCATAATATGGTAAACGCATTTAAGGCTGCTGGAGAGATTGGTGGTGGAAAAGCTCAACAGCAATTAGCAGAATCCCTTTCTGCTGGACCGGGTGATAATCTTCTACTGCAGTGGTTCA
Source organism: Promethearchaeota archaeon (assembly GCA_030667705.1). Taxonomy (GTDB): domain Archaea; phylum Asgardarchaeota; class Lokiarchaeia; order Sigyniarchaeales; family SOKP01; genus SOKP01. The sequence goes on along the minus strand of DAOUVJ010000086.1, from coordinate 9,531 downwards.
TGCATCGACGTAATATACCCGGAAATGTAAAAAATTTTGTAAGGAATCTCGTAAAAAATGCTCTAATTAAAATTGCCCTTAACATGATTTCAAACCAACGCGGAAGTGGTGAAAAAGGGCTAGTACCTACTAATAAACTTCGAATTTTTATTGAAGGTGATGACATGGATCTAGTAGATATTGATGCCTCTATTGAAAACATCATCATGCAAGGAAAATCGCTAGATTTGATAACTACTGATGATCTAATGGTTCATGAAATTGAAAAGGGAAGGGTGTCGATTTGTTTTCTTTTAGATATTTCTGGATCAATGAGTGGAATGAAATTGGCAGCTTGTTCAATAGCAGTAATGGTATTAATCGGAAGTTTACTAGCCGATGAGGTTGCAATCTGCTTATTTGAATCAAACACCCATATAGTAAAAGAATTTGGAGATGAAAAAGATTTAGAAGATGTAGCCGATGAATTATTAGATTTAAAAGCAACTGGAGGTACTAGAGTTCAAGCAGCACTGAAATGGGGCGCTGATCAATTAGAACAAACTAATGTTGAGATGAAATTATGTTTTCTTTTAACAGATTGCGAGTTTTTTGAAAAAGAAAATGAAATCAAAAAAGAATTAGAAGCATATGTTAATCAAAAGGTAAAATTTATCTTAGGGGTTAACACTCGATCTTATACCAAACGATATGCTGATTGGATTTTAGAAATGACAAAAGGAGAAATAGTTTATATCTTAAAGATCCCTGACATCCCAAAAATTCTCACAGAAACTTTAGAAAAAATAGGTTAATCGTTTATCTTGATCTCGCTCAAGATCTCATCCAAATAATGTATATTTTCTTGCTCCAATTCCTTCTTTATTGTATTCGCTAACGAATATTTAAACGCCCATACTTCTAGGATTTTTTCCAATTCTTTTACTTTCTTAATAACAGGAACAAAATCACCATCTCCAGATACTAATATTGCCGTATCATACGCGTTTTCATATGCAAGAGAGACTATATCAATCGCGATTCTAATATCAATCTTTTTTTCAACTGCGCCATTTGACGCGATCTTATCAAAGCTCGTTTTAATCACGTATCCACTTCTATTACTTAACTCTTTATACCACCGCTTCTTTTGTGGACTTATGGGATACACAACTCCTTCATATAAAAATATAGACTGTAATTCCCGCCCACGAGCTATGAAGTTTTTCATCTTTTCATAGTCCGCTTTAATGTTATATTTCCTAAAGCCCTTGAAAATATTACTATTATCTATAAAAATTATTATACGGTTCAATTCAAAACTCACTTTGCTTTTTTTTTTAAGGTCTCTTAATCAAACCTATATCTTTTTTCCTAATATAGTTCATACTTCATGTTTTTATTTTATACTTTCTTAGGAAATGTCCTCAATCTTAGAATAGTTTCATCCCCCTTAGCCCAGTTCCTCAGATTAGCCAATCTTTCACCATGATCACCATATTCAGGATGATTGAATGCTTGTTGAAGCTCCGTACAAGGGATATCTGGGCAAAAACCACAATGAAGATATCCTTTTTCATAACAACATTTTGCTACACCACATTCTCCATAGAACATTTCTCCTTTACATATTTGGCATCCCAAGCAGTTAAATTTCTCTTTCCATTCGCATATTCCACAATATGCTCCACACATGCCTATTTGTTCTTTATCCATACTCAATAACACTTATTCATATAATATCATTCTCTTAAATTCATTGAAGAATATTCTTCAATAAGAAGGAAAAATAAAAAGCTAAGTTATTTTCTCACTTTACTCCTACAAAAGAAAATTAATCATATATTTTATTTTCTCTTATATCTTTTATAGAAAATTCTGACCACCCTTTTTTGAAGCTACTTTTATTTGTGCTTAACATTTCGGCGTTAACCCAAGAATCAAAAATCTCAAATGCTTGTTCTTTATCTTTAGTGATTTTAGCTTTACGCTTAAAAGGTGCTTTACGGTTTTCACTATAATCAAGGAAATAGATTACAAAATCAGGATACAGCCCAGATCCTCCTTTATTTGTTTCCCAAACTATAAATTTTCGTACCATCTTGTTATCTTTTTCAAATACCTTACGCGCTAAGATAGTTGATTTTTCTAATTGTAGTTGAGTGATAGCACCTGTCTTAGGAACATCCACAAGGTCAGTAATTTGACTTACGCGTACATCAATAATATTATTTGCATCTTTATCGGTTCGAAGTGGATGATCCTTAACAAAACGAGGTGATATTAAAGTAGCGAACTGTACTGGCTGAAGAGTTTCCCATTTCTCTTCCTTCTCATTAAAATGTAAGCTATTCTGGTAAATTGGTTCCCCTCTTCTTTCCACTAAGAGGTCAAGATAATCGATTTGACCAACAATTCCTGGTTTGACCATGTGAAAAACTCTTCCATCATGTCTATTTGGTATAGAAAAACCTTTAGTGGGAATTATTTCAAACTTTTTCCAGAGATCGGTACGAGCCTCATCAGTTAGACCTCCACCAACGGCTGAAAGTATCTGATAATCTCCATGGGGATTTCTTAATGCTATTAATGTTGTAGCTAATTGGTCTTTATTTAGTTTTGAACCATATAACCCTTCACAAATACCGATAATTGCAACATCTATCGAGTGAACGGGTTTAATTTTAAATCCTACATCTTCAGTACGTACAACAATACCTTCCATATTGTGATTGATTACATTTTCCTTATAAAACTGTTCTATGGCTCTAGTATTTTTAACGACCATCGATTTAACCATGCTTGCCCTGCCATTTCTAGGAAAAATTTCACATAATTTATCGAAACGCTTTTTAAAAAGTTTGGTCATCCATTCTTTTCCATTAATTTGTAAAATATCAAACGCTTTGAAACCAATCCGTTCCAAGTCTTCTTGATTTCCCGGATTTCTAGAGTAATGGATGAAATCCAGAATTCTGGATCGAGCTTCAAAATCTAACGAATCGTGAGATGAGGCAAATAATTCTCCTCCTATTAACGCCGATTTAATTCCTTTGTTTTTCATTATCTTATCTAAATCGTCATTAACTGGTAATCCCATATAAACGCGGTGTGTGTGGGAGTTGCAAAAAAAAGAATTATCTGCTCCGTCATAATAGTATGCAGCATATTCGCCATCTATTTTTACGCTTGCATACAATACATCACCCCTAATCTTAGGAATCTTTTCGTATCTTCGAGGTATTAATCTTTGGGCGATATTTTTCTTGTAATTATCGATAAGATGAGCTAGCTCTGGAATCGGTAGGCTCTCTGGTTTACCTCGAATGTAAGTGTTTAGTTTAGTTTCTATTTGATCGTTTTTAATTCTCATTATCGCCACTCGCTTGTGTTTCTGGAACTTTAATTTCTTGATCGGAGAGGTGTAATATTAAACAATAACTACTTCCCTTAATTTTCCCTTCAAGATATGCTCTAGGGAATTTTCTTCCATTATCATATAAAACTAGTGGTTGAGGTTTTTTAGTTTCAGGATGATAGGCATCTACTCGTGCAAATTTTCCACTTTTGAACAATTTTTTAGCAATATCATAGAGGAACTTAAATGTTAATCCATTGGTGTGAGTGATAAAATAACTCTTACGAAAGAAATATTTCATGATGCAATCTTTTGGCTCAATTTTTTCATTGGTTATTCTTACTGGAATAGATTGGTTAACATTGCCAAGAGTTAGTTGGTGAGGACGTTCTTTTAGTGATCCATCAGTTTTTATTAAAATATCATGCTTCATGTAATTATATACGGGCTTGAAATCTTCGTTAACTACTATTCGAGTCGAAGATTTTATATACTTTCCTGCAAGTTCAATGTCGATATCATCGTCTAACTCTTTTAGTTTTTGAATAACATTTTCTTCTTCTGATAATACTTCGTTGCGCTTGTTCACATCAAGGACTATATATCTTTGACGGTTTACTTCATCACCATTTGGAGTTCTACGAATTCTTTTTTTATGTCTATGTGTAGGAACAAGCTCCAACTCGGCATCAATATTTTCGAACGCTAAATGTATTTTCATTATTTATCTCACCAAATATCAAAATCAATTTCTTCTACTGTTTCCTCTTCCTCTTCTTCCTCTTCATATTTTATCTCGGAAACTTCCAACATTATTGGTGGTTCATATTTTCCAACAACAACAATAATATTTTCGTCTTTAGGTATGAGTATGGCTTCTAGAGGTTTAATTGTATCCTTATAAGCATATTTAAATTTAAATAACTGACCCTTTTCTAACAGAATTTTACATTCTAAAAGAAGAAGAGTAAGTTCTTCCAAATTTTCTGAGTTTAAAACGTAAGAACGTTCTATATCATAACCAAAATAATCTTCAATCGTAATAGTTTTTTCCAAATTAATCGGTGCTTTATACATTGAAGAGGTTTTAGGAATTACTTTACCTTCTTCGTCTACGTCAATAATTTTTGGAACGTGATTTCCGCTTTTATCTAAATAAGATGAACCAATTCCACCTGAAAAAAGAATATGAGTGCCATCCGAAGTAAGATATACGTGTTGTAATACAGAACCTTCTTCTGTTCGCTTTTCAATTATCATTCGACCATATGTACTATCTCGAGAAAACGGTTTTAAATTCGCTTTAAATTCAACATCTTCAAGTTTTAAAGATAAATTTCTTACCATTCTAACCACTAAATAAATAATTGTCTAATTATTTTAATTATTGTACTGATTTTCAAAAAAATTTAATTATTTGCTAAAGTATTCGACAGTTGTTATCTCACTATCATCTTTTGTAAATCTTATCATATTTTCAGCATTTTCTTCGAAAGTGTCATCATGAGAAATTACAAATAATTGCCTAAATCCTTTTATATTTTGAATGCATTTAGCTAAACTTGTTCTTCTCTCTTTATCTAAGTTGATTGTAGGTTCATCAAAGAAAGCAAAGTCTACATTTGTTAAAATTTTAAGAATTGCTAGGCGAACTGATAATGCTGCAGCCATCTGTTCTCCGCCAGATAATTGATGGAAATTTTTTTCGTTATTAGAAGTTAATATTTTTACATTGTAATCTTTTTCCCATAACAATTGAGTATTATCAACATCCATTAAATCGGAATAAATTTCAGAAGCCAACCCATTGATTTTTTTTAATAAAACTTCTGTAATTTTTGGACCTATTTCGTTGTACCAAATTCTCATGGTTTCAGAAAACTGTTTCATATCGTTTAAATTCTTTATATCTTCTTCCATGTCCTTTAATTCTTGCTCTTTAACTTTTAAAGTTTTGAATTTTGATTCAATTTTACTAATTCTTTTTCCATGTGTTTTAATTGTGCCTTCTATTACTTTAATTGAGTTGTTTAACTCCTTTTTTCCCTTTTCGCTATTTATATAGTTCTCGTTATCAAATTGCTCCTCTAATTTCTTTTTATTCAACTCTTCATTATCTAACTTTTTTTCAATTTGAATTAAGTCTTCTATTTTTAGATTCATTTTATTAGTCAATAAAGGAACTTTCTCCGCGATTTTTATAGATTTTTGATATTTTGAATGGTTTACCCGAATTTTATCCATTTCTTCTTGAATTAAATTTATCTTATTGGGTGTATCTTCTAAGCTCTTTATTTTATCTCTAATAGGTTGCAATTTTTTGACGATTAAAGGTAATTCTTGCTGTATCTCCTTTAATTGGATGTAAAGTTTAGGTAAATTCACTTCTATATCATGTTTTAAAATGATGTAATTTGACACGTTATTTTCTAATGCTAATTTTTTAGATTTTAATTCAGTTAATATATCCTCTTCTGCTTGTTTACCTCTGACAATATCCTGTAATTCTTGAATTTCTTTTCCTATTTGCAATCTCTGTTTTTTTAACGTTTTAGTTTCAACCTCAATCTTCCTTAAACTTTCCAATTTAATGTGAAGTTTTTTTAAATTTTCTATTTCTTGGCTAATGTTCTGTTTTTCGATTAAAATAGGTTTCAAGAGTTTCTGGTTTTCAACGACTAAGTTTTGATAATGATGCTCCAATGTCGCTTCGTCAAAATCTTTACATTTAGTTTTAAAGATAGGACAATTTCCTCCTTTCGCATCTGTTTTATTATTGTTAAATTGCGTGATTTCAGTTTCAAATTTAACCTTCTGACTTTCAAATTCTTGAAGTTTATCCTGTAAACTTTCAAGCATATTAACTTCTTTTTCTAAGTCGGGTATTTCTTCTAATATTCCCTCTTTTTCATCGATTCCTATACTGAGTATTGTATAATTATCTTTTTTTCTATCTAATAGCTCTTCTTGAGATGTTATATTCGCTAATTTTTTTTGCATGATTTCTATTTCTATTTGGAATTCTTGTGATTTTTGAAAATCCTTAATGAGTATCTTGAAATCTTTTTGTGAATCTTCAATGTTTTTAATTTGCTGAGAAATATGTTTATTTAAGCTTTCAAATTTTGTCAAATGATGTTCTAACTCATTCTTTTCGTCTTTAGTTTCTTGTAACCTCTGATTAATTTTTTGAAGGCTGGCTTCTTTTTTAATTAAGCTTTCGTACTTGAGATAATCATCATTAGTATTGGAACAAATCTCCCGAGCTTTTTCTGCTTCTTTAATATCCTCATTGATTTGATTACGAGCTTGAATCATGCTTTCTTGTTTTAATTCTAGTTTTTCGTAAACAGTAATTAATTTTTCTATCTTTTCTTTTACATCCTTTAGATTGTTAAAATCTCGGGTAATTATCTTCAAATCTTTTTGTAATTGTTTCTCTTCTTTCTTTAACTCATCTATCTTTTTTTCAATTACTTCCTTTTCGTTTCTTAAATCGTCTGATTGTAAAAGAATACCTTTCAGTTCGCTCGCTTTAAGTTCGTGTAGATGAATATCATCAGAAATTAATTTAATAACATCTAAAAAGTTTTTCCATACCTTTCTATAAACATCAACTTGTAAAATAGGATCAAAAAAAGCTTTTCTATGCTGCGGAGTCCGTAAAAATGGTCCTGTAAAAGTTCCTTGTTGAACTCCAATTGATGTCTTAAACACTTGAGCTAAATCAAATCCTTCTTTTAATGAAATTTGTTTCTTTAACCACTCTTGTAAACTAGTTTTATTATTTACACCTGAGATTGTAACCCCCGTGAAAGCATCTAAAACTTCTATATCGTTACTTTGTTTACCTAGAGTTCTTTTTATGATAAATTGATCGTCGTTTAACCCCACAATCCATACGGCTATTGTTCCAAATTTAGGCTGAAAGTAATAATCGTTACGTAAGTAATCTTTTTGAGCTCCAGGTAAAAAATCAAAAAGATTGTAGCCAATCATATTTAATATTGTAGATTTTCCAGAACCATTTTGTCCAATTAAAACGTTAAGCCCTTCTTGAAACTCTATAAGTGTTTTCTTATGAGTTGTTATATTTTCTAATTCAACTTTAGTGATTATCATTTTTATTTATCCTACTCCTCCTTTCCATCATCAATATAGTCGTCTAAATCTAAATTAAATTCATCAAATGGATCAAATCCATTTTCTTTTTCTTTTTTTTCTGCTTTCAACGATTCATATTCTTTTTGTTTTTCTTTAATTTTTCGTTGTAGCGCTTCGTTTTTTGCTGAAATTTCTTTTTCCTCTTCAGTTTCTTCCTCTTCTGTTTCTGTAACAACCCTCTCTATTTTGCTCGGTCTTTTAAATCCATTAAGATTTGCAACGCACCATTCGGTTATTTGTTCTTTTAATTCTGAATTATTGGGTCTTCTTTGAGTAAGTTGCGCTTTAGTATCGGTCATTAAAGCTAGAACTTCGTCCTTTATAGGATTAAGTTGACTATTTTCCTCGATAATCGAGAGAATAACTTCTTTTTCTATCTCATCTATAGTCATTTCATCTAATCCATCTTGTAATTGATCAATTTTAGAGAAAAGTTCTTTAGTAAATATTCTTACGTCTAAAAGCGCGAATTTTTTCTTAATCGCGTTTCGAAGTTTGTTAAGATCAATTTCTAATCGCGAATATCCTATTTCACCTTTAATGCTAAAGAAGACGATTGGACAATTTAAATCGCTTTTATTGATAACGGATTTTGAGTCGTGTAAAGGCACGCCCCATTTCTGAAGGTAATCTAATATTAAATCAATGGATTTATCAAAATTATCAGTTTCTTCAATATTTATTGAGGATACAGAAACAAATTTTCTATTAGGAATGGATGTTGGGTCAATATCTCCGTTATCGCACTGAATTGATGTAATTTGTTGTTGATAATATTCTTTACCTGAAATTTCGGCAATAAATGCTCCTCGTGTAAACGAAAGCTCGGATAAATCGTTTGTTTCTAAACTTCCGGGGTTGAATATCCATGGACTCTCAGAAGGTAGAGTATATTGCTTATGATAATGACCTAACGCTAAATAATCGACATTTTCGTGCAGTATCATGAGAGATGGTGATAATTTAACGCCGGTTTTTATTTTATCTTGACCCTCTATCCCAAAATGCATCATCAATAAATTGAATTTAGAATCGATTTTAGGAATAGCCTTTTTAATTGACGGAAATAGCTGGGACGTAAAACTTCCAAAGTAAGGCAATCCATATATACACATATCATTTATTTCAATCATTCCACCTCGATGAGTTTTATCGGAATACTCATCAAATCTAAAGGTTTTAGATTCCTTGTCATACTTCCCTGCTAATAAAACGATCAAATCTAGCTCGGCTAAAAAGCTCATCCAAGAATGTGCTGAGTAGATTGGATTGTCATGATTACCCTCAATGCATATTAAAGGAATATTTCGGTTTAATTTCTCGAAACATTTATCTTTAAAATTCCGAATAATATGAAACAGTTCGCTTAATACAGAGGGACCTATATTTTTATGATCAAAGATATCTCCTGCAATTAATAAAAAATCTACTTCCTCATTAAAAGCAAAGGTTAATATCCATTTGAACGCGCGAAAATAATCGTTATACCTCTCGTGAAGGTTGTATTGTCTTTTTCCTAGATGAAGATCTGCTATGTGAACAAACTTTACAGTTTTCATGTCTTTCCCTATTGTTATTTTTATTTGTTAATAATCCTATATCTAAATATTAATTTTTCATATTCATGTTTTTCATTTAAGACTTTAAGAGGTTGTTCTATATTACAAAAACTCATGGCAAATTTTCTGATATGAGCAGATTGTTCAATAATTTTTCGATCCATGGGAATAAATTCGAGGTATTGTTTACTGGTAATTAGAATAATTTTAGCTTTTGCCCGAGAAGTGAGAACATTAAATCGGTTTAGATTATATATAAATTCGCTTTCTGCGTTTAATTGATCTTTATCAGATAACCCTATTGATGAGATAATTAGTTCTCTATCAGATCCTTGGAATTTTTCAACGCTGTATACCGTATTATTGATTAATTTCATTAAGAGCGAATTTTTAAGGTGTGAGATTCGACCTTCTGATTTTGTCATTTTATCAAAAATTCGACGAATTATTAAACGACCTTGGGCATTATGT
>DAOUVJ010000216.1 GCA_030667705.1 Promethearchaeota archaeon | reverse complement strand
TTAATTTAAATAATTAATCGTGTATATAATATTCAAATAATAAGTGCCCTAAATCATGAACGAAAAATCCATATACTTACCAATTGTCTTTCACTTCCATCAACCAGTCGATAATTACGTATGGGTTTTTGAAGATTCTTTTAAAAAAGCGTACGAACCGTTAATAGATAATATTTACAAATACCCGGAAGTGAAAGTTACTCTCCATTTTTCCGGAAATATATTGGAGTGGTTTTTAAAAAATAAACCTTCTTTCATTGAAAAATTAAAAACAATGGCAAAAAGGGGTCAAATAGAAATGATAGGTGGGGGTTATTATGAGCCTATTTTTGCTATAATTCCTTATCGCGATAAAATAGCCCAAATGAAAAAACTTTCAAATCTTATAAAAAAAGAATTCGGTTTGGAAGTGAAGGGCGCGTGGTTGTCTGAAAGGGTATGGGAACCAAATTATCCATCTTTTCTAAACGAGGTAGGTTTAAAATATATTCTTGTGGACGACAATCACTTGAGGGGTACTGGACTAACAGAAGAGGATTCATTCTATTCATATATCACAGAGGATGAAGGAAAGACATTGAGAGTTTTTCCGATTAACGAACCTATAAGATATTTAATGCCTTGGAAACCGACATATATGACCATTGATTATTTACGAGATGCTGCTAGTGAAAAAGGAGATAGAGTGTGTGTTTTTATTTCAGATGCAGAAAAAATGGGCGTATGGGCTAGTACACACCAGATCTGCTATGAAGAAGGGAATGGACATCAAGAAGGAGATAATGGGAAGCCCTTCATACGGGCTTTTTTAGAACAAATTGTGAAACATAAGTGGATCAAATCTATTACCCTTTCAGAACATATGGAGCAGTACCCCGCAAAAGGATTGGTATATCTCCCCACAGCGAGCTATGATAAAATGGAAGAATGGGTATTACCCACTGAAATTCGCCTGAAATTTAATAAAATCCGAAAAGCTCTAAAGGATGACCCTGAAAAATATGAAGAATATAGTTTTCTAAAAGGTGGTTTTTGGCGATCTTTTCTGGTAAAATATCCTGAGTCAAATAACATGCATAAAAAAATGCTCCATGTTAGAAATATGCTAATTGATATTGAAGATCATCATGATATTGATGAAGGCGAAGAACTCTATAATACTATGAAAGCTATGATTGATAAAGCATGGGATGAGATATATAAAGCACAATGTAATGATTGCTATTGGCATGGAATGTTTGGAGGAGTTTATCTTCAGTTCCTTCGTTTTTCTGTATATACACATTTGATTAATGCGGAAAATATTATAGATGAGATGAGAGCGATTATTTGGGACTCAGAAGATTCATATATTAATGTAGTCTCCATGGATTTTAATAAAGATAGTAGAAGGGATATTATAATTGAATCTAATATTCTGAATACTTATATTAATCCTTCGGACGGAGGAACCATATTTGAATTGGATTTCAAACCAAAGTCCTATAATTTATTAAATACGTTAACCCGATGGCATGAAGCATACCATGATAAAGACAAGATCCATGAAGGAGAATTTATGATTGATAGATATAGAAGGAGCATGCTGCGTATGAGATTTATTCATGATGATGTTTCTCTTGAAGAAATTGAAGCAGATACTTATTATGAATTTGGAGATTTTGTAGATGGTAACTTTACTATAAAGCGAAGCGCAAAGGAAGGACAAACGGCGATTATTGAGATGGAGAAACTAGGAAGCATTAAAGATCTCGAAACTGATGATAGAGTCTCCTGCACTATTAACAAAAATATCTTAATTGAAGAAAATAAAATCTTAATCCAAATAAAAGGGAAATTCGAACAAGAAAAAGAGGATGCTCTGGATAGAATCTTAAAGAATATCTACGTTGCAATAGATGTTCCCTTTTTCTTCAACGGCGACACTACTAAATTTACATGGGAATGTGGTGGATTTATGAGTGATATAATGAAAGAGGAAAATATTTTAGATCCAATTGAGTATCAAGGCTCTGATTTTAAGGCATATGATGAAACATATGACTTAAAATTTGAAATCATGTTGTCTTCCACATCAGAAGAGATTAATATCTACAAATTTCCTATTATCGCTTTTGTCCATACTGACGAGGGTTACAAGAGATTTTACCAAGGTATCAATGTTACTCCAAGGTTTAAACTTAATAAATCCTTTGAAATTGAGCTACAAATAAAAATTGATTAAATTGCTGCATTTCTTCTTAGAGAATTATAACAATTTAATATTTAATTATCAAAAATCTTTGGTGTATCTAATTCTTCTCTTTCAGGAAGGAATCCTTATTTTTTATATTTTTTTTTATTCTACTTGAAATGATCTAAAGATGTAATATTATTTTATTTTGAGATTTCAACATATCCTCCATAATCAATTCCATGGCATCTTTTATTTCTGGAATATTGTCTGGAAGGCTACGTTTAGCATTCACACTCGCCATTAAAACTTCATTTAACCCTCTTAATATCATATCAGTAGAATACCATGGTCTCTTTGATGCCCACCATTGCTGACATGAATGTATCCCTCGATCTAATAAATTTCTTGCATTGTCATAAATACTTTTTTTCTGATCATCCATACCTTCTCTATATTTGTAGGCTAAATGAATTAAAGTAAGGGCATACATAAAAAATCGATGTTGTTCAATATGGATTTCGTTATTCGGATCAGACCATAAGGGGAATGGGACATCGTGCGCTAAATCATAAGGCATGGTTGACCAGCTAGAATCACGGGGATTCTGAGTTATACCTACAGGAAATTTTTTGATAATTTCCGAAACTGTACACATTTGTATGTCATCGCGATGAGGCGCTTCGTTGAACAAGGGTATTAGAAAGTCTTTAATAGCATGCTTAACATGATGACCAAATGTTTCTCCATCCATAGCTAATACTACATAATAATCCTCAGAAGTATGTCTATAATGGAGACGTTCTATAAACGTGTCAACAGTATTAACTTTATCAAAAGCACAATCTATTGATATGTAGTCATCCCGAAAAATAAATTTCAAACCATTTTGGTGTTGAGATATAGTTGTAGTGGGAAATTCTGGTAAGGTATTTGCAATTCCACTCATGATAATCCAATCATAACCCAATTTTCGCACCACAGAAATAACTCTCTCTGATATCGCCATTTCTGGGGGAAAGAATCCAACCGGTTTATAAACATTTCCAAAAAACATCTTATTAGTTTCTTCATTTAGTAATATTTGGCGTTCAATCTCAGGTTCTGGGATTAGAGGTAATATAGGATGGAATTTTCCCGACCCCGTAAATTCAATTTGATTGCGAGATGCAAGTGTGGCAATACCTTCGATAATGTTATTATAACCAAAATCGTTTAATTGTTCAGTTAGTGTACCATTGATATTAAGGGAGATCTTAGCTTCTTGGTGAGTTCTTAAAGCATCAATTATCGGTCTATAGGACTCATTTACTATCTGTTTAACAACTTGTGGAATTTGCACAGGAGGTTGATAAATATGAAATAAAAATGCAAAGTAAACTACCATAAAACCATGAATATTTTATCATTTTTTAGATTTCTTGCTCAATTCCTTTCTGTGAATTTTTCAATAAATTTTATCAAGTGTGCTGAAGTTGTTGCGAATGCAGGCTATAAAGTAGCTTTAGTTGAAAAGGATGATTAATATTTTACTTTTTTGTATATATACGTGACACTAGTACTAATTTTGTCGAAACTAACTACCTTTAAATATATTAAAACTAATTTAATATTTAATAGCTTCACAAAATCATGGTTATTTGACATTAAAGATTATTCGAATACTCTTAAAAGAGATAACAATTGGTCATTTAACAACAAAGATATTAAAGACCATATCGAAAAAAATGAACATATAAAAAATATTCGTAAAAATTTAATCATGAAAAAGAAGCTTGGAAAAAATTCGTTAAAATAATCTACTTATAAAATTAGACTAACTCATTTTTTCTTTAGAATTAAAAACTCATTATCTCTTTTGAACTACTCCTCCCTAAGGGAGGGGATTCCTTCTTCACAGAAAATTGCCTAAGCAGGATTCGAGAATCTTGATAGGTCTTACATCTTCTCCGAAAGCTTGACTTCCCGCCGTTCCAGCGGTACGTGTATCATTATGAGTAATGATCGTGATATGATTTTCTTTTTTTAAAATTCTTACTCCTTCGGTTTTGAGATTCATGGAAGCATTCTCATCTCTCTCATGAAAGGTTCCGCAAAAAGAGCAAGTCCACACTCTCTCATGTAAACTGAGGTCATTGGTTTTCTGACCGCAGTGAGAACAGAGTTTGCTCGAAGCAAAAAATCT
>DAOUVJ010000079.1 GCA_030667705.1 Promethearchaeota archaeon | reverse complement strand
TGTGTGAAAAAATTTATAATATTATTATGGAAAATTTTCTCGATATTTTCGTTTTGGATTTTGCTTGATTTTAATTATCGACTTCATTCTCCCATAATCCCATAGGATAAAGTTTATTAAAAATAATGTACTTTCACATATAATTAAATATCAACTTTATTAAGATTTTGAAATGAATTGGTGAACTGGAATGGCTCAAAAAAGACCTTGGCACTGTTATTCGCGCTGGACTCGCAGACCGTATCAACATAAACGTAGCGCTAACCATCGAAGAGAATACGCAAGAGGGGGCGCTGAATCAAAAATTGCACGTTTTTGGGGCGGGGATACGAAAGTTCCTTGGGAAGATTGGGATATTGTGATCGGGCTGAAAGTAGCGAAGCAAATTCAAATATCATCAAATGCTTTAGAAGCGATAAGGATTGCAGTGAATTCACCCTTACAGGAGTCTGTTGGAAGAACTAATTATCGCATGAGAATTCGTCCTAAACCTTTTCAGAAATATCGTGAAAATAGGATGTTAGCATTCGCAGGAGCCGACAGAGTACAATCAGGCATGAGAAATTCATTCGGTCGTTCCACGGGAGTATGCGCGCGAGTTCGAGCTGGATCTATTATAGTAGATGTTGCTACTCATTTAAAAAACTTGGATGTTGTTCGAGACCGTTTAAGAATCGCTACCATGAAGATCTCTTGTAGTGCTCAAATAGTTATTTTAAAATATAAAACTCCAGAGATCTTAAAACAATCAGGGCTTCCCCTATATAATGCTGCTAAGAGACGCGAGATCCCTATATATGAAATAGCTACAACATAATTGGTAGTAAATTCTCTTTTTAGAGTAAAGAGTAATTAAAAAATAACCATTATATTTTTTATCTTACCAATTTCTTATTATTATAGATTAAAATAAACCGTTTGAGATTTAATATTGAAAAATTTAGATCCTTTTTTTCATCCGAATAGTATTCTAATAATTGGCGTCAGCAGGAAAACAGAAACGTTTTCTTATACTATCCTTAAAAATTTATTAGAAATTTTTTATAGAGGGAAAATTTTCATACTAAACCCAAATGCTGATGAGATTTTAGGAGTTAAATCGTATCATTCACTAGAGGAATTACCGGAGATACCTGAACTAGCGGTTATAGTCTTAAGTAAAAATGTTGCTTCTCTTTTTGAAAAATTAGCAAAATTTGGCGTGAAGAATATAGTCATCGAATCAGAATTACGCTTGGATACCGAAAAGGCAAATCTTATTGCACAACTAAACAAAATAAGTTTGGAATACGACGTAGCTTATATGGGACCTTCGATGATTGGTATCATTAATTTCGTGAATAACTTTACGACGTCGATTATACCTGTACGGCAATATTTAATGCAGAAGCATAGAAAAATTAAAAAAGGCGTTAGTTTTATTGCTCAATCTGGAGGATTGGCCGGTGCGATGGGATGGTGGGCACCTTCTCAAGATATACCAATCTCTAAAGTGATTCATTTAGGATATGGATTTGATATAGATGATGCGGATGTTTTAGATTATTTCATGGAAGACGAATCAACTCAAATAATCTTACTTTTTCTCAGAGAAATCACGGATAGAATAATAGAAGCAGTTAAAATGATTTCTCCAATTAAACCCGTGTTATTCTTCTACGTGGGCAAGGACTTTTCAAGAGAGAAGCAATTAAACCATGCCGGTGGAATGATGGTATCAAATTATATAGAATTATTTGAATTTGCGAAAATTTTTTTATGGTGTCCTGAACCGAAAGGACCTGATTTAGGAATCGTTGGACCTAGTTCTGGAGCAATATATATTATAATTAAAGAAATGCGTAAACAGGGATTATCAATAGCAAAACTAACTAATAAAAACAAACAAACCATTTTAGATAAAGTTGGTGGTTCCACGTGCAATTTAGGAAATCCTGTCGATTATTGGCCGCCCGATCGATTCGTCGGTACCAAAATATGTGGTATCTATAATACTTCCTCACATGCTCTCCTACAAGATGACTCCGTTGATGGATTAATTCTAGCTTTAGAATTCTTTGTCGAGATTGAATTTGATTTCAATATATTTGAAAACATAAAGGAATCTTATCCAAATAAACCGATTATAACTGTTTTAATTCAAGCTGAACGTGATGGATCGAAAAGAGTTATAAAAACGGCTTCAGATCTTAAAATTCCCGTTTTTGAAAATGAGGTAGAACGAGCTGTCCGAGGATACAAGCTCTTATATGATTGGCATTCGAAAATTAAAAAGAGAAAATAATTTACTACTTTATTAAATTGAAATTGTCGAATTGTAAATAAAACTAAATAAATAAGAAAAAAGAAAGTAAATTAGCTCGAAAAAATGTCCCTAAGCTCTTGTGGAACATTATGATTATCATCAGTTAAAGATAAAACGTACACCTTATCTCCACAATTACATCGAGCACTTTCAAATAAATAATACTGAAATTCATTTTTCCAAGTACATATTTGCACGTTTATGATTTCAGCAACTTCTCCGCATTCACAATAAATATTAACGTCCTTTCCATATGCAGGAATGATTTTTGCGAAATCTATAGGTGCACTTGCAAAATCAGATTCGTTTAACATTTCATTAATTTGATTCGAGATTTCTTTACGTAAACGTGGAGTAAATTCTTCGATAACTCCTTCTTTTGCTTTAATATCAGTTAGAACAATGAAATTTTGTTCAGCTTTTTCAGGTGTTTTCTTTTTAGTCGAAATTGGGCTACTTAGTTCCTGGAATTTTTCAGGAATTGGTATCGGGTCCATTCCTGGAGGATAGGCGAATGTATAGTAGTATTGTGTTAATCCTTTGAAGGCTTTTTGATTGATTAAATCTAAGTTCTCATAGTCCGCACTATGAAGAACAAATTTAATTAACTGAAGAGGTATTTTTAATCCCAATAGCTTGTCTCTTATGTTGCTAAGGACTTCTTGGACGTAGCTTTTTAAGACAGCTATATCATCTCGATTTTCAGTATATATATCATTCCGATTCTCTTCTTTAAATTTAGCCCATTTTCTTAATACAGAGCGTTTTAAAAATTGTGGAAGCATGCAGAAAACGCATAAAATAGGAAACATGAATGTATAATCAATGGCAGGAATAAAAGCTAATACAGTAATAACTACTAACAAGGGAATAGTTATCATCAAGCTTAACTTGCGAAGTCGCTTGTCGGCTGAAGTTGTAAAACCCTTCTGTGTGGCTGCCTCTTCAGCTCGTGCCTTTACTTGGTGTACTAAGTTATCTATTTCTCTTTCCTCAAATTTTATCTTCAAAAGCTTGTCTTCTTCTTTAGTTCCTAAATTCTCTATTTTCGCTGTAAGTTTTTCGAGATATTTAGCAACACTTTTTTCTTTGAAAATGAAATCTAAAGTTTCTTCGGAAAAATAATCCAAGAAACGAGCAATGAATAATTTTTCTTCAACATCAGATATATCTTCCTGTTTCATCCCTAATGCTTCTTGAATTATTTGACCTTGTGATTTTCTTACGGGTCTTCGTGATCGTGATCGTTTTGGCTCCCTCTCTTGTTCTCCAGAAGAATCAGTATCCGTGTTCGGTTTATTTTCTTGTTCAGTCATAATTTCTCATTAAATTGATAGAATATGGTGAATAATTATGCGAATTTAATTAACTTTATGATCATATCTAAACAAATTTTAGATAAAGCGATATGAGCATTATTATTTGTCGTTTACAACCGAAAATCTGTATAATTTGGAAAATGTATTGGGAAAAAAGAATAAATAAAAAATGATATTTAAAAGATTTAATAAGGGACGTTAACTACCGCCTTAATTTCAGGTATAAATTGTTTGAGTGTTCTTTCGACACCGAATGTTAACGTCTGTTGGGCATGCATGCATCCCGCACAATGGCCAAGCAAACGTACTTTCACGGTTCCATCATCATCTACAGAAATAAACTCAATATCTCCACCATCGGCTTGTAGCTGAGGTCGAATTTTATCAATTACTTGCTTAATTTTTTCTTCATCCATTTTTAATCATTAGAATTTTTAATTATTTCTTAGTATAGTAAATAAAAGCTCCTATTTAAAGCGTTTCTTAATAAAATATGGACGAAAATTATGAACTAATTATAATTGCTTGTGAAATAAAACATTATTTTTATTTTTATGATGATGATCATAAATTTCTGTTGAAAACGTACATATAAAAATTCTTACACTATATATTGTCCCTCAAGAATGATTATGTTCACCATCTGAACATGAGGTAATATTAAAATGATTCAAGAAAATGAATTGCTAACATTTTTTCTTTGTTTGGTAACTTTAGCTTTTATCATAATAAACCATGAAAGAATAAGTGTAATTCCAAGATTTAAGATTTTTATCGTAGCCTATGTTTTTTTCTCTTTAGGTTGGGGTTTTACAGTAATAGAAGGGATAATCTTAGGAGATTTTTTTAATCTCATTGAGCATGTAAGTTATTTAATTAGTGCGGTGACATTTTTGATTTGGATTATTATTTCATTGCCTAAAAGAGGGAGTATTGGATGAATCTGATTGCGATTATGGATTTTTTTACATTGATATTTAGTATTAGTGTAATTTTTTTATTTGTGAGAAGATGGAAATATCGTTTTTCAGTTATGACAGAATTTTTACTCATATCCATATTTTTCGTTCTCTCATTTTATTATCTAAGTAACTTCTTAGAGTGGTCTGAAATAACAGATATTCTAGTAAATGTAGAAGACTACATTTCAATTCTGATTCCAGTTTTGGGGTTATTTTTTATATATGTCTATATCCAAAAAAATACCGAAAAAGAGCTGAGAAATGAAGAGAAAAATGTTCGAGATGCTTATAGAATTACTGAATACTACAAAGATTTATTTTCACACGATATTAGTAATATTTTACAGAATATTTTATTAGCAAACAATCTAATTGAATTTATCGAACAAGATAAAGCAAATGAAGTATCACTGAGGTATGCAACTCAAATCATTAAAGAACAGATCACATATGCCAAGTTGTTAGTTTCAAATGTTAGTAATCTTTCAATTCTCCAATCTATGTCTGAATCACTAGTTTCCATTGATGTAATTAAGTTTTTAAACCGATCAATTAATCACATTTATGACTCATTTGATCATAGAAAAATCAATATAATTCGTAATTATAAAAATCAAGCAATACACATTTTTGCAAATCATTATCTTCAACTAATTTTTGATAACATTCTGATCAACGCAATTAAACATAATGGAAACCCGAATATTGAGATTCAAGTAAATGTTTCTTCTGAAAAAAAAAATGATATAAATTTTATAAAAATTGATTTTATAGACAATGGGATTGGTATTATAGATGAAAGAAAGGATTTAGTATTTCAAAGAGATGAAAGTGATAGTAAATTCGGAATGGGCACTGGTCTTTCATTGACTAGAACTTTAGTCCAGGAATTTAATGGGTTCATTTCGGTAGCAAATCGCGTAGAGCATGATTTTACGAAGGGAAGTGTTTTCAGTATATTATTCCCTTTGTAGAATAAAAAAGTATTTTTTTCATTCAAAACTCATTATCTAAATAATAAGAGAATTGCGATACTCATGAAACCTAATGAATTTGCAAATAGATTGAATGAAGTTCAAGAATTAATGGCAAGGGAAAAGTATAAGGAAGCGCTCGTGCTTCTTGAGAACCTCAAAGAACTTGATATGACCTCGGATTTTGATTATAATTTAACTCACAAATTATATCAACTAGATTCTAATTCCCGCTCATTATATAATCAACAAATAATCTTAGATAGATTAAATTCAATTAACAAGGAAAAAACAATGATTTCAGTAACAGAGTTTAACGAAATGTTGAAACTTAGGGATAACCTTATATTAGAGGAACCAATCTTGAGAAGAGAACTAGAGATATTAATATTAAGGGGTATTATTTCCATCGAATTTAAAGGAAATATGCTAATATTATAAATTCCCTCTTATATTATACAACCACTGAAAATCTCGGCTTTTTTAAACTTCTTTTTAGATATGAGAATATATATAAAAAGCTACTAAGTGAAAAAATTATAATAATAGACGCATTAGAGAAGACAATTCAACTAAAAATTGTTTACTATGGTCCAGCTCTGTCAGGAAAAACAACATCAATTAAACAATTGTTTAATCATTTTGGTAAGCAAGATGAGCTTTGTAGCATAGAAAATACTGTAAGAAGGACTTTATTTTTTGATTATGGCATAATCTCCTTTCAAAACGAAGACTGGTTGCTGAAGCTTAATTTATATTCATGTACTGGTCAAGATTTCTATATAGTTACACGCCCAATAACTTTAAGAGGCGTCGATGGGATTATCTTTGTTGTGGATTCTCAAATCTCAGCTTTTGATAGGAATTTAGTTTCTTGGAAAGAGTTAAAAACATACTTTAAAGACCAAATTAAAACACTTCCAATGGTCGTTGCTTTTAATAAACAAGATTTACCAGACAAATTCAAAATCTCACGTTTCTTAAAAGATACTGATCTACCTTCACTTCAGAATAAAGTAATAAAGGAGACAATAGCAGTCAATGGGGAAAATATCCTTAGTAGTTTTGAAGAAATATTAAGATTAATTTTTATGAATTTCGACAACGCAGAAGTACTTCCACTAGTACCAAATAGATAATTATACTAGTATACTAGTATTGATTTTTCAGAAGAAGTCTGCTGAAACTGGAGATTGAATCCTTATTGATTTCTGTGAATTATCCTCCAAGATGGTAATTAATGCAGAAATATTTTGTTTTGTTTCATAGATTATTTCCTTTTCTTCACCAGCATTCCATTCTCTATATCCGGTTAAGATTGGACCAGTTTCAAATAGACCTTCCTGTAATCCTGAGATTTTAATAGTAACGCCCTCGAGTTTTTCTTTGGAGATGTTTTTCATTTTAACAATATATTTCTCAAAATCAGAGTCAATTGAAATGATTTTAACGATTTTTTGAAATTTGGATGATATTTCATTAAATAAAGATGGTGCTCGCATTCCTTCTTTAGCAAATATATCAACACCAATTTTAGACTCATCCACAGGTTTCGAGATAATCGTTATTGGAACTTCGAATTTGATTAGATCCCTATTAACTTTTGGTTTGCCAAGAATTAATAATGACCACTTAGTGTAATCTCCAAATTGAAACCCCCATTGATCTTTTTCTGTTGGTTCCCATAAATAATCATGACTTGTTTCTGCGATTTCTGGAATTTTAAGTAAAACAAATCCTTTATTAATGTTAGTTGTGCGAACATTACCGGCAATCGCCGGAGGGAGTTCTTCTACTTTTCTACAAGTCTGGCCATATGCTTCACAATAGCAAACGAGATTAGCTTTCTGTAGTAATCGAATTGTAATTTCTTTAAGATCATCTGAAGTAAAATTAATTTTAATGGTTTCCCCCGGTTTAAAGATATCTTTTGATAAATTAATGTTCAATCCAGAAATTGAAAAAGATATTGGATTCGATTTCTTAGTTTGTAAGCCTGAAGATCGTGATATTATATCTATTTTTTGCTCTCTCTTGATGACAAGATCTTCATCATCGTTAATTGGGTGAGGTTTCCTTAAGATTAGCTCTATGTCATATTCTAAATTACGATTTTTTATTGTTGGAACAACATTGTTTTTAACTAATAGAGTTTTTTTTCGCTCGTAAATGCCAGATTCAAATTGTCCTTTAGAAAAAATTTCATTTTTAGCTACTGTTAATACTTTAACACATGGAGGATGAGTTATGAGTTTAAGACCGCTCCATAAAATAGAAGTATCTTCTTCGAAATTGAACTTAGTTCTAACTGTTAGCTTATCTCCAATGTATACATGACCGTTATTTAAGTCTTCAAGCTCTATTTTCATAATCTTGACAAAGGATATTATAATATTATAAATTATTGGATTTTATTAATGTTTATTATTGATCTTCATAACGTAAGAAATGCGACATCCTAATATAGGATTTATAATACTTCTTGCTATCAAACTTATTAAATATTATTCCATATTTAAAGATTCATTCACTATCTTTACTAAGATTATAGGGGAATTAAACTTAAAAATGAATTTAGAAAAAATAAAAACTATTTTGTTTGATCTCGATGGCACGCTCATTGATATTGATTTGAAAAGTTTTATACCGGGCTACATGCAATTATTATCTGAAACAGTAAGTCATATTATTCGCCCAAGTAAATTTATATCTTTGTTGTTTAAAGCTTCTAATGCCATTGATCAGAATGATGGAAGAATGACTAACGAGGAATTGTTTGCGAACGTTTTTTTTCCTTTAAAAGGACATCCAAGAGAGGAGATTGAACCGTTATTCAATGAATTTTATGAAAATGACTTTATCAAGTTACGAAAATACACGGAAGTAAAACCTGAAGCACGTTCAGTAGTTCAAGCTGCATTTGAAAGAGGATATGATGTGGTAATAGCAACAACTCCCATTATTCCATTAACGGCAATCCAACAACGCCTTAACTGGGCAAATGTTGGTGATTTTGATTACAAACTGATAACCAGCTTTGAGAACATGCGTGCAAATAAACCCCATCGATATTATTATCAACAAATATTTGATTTCTTAAATTGTCCTCCAGAAGCTTGCCTAATGGTTGGAGATGAAGAAAAGGACATGAAGGCCTCTATTTTTGGATGTCAAACATATTTAGTGCCAAGTAACAACTCAAATTTGGATACTAATTCGCCCCAACCAACGTATCAGGGACCTTTAGAAGATCTATTGAATCTTTTATAGAAATAGAAAAAAAAATTAAAAAAATTGATTTTACTCTTGCTTCTCTCTCTTCTTTCGATGAAGATCTTGGATTTGGGTCTCAAGCAAAGTTGGGAAAAGTTTCATACTATTCTTAATACCCAAAAGTTTTATTAGTTTCCACTTACGAGACATCATAACCTCCCAGCTATGTTTCCTAGTTTCACTCCCTGTAAATAATGCTATAGTTGATTGCATCATTTCTGGATCTTCTTTAGCTATAGAATAGGACGCTTCGAGGATTTGTTCCAAGAGACCACTATGATACAAAAGGTGATGGAATTTATAGGAATACCTCAAACCTTCTTCGTATAGGTGTTTTAGTAGGAGTTCGTTGTATCTCGCAAGTTCAGATTCTCCAAAATCCTCTTTTTCAAGCGCTTGACAGAAAACTTCTGCCGCAATTTTGCCAGATAATCGTGCTTGATAGATCCCTTCGTATAAAATAGGATCTGCGGTTCCACAAGCATCCCCAATCACCATAACTTGCTCACGATAAGGTTTTGTAATCAAACGATCAGGTATAGGAGCTGCCCAAACTTTACGACCTCCAAAAACTTTCATCTCTCTTCCTTCGATTTTCTCCTTTATAAACGGACTCTTGAGAAAAGCGTTAAAATGACTCATTTTAACTCCCTTCCCTAAAACTCCAATGCTTAATGTTTGACTTTTAGGAAATACCCAAGCAATCCCGTGATCAATTAAACTACGATCGAAGAATTCCCATATTCGATTACCAAATTGGTCGTCTATGACAGATTCGGGGACACTAATTTCCGCTTGTATTCCACTTACCATTGGCGGAACCTCCATACCGAGAGTTCTTTGTAATTGGGCGCCCCCCAATCCAGTTGCGAGGATTACACATTTGCTTTGAAATTCTTTTGTTCCTACTATTTTAACGTTCTTATTTTTGCCAATTTCAATTCTTTTTACTCGAGATTCATAAATTACTTGAACACCAGCGTCTTGGGAAATATCTAATAGATACTTATCGAAGTCGGTTCGAAACATGCAATAACCCTTATTATTTTTTCCAGAAGCTTCGAATTCCATGGGTCCTTTTTTTGGAGTAAATAGAACTCCCCCGGTAATTTCACGATCACCAACTCCGTGGGGTATTGGTGAGAATTCTTCGCTTCTAATAGGAATTCCTCCCGCACAACATTTGTATCTACCTTCTTCAGCAGCCTCAAGTAATATGACATTTGCACCGCTTTCTGCAGCAATTTTTGCAGCCGTAGCGCCACCCGGACCGCCCCCAACCACTATTAGATCATAGATCACTAATAAACCCTCAAAATTTGTTTTTAGTTTTAATATTTAGTTGTTCTCTCTTTTTTCGATGAAGTTCTTGGATTTGATTCTCAAGTTCTTGTAATTTTTCTCCCTCTAAAGGAAAGAAATACACAAAAATAAGACTTAACGCCACAAATATGTTGACGATGAAATAAAATACAAATATAATTCCAAACATCGCCGTATCTGGTTGAATGGGAGAGTTTTGTACATACCCTGTTAAAGCAAGTACAATAGTCACGATGATAGGACCAATGCTCTCAGTTGGTTTTGTAAACAAGGCATTAATACCATAAAACATCCCTTCTCGCCTAGATCCATATTTCACTTCATCTTCGTCAATAGGTAGCGTCTGCATTATGACTCCAAATATACCCGCACCTCCAAAGAACGCCGAGAATGCAAGTCCTATCCACATCGCTGGAATTGAGATTGGAGGAATTAAAACTAAGAAGAATAGAATAAATCCACCTATGAATTGAATAGTTGTGAACCGAAGCAGTAGCTTTTTAAACCCATGTTTCTTTCTCAGTTTCATGCAAAGAATACTAGAACTCCAACCAACAATTATTACGATTAAAAAGTATAATCCTACATTTTCAGGACCGATCAGTATCAAAAATAGAAAGACATACGAGAGTTGTATTGAAGCAATGAGCGTTTTGAAAAAGTTAAATCCAACAAACATCATGAAGGATTTAGATTTCACTGTTTGTTTTATTGCTGTCCATAAAGGAGGGCTTCTGTCTTGTTGATGCTCAGGGCGTTCTTTTGAAAGTTTTACTACAACTACATAACAGACATAACTAATCACAGCAACGGTGATGTTGAACATTTGAAAAAATTCTCGCTTATCAACCATTGTAGGAACGGTAATCACGGCAAAGCTCGCAAATAGTCCAAGGATGCTGCCTAGAAAGCTGATTTTAGTACGTTCTCCGAGATCACTAGTCATATCGGGTAGTAGTGCCATCCATGCCATTGTTACGATATTAGAGAGAGTATCAAAAATACTAATGGTTATCAAAAAATGCAGAAACATTATAAATTGTCCAATAGGAGTCGCTGCGTCTGTACTCCATGGGAACCACATTAAAGCAAATGCTATCACCAAAAACGGACTGAAATATTTTATATATACCACTCTTCGGCTACCCCATTTCTTTACATCCGTATTATCTTGCCATTGGCCAATGAGAGGATCGTTTAACATGTTTATGATCATGAAGATTGCCATTCCAATGATAAATAGAACCTCATTTAAGCCTAACGAATCGTAAAAGAATTTTATGTAACCTAATCGGAACACACCTAGGATAAGTGTTAAAGGGATCATCCCCGTGATGTATCCCGAAACCTGTTTTCTGGGTAATTTTTCACTAATAATTGACATTATTATTCTGATTTTTATTAATTTTTATTAGAATTATTAGAATACCTTTATTTTTGATATTTATATAGTTTCTTTTAATTCATCGACATCTTTCATTTGTGTCAATGAATTGAACCCAACCATAACTTTTTTGAATATGTTTGAATTACTCGATTCAGATTCATAAATAATATAATAATAGTGATAAAAATTAGTAAAGGATTAAATTTTTTATTTATCTTTACAGACCAGCAACGTCGTGACCATTTGAGTTGTTACAATGACAACATGGTATTAAAAACGCCTAACATAGATGAAATTGCTAAAAATGGCATTAGATTTACCAATTTTTATTGTAATAATCCAATCTGCATGCCAAACAGGAGTACAATCTTCACTGGTCAATATCCATCATTCCATGGCGTGACTACAAATGGAAGAAATTTACCACAGGGCACAAGAACGTTTTTGGATGTGCTGTTAGAATCTGGAGAATATCACACAGCGAGTTTCGGTAAAATTCATCTAAATTATTTTGGAGCTCCGTCTGGGAAATTTAAATCTCCGACTGTGAGCCAAGAATTTGCTCATCCTAAACAATATGGTGATTTAACTAATTATTCTCCTTATTTTGGATTGGAGGAAATTAAACTTGTCTCGGGTCATGGAACTCTTTGTGGTCATCCTGATTACATGAATTGGGTAAAAAGAAAAATGGATGAAGACGATTCGCTTAGGAAGCCCTTGAGGATAAGATTATCAGATACTATTGGTGCGATGCAAGCCAAACTTAATTTATGCATTAATACTAACCAATCACATGTTAACATACAAGTTCTTAAACATAATGTGCCCGAGGAATTATATTCCACGACGTTTGTAAAAGAAAATACAATTGAATTTCTGGAAAGATTTGCCTCGGGGCATTATGATAAACCGAATTTCTTCGCTTTCTGTTCTTTCCCTGACCCACACCATCCGTACTCGCCACCGGGCAAATATTTTGACATGTATAAACCAGAAGATATTATCTTGCCCTCCTCATTTAATGATAATCATGAAAATAGTTCGAAGTTCAATAAGACTCATTTTAATGAACTTCTACGATCAGAAGGTACTGAAAAGAACATATTCCCTACACCAAAAAATTTAACGGAAATGGAAGCTAAACGAGTTTTAGCCGCATCTTATGGTACAGAAAAAATGATGGATGATGCTATTGGAGAAATAACGGAATCGTTAGAAAAACTCGGTCTTGCAGAGAATACCGTAATAATTTATACAACAGATCACGCTGATCTTGGTGGAGAACATCGATTTTTTTTCAAAGGACCTTTTCTATATCAAGGTCTGATCAAAATCCCCCTTATTATAAAAGTTCCAGGAGGTATTCAAAATAAGGTCTGTAGTTCATTGACAAGTTCAATAGATCTTCCTGAAACAATTTTAGAATTAGCAGGATTCCCCATTCCCGATTCAATGCAGGGAAAAAGCATGGATCCATTACTCAAGGATCCCCAACAAGAGATTAATGAGGACGTCATGATTGAAATGGATGACGACCATAACGATCAAAAAATACGTACAATAATTTCGGATGCATGGAGACTTTCTGTATTTAAAGAGCATGGAGAATTATTTAATCTCAAAAAAGATCCTGATGAAATGAATAATTTATGGAATGATAATACATATTTGGAAGTCAAAACAGAACTTCTTTTAAGATTAACTAGAAGAGAAATATCAAAAGAAAAAGATCCCGTCATTCGAGATTGTGGATTTTGAATTTTTAATTAATAATTAATGGATGACTAAAAATAGAGATGATATAATATATGTCAAAAAAAAAAGCATTTGGCTCTGGTTATTTTGGTGAATGGATTGAAGATGAGTTTGGGTTACCCGCTTACCTCTACAATTGTGATCAAATCAATGATCTCAAAGCAATTACTCCGATGAATGAGAAGTGGCGTTCAAATACAGAACACCTTCACCAAGTTGGTAATGATAGAATAGTAGCTGTGGCATCGAATTATGGACACATTCAAGTTAGACAAGATGAGGGAAGTCCAAAATATTTGAATGAGTTTAATCCAGAAAAAGGCCACTATGCTGGAGGATTTGGGTATCTAACAGATAACGATGATTATTTGAGCACCTTTTATCCAGGAAATGCAGATTCATTCGAACGAATTTTTGGAATTGGTTATTTTCAAAAAAAAGTGATTGGAAAAGGTTATTCAGTGAATCAAATTATTTTCGCACCGTTTGGTGATGATCCTTGTATAATTTCTCAAGTTAAAATTACCAATAATAGACAAAAACGAGTTAATTTGCGTTGGATCGAATACTGGGGCTGTTATGAATATCAGTTTTCCGCCGCTGCCTTTGCGGGAATCCTTTCAAAAACATCCACTAAACATCCGAGAGATGTCCGACACGAATCAAGCGATAAACTTAAACATGAATTTGAATCCAT
>DAOUVJ010000116.1 GCA_030667705.1 Promethearchaeota archaeon | reverse complement strand
TTCATTCGATCAGTGAGAGTGGGGCCTGGACACACGACATTTACAAGAATATTATCTTTAGCATACGCATTTGCTAATGTTTTTGCATACCCAACAACTCCCAAACGTGTGGTATTAGATAACACTAAATTCTCAAGGGGTTGTTTTACCGATACAGAAGTAATCGCAATTATCCTTCCAGATTGTTGTTTCTCCATTATGGGGATGACAGATTTACAAATTCTAATGAAAGATAACAAGTTTAAATTTATCGAATCTTGCCAATTTTCTTCAGTAATATTATTAATCGGTGCTGAAGGAGGTCCTCCCGCATTATGAACCAAAACATCTATCGTCCCGTATTCTTTAATTGTAGTGTCAACTAATGACTTGATCTGCTCTTTATCATTTAGATCGGTTTCGATTGTTATAATCATACTATTTAGATTGTTCGGATTATTCTTTTCGATTTCCATTCTTGCAAGATCCAAGTTTACACTCGAACGGCTACAAATAACCACGCTTGCACCCTCTCTATAAAAACTTTTAGCACAAGCTAAGCCCAATCCTTTACTTGCTGCTAAAATTAGCACTACTTTATTTGTTAGTCCTAAATCCATAATTTTATTATTTAAGCATTTTATTTAAAATGATTCAGTATGTTGTATCCCAAGGATGTAATAGTACTCTATTATCACAATGCTAAATTTTGAATCTACTGCACTTGGAAAAATGTAGATTACATCTCATGCTATTTTCTGCTTTATCACAGTGAGAACCACGAGGACACCTTACTTCCTCCTCAATAAAGCTTATTTTTACCCTATGTAATCTATTTTCTATTTCAGGACGCATGATATCTTATAATATGAAATACGGTTTTGGATGACCTCCATAATTATTACGTTTCAGAGTTAGATCTATTTCTGAAATTAGCCAACAGAGAATATCATAAGAAGGGGAAGTTTTATAAATCTCAGCCGCAATTTGCAAAATAGAGCCCTCATCTGCCTTCTGAAACTCATTTTGGAAATATAAGTGTCTTTCGGCTAACATCCAGCATAATTTATCAAATGTTATTCTTTTTTCGGCAAGTAGGTAAGCTGCCACGCTGATCGCATGCTTAGTATCTTCATTATGATTAATCATAATTTATCAAAAGAATAATAGAAAGTCATGTTAAAAAAGATGATGGTGATATTGAAAAGCGAAATTCATATTTTTCGGTCTAAGATTTATAAAGTATTAAACAATTATATAATATGAAAAAAATACAGAGGGATAAAGTATGGAGCAAATTACTTATTTACTCAGAAATATAAGTAAAGATCAACTAGTCCATGAGTTTCAAAATAGTTTTCGACCAATATTCAAAATTTCAAATAATCAGAATACCACCAATATTTTCATTCTTGAAGAGTACTATTACAGAATAGAATCAAATCTTTCCATCACGGTCATATTTGATAAAATAGATGATAATTCAGTCGAAATTAATGCAATATCATCAGGGGGGAAAACAGGGATAATACAATTTTCATGGGGCGCTGAAAGAAAAGCCCTAAAGAAATTAACACGATTTTTTGAGAAATACAAGTAAATAGATTAAAAATTGAATTGAATTTTTTGGTACATAAAAAGAGAGATAAAAATGCTCGTGTTTAATCTGGTGTAAGTGAATCTAAATCAGAGAGATCTAAGCCACTATCTAACGAATCTGGAATATCTGCCAAAAACTCATCTAAGATCTCCTTTAATTCGTCTCCTGAACGTTTTAGAATGAGTCGAATCAAACCAATATTAATTTCGGCGTCAGAAATCAGAGTTAATACCCCCTTTGGGCCACAACTGGAAGCGAAAATCTTACCGCCCAAAAATTCGCTGGTTACTATTTCTAAATCACCAAGCTCCAAGTTCTTACCTTGCTCTTCAGACGCACAGAAAACAGCTGAAGCAATTGCACCAATACCGTCGACATCGGCGGGGAAGTACGAGAATTTTGAGACGCTTGCTATAGTTAAACCCGTTCTATCGACTAATATTACTTTTTTAATTCCACTTTCAGATTTTATAATTTTTGATAAAATGTTATCGAATGATTTGGTATCAAGTGACATTCTAATACACCTAAATTTGAATTTTATATATTATATTATTATTATTTCATGTTTAAAACTATTATTATATTTAAAAAAATGGATGTATAAAAGTATATGTTTTTTGATAACGTATTCAATTTAAACCCGAGATAAAAGGGAAATTTATCAATTTGAGTGTTTAGGTTAAGGGAAAGGATAGAAATAGGTGGAAATGTGAATTTATACCTTAAACCTACAGTTACTTTTTGAATTATTATATTAATCCCAGATTATAGGGATTTTATCGGCAATTTCGTTATCTGTTGTTAAAACCTATATCCACCATTTTTTTCTTTCAGATTGAATGAACTCAATTGCTTTGTTTAAAGCAATATCTTCTCCTAATAAACCTCTGAGCATTCCTAAATACTTAGCCTTTGGCTTAATAACTACCTTTCCCTTATCTTTGATATGTATAATTCCTTCATCTCCTTCGTGAAGTTTAGGTTGTACTATAATAGATTTTCTCCATTCTTATCCAATTATAAACAGATAAATAGGCATTTAAATCTTACTTTTTTATGTGTAAAGATATATTATTTTAGTATTAAAAATTGATGACTTATTGAATTAGATTATTATCTTTCACGATTTTCAAATAATGGTCCCTTTCACGTCTTAAGACTTTTATTTCTTTTTTCAAATCAAAGGTTTGTCCATTGACTTTTTCCTTAAACAAATCTATGGACATGATTTGTTCTTTTAAATTCTTGATTTCTAATTTAAGGTTAGTAATTGAATCAATATGTAAATTACTTGAATTTTTTGACTTTTCACTCTTTTCCTTGAGATTTGCATTTTGCTTCTCCAAGGATTCAATTTCGGAATCTAATCCGAGATTTATGCTCTTTAGATCCTCCATTTCTTGTAAAATTTTTTCAGCTTCTTCTTCGATATTTTTTATTTCAAGTGCTTCATTGTTTAATTGACTTATAACTCCATCATATTCAGTTAATTTCTTTTCTTTTTCCTTAAGCTCTTCTGTAAGTTTATTTACATCAATCAATAATTTTGAATTATTCTCGTTTAATTCAGCCATCTGTTGGCTCCATTTTTCTAATTTGATGTATTGTTCACTAATCTCATTCTTTAAAGTATCGATTTCTTCTTTTTTCAGAGTGTTTTCAGACGCCAAATCCGTGTATTTTCTAGTTAGTTCCCTGATTTTTCCTTTCTTTTCTTTTAGTAAATCTTCAAGCTCAGAATTTCTTGATGCTAAGTCCTGCATGGCTTGATCATTTTCTAATTCATCTTTTACGGTTGTTTCTATTAGAACATCTTCTTGTTCCGAATCTGTATCAGCATCAAGCACATCCTTATTTTTTTTTATTTCTCTCTCGATCAAACTTGTTTCACCTTCTATTATTTCCTCCCAATAAGGCGTTAATTCTTCACTTTTCAACATCTCATAATATCTGCCCAGGATGTCATCGAAATTAAGAGCTTCTCGTTTTGGAAGTAATTCGTGAGAGATGCGGCGCATCATTCCTTCAAAATCTATAGGAAGAACATCATCCTCGGAAAGAAAAACAACAACGGCATAATTTGGTGTTCCAACATAATGCCTGAAAGAAAATCCGGAGTAAAAGCTCGCAACGTTTATATCATCTTCTAACATTACTTCTAGGTAATTCGGTTCCATTTTCTTTTTGAAGTGATGGTCTGATAGTTCCTTGAGTATTTGTGGAGTAATTTTTAGAAATTCACCCACATTACTCGGAAATTGCTTATCAATATAAGATTTGGAATCTTCATTGAAACCGATAATTATAATGCCTTTCAACGTGATCAAATATATTTTTTTTTAATTAGATGGAGATCTCTTAAGATTTAACTAAGTTTATTAATAGCTTTATGATTATAAACTTTTTATTTAATAATTAAAAAGAATTTTATTTTTCAAGTTTTAGATATTTTTTAACGACTTCTCTAAATTCTTGAACTTTAATAGGTTTTGAAACATATTGGTTAAAACCGGCTTTCATTATTCGCTCTTTATCTCCTTTCATCGCGAAGGAAGTTACTGCAATTATGGGAGTATCTTTAAATTTTTCATTCTTTCTTAATTCACTACATATTTCAATTCCATTCATTTCTGGTAATTGAATATCTAAAATTACTAAATCAGGATTACCCGATTTTATTAATTCAAATCCTAAATCTCCGCGGGTTTCTTCAAAAATCTCAATATCAGGAATGATTTTTAAAATTGCGCGGAATAATTTCATATTCTTTTCGTTGTCTTCGACAACATAGACTTTCTTCATTTTATTCACTTTATATTGTTAGTATTCTCTTTCTCTAATCTTAATTATGAATTTCTACTAAAATAACTATATCTATTTTAGATATGTTTATATATATCATTTTGCATTTATTATTTAAATTTAATTCTTCGCAAAAGATATAAAATCTTAAGTATTAATCATGGTCATTGGTATCGTACTCTTTAGTTGGGATAAGAAAATGGGTTCAATTGTGGATATCAAATATCCCCAAGGTTTTGAAATCCCAGATGATTTGATTAACAAAATTTACATGACATTTGCTTATAGCGAAGATTTTGATAAGCAAGAATTGATTGAAACTAGTTATAGTAACCTAACTATATTATCTTACTGTGATAAAACAAGAGTTCCTGAAGTAGGATATGAAATTGTGAGTCTTATTTTGGATGAAAAAGAAGCAATTAATTCTTATAGATTTAAAAAAAATTTAATTAATTTTAGTCAGGATCTCTTTAATAGTGATAAATCAGAACGAAATAAGTATTTTGAAAATAATATTGATGGATTCTTTAAATCAACTTCAGCCCAAAAAATTCTATTACTTGGTAGAGCAGGTACTGGAAAAACAACAATTAAAAAAATAATTTTTGAGGGTGTTGATCCTAAAGAATTATTGGTTAATCCATTAGATCCCACTCGCGGATTAAGCCCATCTGTTTATTCTTGGTTAGACTTAAAAATCGGATTGTTTGACTCTTCTGGTCAGGAATTAGAAGCTCTATTAAATAATAAAGACGAATATGATTTAGCATTTCATAATACTGATGTTGTAATATATCTCCTTGATTATCCAACTTGGGTTGGAAATCCTGAGGAAATAATTAATGAAATTCAAAAAATTCAAAAAATAATTGAAGATGATTCCTATACAGCTAATATAATAATTTTCATTCATAAAATTGATTTAATCAACAATAAAAATCGTAAAGATATACTTAAAGAAATCACTAAAAAATTAAAAGAAAAATTACCATTTTCAGTATATTATACGAGTATTCATCCTGAATTTATTTTTAGTACATACAATGCATTTTATGAAATTTTAGCTAGCTATTCAAAAGAAACTTTTCACCTAAAGAAGATATTAGATGATTTTATTGAGGAATCTTCTAAATCAATGTTTTTCATAACAAACCAAAATAATAGTATAATATCGCAATCTACATCCAAAGATTTTAATTTCGGCAATATTAATCACTCTCATAAATTAATAGCTCAAATAACTCAAACATTTGAGGATATGTCAAATAATAGTAAAATTGAACACCTCATACTTTCAGGACAGAATAATTTAAACCTTATTTTGAACAATCTTAATCTGAGTCAATTTGAAATTAAGAATTTGATTTGTATATCTGAGTCTCTCAGTGCAAATAAATTAATTTGGATGGTAGGGCAAATTAGATTAAAAATAAAGAATTTATTCTATTTCAACATAAAGGATAAGAGTTAAAATTGAGTAAGAAAATAGTTTTTGTAGGACCTTCAGGTGCAGGCAAAACAACTTTAAGGAAGCTCTTTTTTGAAGGTGAAAATTCAACCAAGTTGCTAGAATATGCTCTAGAGCCGACTTATGGAGAAGAATCTCTTATATTAAGATTACCAGGGATAAAAGAAGATATTGGAATTTTTGATTTAGCTGGACAGGAAAATGAAAGATGGCTAAGCACTGATGAGAATTCCATTTTTTATGGAACAAAAGTAATTATAGTAGTAATCGACATTTCATCGAGCCTAGAAGATATTTTAAATTTTATTAACCGAATTATTGAGATACGTAATGAATTAACTCCTGAAACGTTGATCTATGTTTTACTTCATAAGATCGATTTAGTAAGGGAGAAACGAATAAGAGATATCAATGCAGGAATTAATAACGCATTTCGCTCGGAAAAATTAATAAAATTCTTATTTACAAGCTTAAAAAAGAAATATTTTACACAAACATTTTCTTATTTCATAGAAATTATGAAATCATGTCTTGTTGATGAGACTTCTGAAGAGGCTTTAATGTTTAATGTCATAGATGAATCAGTGAAATTAATACATTTAATTGATGATGAAATTGTTATACCTAAGGAGACATTGCATGAAAAATTAAATAGACCTGTAAAATTAATCAACTACTTAATTAAAAGTCTGAATTTAAAGGGTCATCTTAATATAGAAAATACTAACAATCAAGAATTAATTAGCTTAACAGAAAAAGGTAAAAATTATTTTAGAGCCGTTCTGAAATCATTTTCTAAAGCCAGTATAGAAGTACTTCAATCAAATTTAGAAAAAACGATCCCTCCTTTTATAGGTGCTTTTATAGCTGACAAAGACGGTCGCACTTTAATGAGATTCGAATTATTCGATGATGCGCTCGAAAAATTTCTTATTACTGAGACTTTAAATGATTCTAATACGGTTCCAGTAGATTTAGATTTGATTCCAATGTTTATTAGTGCGTTAGAGAAATTTTCACTAGAATTGAATATTCAAGATTTATCTGGATTCGGTTTGAAAGGAAGTAATTTAGGAATGCATATCTTAACTTATGATAAATTTACTGTAACCTTTTTTATGAACCCTAATGTAAATATAGACCCAGTTATTAATAAAATCGATAATTATTTTATAAATTTATTTGATGAATATAAAAGTGATTTTGAGCTAAGTTTAAACACTGGCCAAATCGATGGACTGTTTCCTTTAATGAAGCTAGGACAGAAATGGCTCAACAATTTGAATGAAACCTATAATAGCATGATTATCAATTTAGAAATTTATGATTTAGAAAATGCTCAACAATTATATATTAAAATCGACGATTTATTTAGTAGGTTAGATGTTAATTATTCTCTTACACTAGAGAGAATCAAAAAATTAAAAGTAAATCTTATGAAGGCTATACTGGAAAATGATTTCGAGGAATTAAAAAAAATAGCACATATCACACGAGATTTAAGTTCAAAGTTCATATAATTCTTAAAATAAATTTCAAAAAAATTATTCTATATTCTTCCTAACTTTTTAGGTATATTAAATGTGAAGGTTGTACCAACTCCTAATAAGCTAGTAAAATTAATCTCTCCACCATGCAATTCAATCAGTCTTTTCGTTAAAGACAAGCCTAAACCAGTGCCTGGTACAGATCGAACATATGGGGAATCCACTCTTTTGAATTCTTTAAATATGAGTGGAAAATCTTTCTTAGCTATACCGATCCCAGTATCTACTATTTTAAAAATCCAATTATAATAATTTTGTGTAATTTTTAATCTTACCGTTCCGTCAATCGTAAATTTAAATGCATTGCTTAAAAGATTTAATAAGATTTCTTTTAATCGAATTAGATCAGCAAACATAACAAGTTCTTCATCTATACCCTTAATTTTAAAATTCAAATTATTCTTGTTATATAATGGTCTTAGGGTAGACTTAATTTGTTCTAATAATGAATTCAATGAAAAATTCTGAATATTTAATGATAATTGCCCAGACTCTATTTTAGAAATGTTGAGAATATGTTTTATCATTTCAAATTGGTGTTCAGCTGAACTTTTTATGTCAACAATAAAGTCCTTTTGGTCATCACCTAATTCACCGTAAACACCCTCTAAAAGTAAATCTGCAAATCCTATTATAGCATTTAAAGGAGTACGTAATTCATGTGACATTGTACCCATGAATTCTGTTTTAAATTGAGACGATTTGACGATCTGATCTAAAAATAGCTTTTGTTGTTCAAGAGCAGCATTTAATTCTTTAGTTCTTAATTTGACTTCTTCTTCTAATTCTTCCTTAAATTTCTCTTCGAAAATCTCAATTTTTTTTTTTTCTGTTATATCTTGAAAAATTAACTGAATTAAACTGCTACCATATTGCTTGATTAAAGAAGCTTGAATTCTGACCCAAATTGGTTTATTTTGTTGATCTTTAACTTGAGCTTCTATTGGTTTTGGAAAATTTTTAATAAAAGACGCTTGAAATATTTTTTTAAAGTAGTGCCTTATATCTAAAAGAAAAAGATCGTTAAGATCATTTATAGTCTTCCCATTTAATAATTCTCTACCATATCCAAGGATCTTATTTGTTGTCGAATTACAATCTAGTATTTCTCCCTTTAAATCGATTAATACTATTGCATTAGGAGAATTTTCAAATAAATTCTTGTACCTCTCCTCAATTAACTTTCTTTCAGTTATATCTCTTGATACAATTAACCATTTATGCTTATTATCCCTATCAATAAAAGATTGACCCCGGCATTCAAACCATAACCAATCTCCATTTTTATGCTTGAATCTTAATTCTGAAAAAGTTTCTATTGCTTTAGAATTTTTTTTAAATGCATGTGTTAACTGTTCAATTTCATCTTGATGTATAAAATCTAAACATGAGCAACCTAAAACTTCTTCATTTCGGTATCCTAGTAGTTTAACTAGAGTTTCCTCATTCAGATATTCAAATTCATAATTTGAGTTTATTATAACAACTAAATCATTTATATTTTCTAAAATTAATCTATGTCTTTCTTCTGATTCCTTGATTAATGCTTCAAATTTGTCTCGTTCAAGCGCGTTCCCGATAATTTGGGAAGTAACACGAAGTAATGAGAAATCTACATCCTTCCATTCTCTCTCAAAATTTACTGAGTCAAATCCAATGAAACCAAATAATTTAGATTTTACATATAAAGGATATATTAGAATTGATTTTATATTTTGTAATTCTAAGAATTCCTTTGTAATAAATGCATTCTCCGGAAGACTAGTAGTATTTGATATGTGGACAATATTACCATTTAAAAGTTGATTGATTAACCACGGAAACCTACTTAATTCCAAATTTTGGAGTTTATGGACTCGTGGGCATATATTTTCTTCATTCCACTCATGAGTATTGCTAATATACTTATTATCATCTCTGATTGAAAAAATATAACTACGGCTCACACCACTTAATATACCAATTTCCTGTAAAGATGCATTAATTGCGTCATCAATGTTAAAGTTTCCAAGAAATCGGGATGAAATAGTGGATATAACCGTTTCTATATTTAACCAATATTCCAACATGTCAGTCGTTCCCTTTGGGGTGCCCTTACTATTTATTGTAAGCCCTTTTTTATTATCCACCATCTTAATATCATCCAAAGTTTTTTTTTCAAATTTAAGTGGTTTATATTTTACTCAAAAAGTTTTCTACTTTTTTTTCACTATTAGCTTTGTTTCTTATATTTTTAGGAATAGTAAAAGTAAAAGTTGTTCCCTTCCCTAATTTACTAGTAAAAAAGATATCTCCTCCATGTAGATTAACTATCCTCTTAGTTAAAGCTAATCCTAATCCTGATCCGAGTATGGAATCGACGTAAGCAGACTTTACTCTCTTGAATTCTTTAAATATTATATTAAAATCTTTTTCTGCGATTCCTATTCCTGTATCTTTGATAATAAACTCCCATATATCTTTATTTTCCCTAAATTCAAAAATTACCTTGCCTTTCTCAGTGAACTTAATAGCATTACTTAGTAGATTATGAATTATCTGTTTAATTTTTATTCTGTCTGCAAATATAAATTGTTCTTTTTTCAAACCCTTTAAATCAAAAATTAATTCTTTTTCCTTAGTATCTGGTTTTAATGTTGAGATTATTTGATTAACTAGGTTTTTTACATTTATTTCTTCAACTGTTAAAATAACCTGACCCGCTTCAATTTTTGAGATATCTAAAATGT
>DAOUVJ010000206.1 GCA_030667705.1 Promethearchaeota archaeon | reverse complement strand
TAGGCGAAGCGCCCATATTGATGTTTACTTCACACAATCGTCTTAGATACTCCTTTGAATTAATACCAGAATAATATCTGGCATTCATATTAGGATCTTGAAAACCCAGCATTTCGTTTGTTTTTAATATAATAAAACTCATATCGTTTACGGCATTTTTACCTTCTCTATCTACGCCTCCAATAGTTACCGTGTCGTCAGAGGAGCTCCCCCCGAATAATTTCCACCCTACATTCGGCATTACTGGATCGTGATCGTTTATCCTCAAAAATAACGATCCTACAAGTTCTATAGCTTTTTTTACAATTTGATTTCTTTCTTCATCATTTGCAGCTTTTTCGATTTCTTCTAAAAAGAAAGGTTGTAACATTTGATCAAGCCGACCAATTGATAAAGCCGAATTCGCATTTTCGCAGTGAAGACAAACAAAACTAGTCCAAATTGATTGAACTGCTTCATATATTGTTTCTGCTGGTTTAGCAGGGACTTTGGCACATATTCTAGAGAGTTCCTTCAATTCCTCTATGCGAGTAGCCTGATCTGGATCATTTTGTTCTAAATTTTTAGCAGATCTAAGGGCTTCTTCACTTAAATGTTTAGAATACTCTAGAACCCCATCGATTGCAATTTGAATTGCCTTATAAAAATTTTGCTTTTCAGTTGTATCCGCTTTTATTTCCATTTTATTGGCTTTTTTCTTCACGCTTTCTAATCCTTCATTAATCACCATTGGAAATCCCGGAACAGTATGACTAATGGCGTTATTTTTCATCATGAAATAAAAAACCCACCCTTCTTCTAAATGCTGCGAGAATGGATCGTTGTTTTTTGCTCTACAATATTCTCTTACATTCCGCTCCATCCAATAGGGAAACACTTCCAAACTTAATATATCCGCATCTTTATCTGAGATATCGTTAGGATTAAGCTCACGTTCACCAATAGTTTTTAATTCAGGCCATATACCCGTTGCGATAAGTTCTGGATACAAGGGGATACCTACTTCTTTTGACGTAGTTGAACCTGCTATAAGATGTTTATCATGAATTATTGGTTTTTTATTTGACATTATATGATTTACTGCTCTTGCCTGGCGCAATTCGGGATCAATCGGATTTCCTAAATCGTCTACTTCAAATCCATTCTCTCTATGATATTCTGTCAAATGTTTTGCTCTTTCAACACATATCACTGGCTTTAAGGCAAATCGTCTATTCTTCAAATATTTTATGCGTGGAAAATCATCTAAGGTATATTTTGACAAATATGGATCTTCTAAAACTTGAACGTTATCGACCTTACGATTTAAGCTCTCGTTCCTTAGTTTTCTACTCTTTTTTCCCTTATCAATATCTTCAATAGGATATATTAATCGATTTTCTGGACCTTTATAGTCCCTTTTTTTAGGCGCCGTAACAAGTGAAGTAAGATAAGAGAATTTAGTAAGGTAAGACATGTTTCCTATATATCCCATTTCATTTGTCAAAAGATAATCAAGAGATTCCTCAGCACTTTTATTATAGAGATTAGCCAAAGTCTCTTTATCTTTATAATAAATTGTGATATTAGGATCTTCAATTTTTCCGTCAGTGACGGTCATTTTTCCATCTTTAAATATCACGTAAACATTAACTGCATCATCTTTAGTTGTAAATTGATATTTAGCGTTAAAAATAAAACCTGTTTTCTCATTATATATCTCCCGTCGCATTTTCCTTCGTGTATCGAATATCATTGCCAGCAGTTTTAACTGATCTTTGAAATTCTCAACCTCTTTATCAACATCTAATACTTGCATATTCGATCCTCGTAAAAATTATCTAATTAATTGATCAAACATTTTAGTATATTAATTTTATAGATTTGTAAAATTTCTTTTAAAAGATATTATATATTTTATTTCTTTTTATTTTATTCCCAAATATTTATTTCTCAGTATTTCTTTAAGTTTTTTAATCGACTTCTAAAGTAATAAAAATAAAGTAATGGATATAAAAATTAAATTGGGAATTATTACTTTTTTCATAATCCTAATTCAGTCAGGTTTAAAACTACTAGGTGTAATCTTAACTGGAAGTCTCAGTTTTTTATCTGAAACCGTTGATACGCTTACTGATATTTTTTTTATTATTCTAACAATTTATTCTCTGTATATAAGTCAAAAACCCCCAGATTACCAACACATGTACGGACACTCCAAGATTGATTCAATAGGGGGATTAATTCAAGGAATCATATTGATAAATCTTTATTGTTTTCTTATTTATTTAGCAGCTCAAACAATATTATCTAACACGTACGCTATTATCAATCCTGATATTGGGGTTTTTCTGTTAATTATTTCATTTATAATTAATTTAGCTTTTTCTAGGGTTTTAATATGGCAAGGAAAGAAACGGAGTAGCTTATCACTTAAAATTCAGGGTTTAAATTTGTTCCAAGATTCTCTTAGAGCGATTGTAGTCCTGATTAATTTCATATTAGCTCTTTTTTTTAATATCCAATTTTTAGACCCCTTTTTTAGTATTGGTCTCTCCACATGGATAATATTCACCGCATTTAAGCTTTCAAAAGAAGGTGTTAAAGATTTAATTGATGAGAATCCCATAAATTATCTTATTTTAGAAGAAATCAGAGAAAAGGTTTTTAACCTTGATCACGTTAATGGTGTTGAAGAATTAAAAGTCAGAATTGGTGGAAATACATTATTTTTAGATGTTCGCTTATCTGTTGAAGATCACATATCTGTTATTCATGCAAATGATATTACAAAAGCAATTAGATCGATGAGTAAGAATTATTTCCCTTCTTATAAAGTGGAATCAATCATCGAAATGAATCCTTTGAGCGGTGAAGCTTCCATAAGTGAAACCATTGTTAATTTATTATATACCATGAAAATGGAATTTAAGGATATTATAGATTTTAGAGATCTAAATGTTTTTAGAATAGAAAACAATTATTTTCTTTCTATCTCTGTATTAGTTGATGGAAATTTAACACTCGATGAAGCACACTCAGTTAGTTCCAATTTTGAAAAAGAATTGAAAAAACAAGCCCCAATGATATCGAGAATCATTACACATATAGAATCGGAAACAAATATCAAAAAAATAACACCATCCCAATTTACATGTCAATCAATTGAACCCAATGAATTAAAAGAAATCCAGAAGATTATTGAAAAAATATTAAGAAAAAATCCTAAAATTAAAGGTTATCATGGCTTAGAATGCTGGTCCGCTTTTGAATTTTGTATATTAGAACTTCATGTGTTTTTTGAAGGTTCTGAAAATATCGCTAAGATTCATGGAATGATTACTCGCCTCGAGAGCGAAATTAGGGATAATATGAACTTGGAAAATCTAAAAGAAATAATTCTTCATTCAGAACCAGTAGAAGGACGAACAGAAGGGATCTTTTTTGAGTAAATAGTTAAATAAATAATTATTTGAATGAAAAATTGTATTGGTTTAATTGTAATTCTTCTTGCATTATCATAATATCTTTTTGCAGGCTTTTATTTAAGGGAATTCCCTTTATTTCACTTTTTTTTTCATTTAAGTACTCTTTTTCTCCAGCTGTATAAATTTTTTTAGCTCCTGGTACTTTTTTAGAATTCCTAAGTTCCCGCATTATATTTCCAGTAGTTTTTTTAAATCCGTCTAAAGGTCTAAAGTGATTTACATCAATAGCCAAAAAGAAATGACCTACTTTTAGCTTTTTTTGGCCATTTTCAATAATTCCTGCTGTATCCTTTAAATAGATTCCATCTTGCAATGCAGCTGACAAAATCTCAGCAAATGTTGCATAACCATAGCCTTTATAGCCTGAAGTTGCCTCTCCCTTTCCACCTAAAGGTAATAACGCAGCGGATCTATCGCATAAATCGTTAAGTACATTTTCTGGGTTAGTTTCAGTGTTTCCATTTTCAGTAATAATAACTCCCCTAGGCAAATTTTTATTAGTACGATTATATACTTCCACTTTTCCCCTCTGAATTATAGATGTTGCACAATCTATAAGAAAAGGGAACGCTTCATCGGTAGGTGCTCCATAGGTTAAAGGATTAGTTCCCAGCATAGGCTCAACTCCAAACGTGGGTGGTACTGCTGGTCTCGCATTAGTTGTTGTAAAACCGATCATCCCTTCTTCAATTGCCATAAGGGAATATATACCAGCAAATCCATAATGAGTAGAATTTCTCACTGCTACAGCTCCAACTCCAAAAATTTTTGCTTTTTCAATAGCTAATTTCATAGAATGGAATCCAATCACATGACCCATTCCACAGTTTCCATCAATTACAGCTGTTGCTCCATTATCACTCAAAATTTCAATTTTTGTTCTAGGATTGTAAATACCTTGTTTGATTCGATCAAAGTACATCTTACATCTCTGAATACCGTGTGAATCGATTCCTCTTAAATCTGATTGAATGATACCATTGGCAATTATTTTAGCATCAGGTTTAGGAACTTTTAATTTTATAAATACATCTTCTACAAAGTTTCTAAGAATTGAAGAGTTGATATATACCTCATCTTCTTGAGAATTATCAATTGATTTTGTTATAGCCTTTTCAATCATTTTCAATCGTGAAAAATTAGTGATATAATTGTTTAGAAATATTTCTATTTAATTAAAATCATATTGAATATAAGTTGTGAAGTATGATAAGCGATTTTTTTAATAATTTTATAGAAAAAGTTGTGGAAATTAATAGAAAAATAGAGGTTACTTTTTTAAAAATTAAATTCGTATTTATCCAGATGAAGTTCCTTCCGCATAATTTTGATATCTTCTTGTAAACTTTTGTTAATCGGAATTCCCGTTTTTAATCTTTCTTGTTCGGCAATAAATTCCTTCTCTCCCGCCGTGTAAATCTTTTCTTCGCCTGGAACCTTTTTTGACTCTCTCAATCCCTTCATGATATTTCCGGCTGTTTTTTTAAAGGAGCCAATT
>DAOUVJ010000138.1 GCA_030667705.1 Promethearchaeota archaeon | reverse complement strand
GTAATAATGGTAGAAATATTAGTACTCCTGGAATACCAAGCACAATTGAATATAAGATAGTTTTAATCGAAATTGATTTGACTGACATATCTGCTACTTCAATTTTATAATATTGAATTTCCTTTTCTCTATCGCTTTTTGGCGTTAAGACTAATTTAGATAATGGCTCAAGTAGTAAAAAGAAAAATCCAATACCTCCAATCACCTGCATCAATAATATTAAACCTCTTATATTTACATAAAATGTTTCATCTACTACATCAATATCAAACGAATTTATAGCCCAATCTCTTGCTTCACGAATAAAATCTTCGTCCCATGCGACAGTAAGATGATTACTATTATCATCTAAATAAATCATAGAAGCGTTTCCTTGTTGGAATGATCCGTATAGTTTGTTTGAATCTACGCTTAGAAGTGGAATGCCTACTCGAATTGCTAAGCTCTCCTTCAGAGCTGACAATTCAACGGCTTCGTCAAACAGTGCTTGAATCATGAGTACATTTAATGGATCCGTCGAATTTCCTTCCCTGAGGGTAGGATATAGCCATGTACCAATTCCTA
The DNA here is from genome assembly GCA_030667705.1 of Promethearchaeota archaeon. Taxonomy (GTDB): domain Archaea; phylum Asgardarchaeota; class Lokiarchaeia; order Sigyniarchaeales; family SOKP01; genus SOKP01. The sequence goes on along the minus strand of DAOUVJ010000138.1, from coordinate 7,930 downwards.
TAAAACATTTGAAAGCGAGATCTTGATGAATTAATTCTTGTCCTAAACCACCCATACTATACCCGATATAACCTAGGGAATTCATATCAATATCATCCCTCTCAGTATTAAGATACTGTTTAATTGCAATTACATCTTTTGTCTTATTATCTGGTTCTGCCATGGTGCTTTGTCCATGGCCTCTGAAATCGAATGGTACGGCAACAAATCCTGCTGCTGCTAACTCTAACGCGTATCCTTTTACCATTTCTTTATTAACCATCGAACCATGTCCAATTAGAATAGCTGGTTTGTTAAGACCCCCACTTGAAGGTTCAAAAATATTAAAAGAAATTGTGACGCCATCGCTCGTTTGAGTTGATAATCCATAAGTACTTTTTACACTAAGAGGCGTTATAAAAATAAAAACCGTTCCGACTGTAAAAATAGCGAGAAAAATGCAAATTAATACAATTCTTTTTTTTGATAGATTTAATCTATTCATAAATATAGTATTCGATTCCATACTATTTAAAATGAATTCAAATGAGATATAGAATAACAGAGAATAAAAATAAAGAAAATTGTACTCCTTTTCATTTATTAATTCTTATTGATGATAATTTTATAAAAAGTTAGAAAAAAAAAAATAAAAAAAATGAATAAATAGAAGTGAAATTAATATGGATTTATTCGATTGGATGTTTATCGTTTCAGGCTTTATTTTTTTCGTTTCAATGATTAGTGCCATCTTATTGATGACATATGAGAAAATTAAGACGGTTAAAATATTTGGTTTGATTCTTGCAATTCTGATGCTTCCAATCATCGCAATTTTGATTAATTATATTGTAATTGGAGATCTTAAATTTAATATTTACCTCATTTTAATCCTCAGTTATCTAATGGCAGAATTCTTACTTGATATGGTTTTCAAATTTGATTTTCGATCAAAAACAAGTACACATGTTCCTTATATCATCTTAGAATATGCAGCGTGCTTTTCTTTCGTGTTTGGCACCCTCACTCTTGATTTGATTTTTGGGTGGATAATTTCTTTCTTTTTTTGGACCCTATTAGGTACTTTGGTTCATCACATCATCAAACAAAAAAAAAAAATCATGAGACATAATTCACATAAAATGTGAAAAAACTAGAACAGTCCTTATTATAATTGATGTAAAAACTCCGAATATAATCAATAAATTATTATTGATAGGTTTTTAATCTTAAATGAATTTTTTCAATTAATAAAATACTTGGAAGTTTAAATCATGTCAGAAGAACAAAAAGTAAGAAATCGTTGGATTGTTGTAATTGGTGCAATCTTGATACAACTTGCTCTAGGGACAATATATTCATGGGGTACCATGACAATATTCGTGAGTCCATTTATTAATGAAGTCCGAGAGGTAACTGTTTATATCTTTGGTGTAGGGTTATTATCTTTTGCTATTACCATGATTTTTGCTGGAAAACTGCAACAGAAATATGGTCCGAGAAACATCGCAATTTTAGGCGGTATTTTGCTTGGAATTGGTGTTATTGCATCTGCCTTCATGACAACATTTATAGGATTGTTAATTACCTACGGTATTATTTTTGGAGCAGGAATTGGCTTTGGATACGTTTGTCCAATTGCTTCCGCTGGGAAATGGTTTCCAGATAAAAAGGGATTTATTAATGGCATAGCTGTTGCAGGTTTTGGTGCGGGTTCATTTATCTTTAACTACGTTATAAAAGCACTAGCAAATCCTGCTAATTTAGAAACAACGGATCCTAATTTTGTTTCTACGGTTTCGCAAAATATCCCCCTAATGTTTACCGTATTAGGAATTATATATATAATACTGATCATTGGTGGTGCTATGGCCTTGAGTAATCCTCCTGAAGGTTGGAAGCCAACGGGCTGGACACCGCCACTACCTTCAGAAGAAAGGGGAATTTCTGGATTAGATTTTAAAAGAAACGAAACAATTAAACTGCCACAGTTTTGGATGCTATGGGTTGCTTTTGTTTTCAGTGCCATATCTGGATTAATGGTTATTGGTTCATATGCAGCTTTTGCTAAATCAGTGGATGTCGCAGAAGATTTTATTTATATCATTGGAACTGCCGATTTTGTCCTCATTGGGAGCCTAGCAGCGTTGTTTAATGGTTTAGGACGGATTGTATGGGGACAATTAGCTGATTTTATAACCTACAAAAAGTCGATGTTGATAATGTTTGTTACTCAAGCGATATTGATGTTAATTTACTTCACAACTAACGTAAATGCGATATATTTCTTGATCATGACCTGTGCCATTTATTTCTGTTTCGGTGGAAATTTCAGCTTATTTCCTACTGCCACAGCGGATTTATTTGGTTCTAAGAATTTAGGTCCAAATTATGGGATAGTATTTACAGCCTATGGAATAGCCGGTTTTGTTGGAGCTGTTGGAGTGAATTTATTCGTATCAATTTTTGGAAGTTATTTGATTTTATTCATCGTGATGGGAGTAATGTCTGTTGGATCAGCAATATTGGCTTTTTTTATAAAACCTCCAAAACAAAGATAAAATTATTTTTTATTCTCTTTTTTTCAATTTTTAGTATCATCCTCAATCTATAGGAATTATTGTTAAAAATCAAGCTAGGAACAATCTCGAACAAAAAATAAAAAATGATATGAAAAAGGTTGAAGAAGAACTTGAGAGCGTTTTTTAAATTTTAATATTAGCGGAATTTCGAATAAACGCATCAATTAGTTCTACTGTGTGTAATATATCGTCAAGTTTTAATAAAGATGTTGGAGAATGAATATAGCGGCAAGGAACGGATACCACGGAACTTGGAACCCCATCTCTTGATATATGAATCTTTCCAGCATCAGTTCCTCCGTATAAGGGTCTTTTCATCTGATATGGAACTTTAGCTAATTCAGCATTTTTTATTAATCTCTCATTTACTTTTGAGCTACATATAATAGAGTTATCTGCGATTGTAATTGCTGGCCCTTTTCCGATATAAGCAGGAATTTCATGATCTTTGATACCTGGCACATCTGCTGCGGTTGTATTCTCAATTGCAATTGCGATTGTGGGTTTTAGGGTAAATGCTCCTGTTATAGCACCTCTACATCCAATTTCTTCTTGTACGGCAAAATTAAACAATATGGTGTCATTCACGGGTTTTTCTTTGAGTATTCTCATGATTTGTATCAACACATTGCAACCTGTTCGATCATCAAATGCCTTGCCTCGGACCATATCATTAGGAAAATCTAAGAATGGACATGAGAGCGTTCCGGTGGTGCCCATTTTGATTCCTTGTCTTTCTACTTCTTCCTTGGAAAACATGCCAATATCAATGTACATGTCTTTAATTGCAACTAATTTCTTTCTTTCAGCTACTGTTGTAAGGTGTGGCGGTTTCGACCCAATAATTCCATTATATAACTTTCCTGTTTCAGATCGGATTACAACCGGTTGTCCTAATAAAATTCTCACATCCCAACCTCCAATTGGTGCAAATCTTAAAAATCCCTCTTTATCAACGTGAGAAATCATGAAACCAATCTCGTCAATATGAGCATCGAGCAATATTCTATCCTCATTTTGTTTACCGTTTACAACAGCTAGTACATTTCCTAATTGATCAATCCACGCCTTATCAGCTAATTGTTCTTCTTTTATTAAATTTAAAATAAATTTGCTTACATCATCCTCATAACCAGAAATCCCTATTAATTCTGACAACTTTTCTTGTAGGGTTTTAATGCTTTCAATATTCATGCTAATCTTTAATTTGAAAATTATTTAGATTAGTGAATGAACTCTAAATTATTAATCTAGTTTTTTAAAAAGAATATTAATAAAGTTAAGGGAAATAAAAGAAGAATTGAGATTTATCTCTTTTTTAATTCAGAAATAGCTTTTTCCGCAAGTAAAATAGCGTCAGTATACCTAGATTTAAATCTTTCCAAGTTAGCTTCAAGTTCAATCGTTTTATTTTGCATTTCCATTATAATTTCATTACTTTCATTGGTTGTTTGGGGTAATGATTCAGGTTTTTCCATGGTATCTTTCAAATAATTATATTTTTCTTTCCATACTTTCAACTCTATTTGAAGATCTTCAAAATCGTCATTACTAGTAATGTCAGTTGTAGAAATAGGTGCTCCAGAATCTTCAATATTAATAAGTCTACCCTTTAAAGCGTCAACTTCTTCTTCCAATTCCCTAATTTTTACTCTTAAAGCTGCTATTTCATCTAGATATTCTACTGATGTCTTAGGTGCAGTTATTTCTTCAAAAATCATTTTTCCTGTTTCTAACTCGGTTGCACTCTTATCACCTAAAATTCGTTGTCTTCGTTTTTGCAATTCTTCTACGCTTTGCTGCGAAAGAAAATCAAGGGGATTAAATCCAATTCCACCATGAGCTGTGGCTCTTTTTCGGATCTTGACAAATAAAGGGATACCCTTCACAGCTTCTCCACATATTATTGCTTCTCCTTTATCTAACCCTGATATATCTGCTTTATTACCTCTTGTTAAATCCTCTGCACTTGAGATTGTAACATCTATATCTCGAATGTCCGTTAGGTTATGCACGACCCATGAACCCGCTTGCGCGCGAATCGTTGTGTCAAGGAGCTGCGGCCTTTGCGTACCTATGACTATATTCGCCCCAAATTTCCTCCCCTCTTGACTAAATAATTTTACGACTTCACAAGTATCTGTTTGTTTTTTTCCAGCAAATAAATGTGCCTCATCGAGAAATAAATAAAACGGAGGAATTCTACGACCAGTGCTAGCTTGATATAATTTTTTGAGTACTTTTCCTGCTACCATTTCTTGTACGGTTAGATCCATTCCACGCATGTTAATAATAGTACATAGATTAGGAGCTACTAGATCTGCTGCGTCTAATGAAAAGAGGTATTCTACATCAATATCTCCCCCTTTATTTATGCTTAAATCCGCAAATTCGATGATTGAATCAACAAATTCACTTTCTTGAGCTTCAGCTTTTGGTTCATCATCAGGAGTCTCATCAGCAGCGACTTTCAAAGACCCATATTCTCCATGTCTATCAAGAATCACTATAGGAATACCCTTTCTCATGAATTCTTCACACAACACGCCCATACTATAGGATTTACCTGATCCTGATTTTCCGGTAACAAAAATCCGTCCAAAATTCTTTATTAACAAATTCACATCAAACGGATATCCCATTAGTTTTCCCAATGATACAGATTCTTCTGGAGCGTTATAGATCCCTAATAAACGAGCAATTTGTTCTTCACTTGCTTTATATACTTCTGAACCAATATCGAATGGTCTTCTTGGTCTATCTCCGAGTACTTGGAGATCAGCAATCGTTCCCTTTGATTCGCTCCACATCTTATTAATACTTAAGATGTAATGGTCCCTTTTTCCTTCCTCATCTTTATCACCATATATTACAAAATAAGAGTTCCGTTCGACATCCGGATCTGTAAATAGGATTTGGACAGTGTGAGTCATAGTTTTACCCACTAGATTGCCTACTTTCCCTATTTTGTCTTTTCCCGGACCTTCATCATATTTAACTTCATCATCAGACATTAAAAATCACATTTGTTATTTTATCTAGTATTATATGAAAACCATGTTATTTTAATTATATATACTATTTATAGAAAATTTAAAAAGAGTATTTAAATCTTTAAGAATCTAATCCTTGATTTTTATCCCCTTCGATATATAATACTTTTTTCAATCATTCGAATTGGTTTATATGATTCTTTTGCTCTGCGTAGGCCAGGGACACCTAAATCTTGCTCTCGATTAACGAACATGGCATTCTTAAAGCTACTTTTTAAAAATAGATTGTTTATTGCTTGATAAGCTCCTTCGTAATCCGTGTGGGCTTTCTCTACATGAATAACCATTGTTTCTGGATTTAACATTTCTCCAAATGTATACGCAGCACATTTTTCGTCCACGCATAATATTGCGCCTTGAAAACCTAAAGTAGAGAAGTTATCCAAAGCGTCATAAATAGCTAGTTCTTCTTCTTTCAAACCCTCATCGTCTTCACATTCTCTAAGAATGCACCACTCTAATTGGAGTGTTTTGACTCGATCTACTTCATTTTCAGTCAAAAGCTTGAATTCATAATCGTAGGTTTCTAAAAACTTGTTTAGCCACCGTCTATTTTGACGATACCTATTTCCTGGTAAAGTCCTAAGATTTTCTGTTTCATACACATAATCCCAGTTATCTCTATCTTCCAAGATTTGTAGATTTAAAGATTGATAATCGGCGCTGTTTTGAATGGTATTCGTTATTACTTCAGGAACTCTATGGAATTCCAAGTCTTTAAGTTCTTTAAATAGAGAAATTATAATTTTTGTAGGATTAGGCCCTACTGGTGGAAAAAAATACAAAGAATTTTTGTTTCCCAATGCAGGTTCTTTTTTTTTCTTGAAAATGTCACGCGAAAAGAGTAGTAGGTGATCTTTCCATTCAATAAAATTTAGACCATAAAAATTCCTCCACATGTATAGGTTCGTAAAAGTAAATTCTGATGCTATAGGAGGAAATTTCTGAAAATATTTGTCGAATAAACCTTTATCTTCAAGCTTTATTTCTTTCGCAATGCTTAGATCCATGAATATGGATAAATTAAAAACTATTAAAATTATTTCCTTTTTAAATTATATAGAATAAAATTAATGGATCAAAATAAATTATGATTTTAAATATAGGATTAGTTCTAAGAGATATTTGTTCTATTACCGTAATCATAATAGTAATTTTATTATTCTACCTATTTGTTGTTGCAAAGATTATTAGAAAAATTCATCCTTTTCCCATTCCCGCATTCATGACACGAATAATTGATAATCCAATTCGAAGGAAATTCATCCAAAAACCTTATCTAATTGCTGAACGAATGAACTTACAACCTGGCATGAAAGTGATTGAGATTGGTCCAGGAAAAGGAAATTATACTAAAGCAGTCGCTAGTAAAATTCTACCAGATGGAGAAGTTTACGCTATCGATATTCAAGAAAGTGTTATTAATCGTTTAAAAAAAAGACTTGAAAACGAAGAGATAAAAAATATCATACCAATGATCAATGACGTGTACAACCTTACATTTGAAAATGAGAGCATTGATCGGATTTTTGCGATTGCTTGTTTACCAGAAATTCCAAATCCAGTTCAAGCACTGATGGAATTAAAAAGAGTATTAAAACCTGAGGGAATCATTTCATTTAGCGAATTATTTATCGATCCTGATTATCCCCTAAGAAGGACTGAAAAAAAATGGGCAAAAGAAGCTGGATTAGTTTTCATTGAAAGGTTTGGTAACTTTTTTAGTTACCAGCTGAATTTTGGAAGAAAATTAAAAAATTAAGTAGTAAAAAAAATAATCAAATAGACACAAATATAATTGTCCCATAATTAAAGCACGTGGCGCAATATACATATAAGAATGCGTTTAGTATGCTTAAGAGATAAAAAAAAAGAATAAAAATTGTAATGATTTTATAGTTTCTTGACGATTAAATCAGCCAATCTATTGGAATATCCCCACTCGTTATCGTACCAGCTGACAACACCACAGAAAGTGCCACCGATTACCTTGGTCCACAAGCTAGAGAAAATAGAACTTGCGGGATTGCCAACAATATCGGTAGTTACTATTGCATCATCAGTATATTCTAAAATTCCTTTAAGATAACCTGATGCTGCTTCTTTCATTTTAGCGTTAATATCTTCTACTGTAGTAGATTTCCCTAGATTTGCTTTTAAATCAACAACGCTTCCGTTTGGAGTAGGAACACGCATGGCAATACCATCCATTTTACCGTTCAATTCCGGAAACACGACTCCGATTGCTTTAGCTGCACCAGTAGATGTTGGAACTATATTTGCCGCACAAGCTCGACCACGAATCATTTTTATGGG
>DAOUVJ010000152.1 GCA_030667705.1 Promethearchaeota archaeon | reverse complement strand
TAATTTATCATATACAGATTCGATAAATTCCTTTTTATCTGTACCTTGAATTTCACACGAAGATTTAACAAGTTTACTAATCGCTAATTGCCCTGGTTGAAATTTTTTATATATTTTTTTTACTTCAACATCATAATTATTAACAGATGGAGAGTCATTGCATTGTTCAACAATAGCATCCCTCAGTATATTAGTAAATTTTTTGCTTAATTTTAATACTCTATAGACTTTTACGACTCGAGAATTACAATCCACTAACATTAATTTCAGCTTTTCTGGATAATTTTTCTGTAAATTTATTTGATACTTACTGTGCTCTATTTCTTGATAGAGACAATTTGAATAGGTGACATCACACCAATCCAAATTTCCAATTTTAAATAAAAGAAAAATTACATATGGCATTACTATAAGTTTAAGTGTTACTTTCCCTGATTTATATGCTTTAATTTCTTGTTTTGTTGGATATTTCATGCCAACAATTAGATTACAATTCATATAATCTAATTCTATAAAATCTTTATGCCAAGGAAGGTTCTTATGAATTTCTTCAATCGAATTATCTTTATTATCCATCACTTTCTCGACTCTAAATTAATATAAATTTATTAATAATGTTACAAAATGTAATTTACAAACAATAATAATGTTACAAAATGTAATCTAAAAGCAATATTATTATTACAAATTAATAAATTATAAATTAAGTTTAAAATTAAATATTTTTAATAATAACAGAAATAATATGGTTTTGTAGTTTATGAATGTGTCCTTTTCAAATAAAGCAAAGGAATATACTAAAAAAAAAAGAATTATTAATCTTTTAGTAAAAATTTCATTTTTTACACAAGGTTGCATTCATATTTATGAACCCAAATTGGAACTAATTCCAAATGATAATTTAGAAAATTTTCAGAATAATAAAAGACTTTTAGTTAATGGAATTAATATATATCTCTCGGAACAATATCTAGAAACATACAAGACCCAAAAAGAACTCTATATAGATTTACAGAAATTCCCAAAACAAAAACTAATATTGAAAAATCTCGAGCCAATTATAATTCAGACGTGTAAAGGATAAATTAAAAATCATAAAATGTCAACAGAAGATAATAGCCCGAATCCTAATATTGAGAATTATAGAAGAGTGCACTATAGGCTCGTTCGTTATAAAAAGGTATCAAAAAGTTATAACAAATTAAAGAATTTAGTTGCAGTAATTTTCTCTGCTGGTATGATACTTGTTTTACTAACTTCGTGGGGATTTTTTGATACCGTGTTGAATGGAGGAGAGTCTAATACACAGATCACTGAAAATCCTACAGAACTTCCCCCGGAACCTTATCAGTCCGATATCACATTAACAACAATTTTTGGTCAACAAATTCTATTATCAAATTATCAAGGTAAAGTAGTAATTATATTCTTTTTTGGCATCCACTGCCCTGGATGTCCAGAACAAGCTAGTATATTGGCAGATATAGATGAGGTATACACCAATAATCAATTATATATAGTTCCAATTTGTCTTGATACTATTGCTGAAACATCTAATGGTGAATTAGATGGTTGGTTAGAAGGATATAATCCTAATTGGCCAGTTATACGTGATGATACAATTCAATATACCCATGCAAGTTATTTTAATATAGGATACAAGCCAACTGTGAAAATATTAGATATAAATGGAAATATTAAAGCTACTATGGTGGGCACAACACAAGGTAGTTTCGACAATATTAATACAGAAGTAAATACCTTATTATAAAAATATAGACTCTTAAAATGATAAAAATGATTGATTCTGGATTATTTTTTATAGCAATTGGGGGAGGAATATTGTCTTTTTTAGCACCTTGTAATATTGGTACACTACCAGCATTTATAGCGTACATTCAAGGCCAAACTGATTCAACTAAAAAGGCTATACTTATGAGTTTAGCATTTTCGATTGGTTTTATTGCAGTATTTACTATTATTGCATCTCTTTTTATTGTTATTTCAGGTTTTATACAATATATTTTTTGGATAAGAATGATATCTGGTATCATTATAATATTGATGGCATTTTATCTTTTCTTCAGCAAAGTTAGTAAAAAAGATCCTCAAAATTACAAACCAACACAAGTAGAGGAGGAAACTCTAGAGAATATGTATGGTCTTAAACATGAAAAGAAAAAACATCAAGGAATTTTAGGTGCAATAATTCTTGGGTTTTCGATGGGTTCACCTTGGATCGCCTGCATTACACCAATATATTTATCAATCGTTACGATAGCTATGAATCAAGAAACATTTATTTTAGGGTTTTTTTTGTTTTTTTTATACGCTTTAGGATTAATGATACCTTATATTCTTATAGGAGCCGCATTAGGACTAATCAACCAAAGAGTAATTGTTAAATTAATTAAAACCAGTTCATGGTTGAAAAAAATATTCGCAATATTATTAATTTGGATAGGAATTGAATTTTTACTATCTGGATTTGGTATTGGGGGTTTGTTACCTTTTATTTAAGTTTTTAATGTGCTCTTCAGAATATGAAAGTCAATTTAATTTGTTTTTGCTTCTGGATTAACCATCGGAGCTAATACATGCATTTTATTAATAGTTAGCACTTTTTGCATTTTAATAGAATAAATTTCTTGAAAAGAAATAAAATAAAAAAAATTAAAAAAAATTAAAAAATTTCTTGAATGCTTGGGGTTAGATTTCTTCTTACCCGTTCTTCTTCTATAAGGTACTCTGTCTTAATCAAATCTCTTATACCAACTCTTATAGCTTCTGATCGATTAGGGAATTTCCCTTCAGCAACCAGTATTTCTAAAACCTTTAAATAAGATTCTGGTAAATTTACTGAAATTAATTTCATTTTCTATTACTCCAAATAATTTTTTGTGTGAAGATATCACATGGGTATATATGATCACATGGATCGTTTACCTTTAAAAAGCTTGCTATGGAAAATGACCCCAAGTAGACCGACATAAATGAAGGAGTAATATTTTTATTTCGACATAAAATTTAGTTATTTGATAAAGTCTAATTAGTGAGTTATTCTTTAAACTTTTAAGATATATCGCTCACACAGTTGCTCTTCACAAATTTGGAAAAAAAAACAAGGAAAAACATGGAAAAATATTTATATAATGCCTTATATGTAACACAAAGGTAAATAAAGTTTCATTCAATTTAAAAAATATAAATCAAAAGGAAGTGAACAAGATGTCAGAAATACAAGGACAATTAAAAGATCACTTGAATAATGGGCAAGATTGGGAAAAAATGGAAACTCCTATTGATGGGGTGAATATTGTTAAAGTACCAGCTACAAAAACACGACCCGCCTTACTCTTTCTAGAAATTAACCCTCTTAAAGAAGATGGAAAACCGATGAAGCGAAAAGGTTTATTCGTTGCTAACAAGGAGATGTTTGTAAAATTTATGGAAGTCTTGAATGATGATAATACATTCAAATTAATTCAAGAACTTGAACGAGTCAATCCAAAAGTTTCTAATAGTGGGGCAACAAAGAAATTAAAAATGTGAGATAAGACTTTTTCATATTACTTTATCATTTAAAATAAATTTAAATTCAAAAATTCGTAAATTTAATTATGGAAATCATTTTGATTTCATATAATACATGAAAAGAAAATTTAGGTTTAAAAAATGAGCGAATTTGATGGGAAACATTGTAAATGCGGAAGTGAAATTTTTCGGTTAGCCCATGATGAATGGATGAGGAGAACTTTTCGGTTTGTCGAGAACGGCCAATTAAAGCTTTGCGAAAAATGTGGAAGTAAATACCTTATTTGCCAAAAATGTGGTTCTCTATTTACACACATACATCCTGCGTTAGAATCTTGGGAAGTTAATCAAAAATGTGTCGTTTGTGGATTTGAAGACCCCGATGTAAAAGCCTGGGATGGGGTATCAGCTCGTTAATTAAAATTCAACCTTTTTTTAAAAGTAAAGTTCTCATTTTTTCGATAATTTTGCATTAATTTTAGATTGATTTCAATCTCAGAATAAAAATAAAAGGGAGTGAAGATTAAATGCATCATTATTTAAATTTTTTTTAAATAAGATACGAGCGTTGGAAGATATCATGAGAAATATTTTAATAGATATAGCTACTCCAGAAGATATAGATTCACTAGAAACCTTAACAAAAGAATTAGTAGAAGCATTAGGACAAAAATTTGATCCGAAGCGTTTTGATTGGGGAATAAGACGCAGGATTTTCGACAGTTTGCAGCGACATGGAATATTGATCGCTGTTGATAAAGAAAAAGAAAATGAGGTGGTCGGAATGATCATCGCAGAGTTGAGAATTGACCCATTTGGCACTTCGGAGGGTTATATTAAGCAGGTTTTTCTTAAAGAGGGATATAGAGGACTTGGTCTAGGTGAATTATTGCTGAAAAAAGCAATTGGGCATTTAAAGAAAATAAAAGTTGAAAAAATAAAGGTCAATATTAAAGATAAGGCGAAAGAAGCAGCCAGTTTATATTCAAAGATGAATTTTAAGAAAGTTTATGAAGTATTGGAGTTAGACCTTACGGAAAAGTAGTTGAAATAAGTTAGAATGCAAAAGTGAGACCAGGATTGATTGATGAGACACCTTGGGTTGAGAAATATCGGCCAAAAGCCTTTAAAGATATTGTTAGCCAGAACATTGCAATTAATAATCTAACAGAATTTGTATTAAAAAAAAACATACCGCACATGATCTTCACTGGTCCTGCAGGCACGGGAAAGACAAGCACGGCGTTAATCATCGCAAGAACCATGGTAGGGGAAGAGGATTATCATAGAAACGTGTTAGAATTGAATGCATCCGACACCGTAAGGATGGATTTTGTTAGAACTGTAATCAAGAATTTTATTAATCATTCAATGATAATTGAAGATAAATCCTTAAAATTCGTCATTTTAGATGAAGCGGATAATATTCCCGGTCAAGTACAACAAGCACTAAGAAGGATTATTGAAAAAACATCAAATTCGGTAAAATTTATTTTAATGTGTAATTACATTAATAAAATTATAGATCCAATCATTTCTAGATGTGCTGTTTTTAGATTTGCAAATTTGAGTAAAGATATGATTATAAATAGGTTAAAATTCATCTCAAAACAGGAGAATTTAAAAATTCCAAAAGAAAAATCTATTAAGTTCTTTGATAATCTTTATTTTATTTCAGGTGGAGATTTAAGAAAAGCAATCAACACGTTACAGATGTCTGTTGCCCTTGAATTGGTAGATAATTTAGATTTAGATGAGTTATTCAAGATTTCGGGATATATTGATAATGAGACAATGGACAAATTAATTGATAATTTAAATGACCGTCAAATAGGAAAATTAAAAGATCTTTTGAGTTCAATTGAAAATTTTGACAGCCGAAATTTTATTCGTCAAATTGTTAAAATTTTACCAAGACTTGATATAAAACAAGATAAATATTCTTTAATTTATGCATTTATTGGTGAAATCGATTATCGAATAAGTCAAGGTGCAGATGAAAAAATTCAGATGACTGCTTTACTATCAGAACTAATCGCTAATATGAAAAGGGTAGGATAATTTGACAGAAAATATCCCAATATGGAGGATCAAGTATTTACCTAAGACTCTCGATGAAGTTTCTGGAAGATCTGATGTTAAAAATCGATTAAAAGAATATATTAACAGTGAGAATTTCCCACATTTACTATTACTTGGATCAGAAGGTATTGGTAAAACTACGATGGCAAAATTATTCTGTCAAGAATTCTTGGATTCATTTTTTGAACCTAACTTTAAAATTGTACATGCTGACGTTCCTCTAACAAGTGAAGAGCGTAAGAAGGCTCGAACGGAAGCACATTATTCAACCAGTAAAATAGGTCGTCTGGCAGGAAAAACTATCACGACTCCAGCATTTATTCAAGTAAAAATCAAACCATTCGTAAGAATAAAAGCATTAGGGGATGTCCCTTTTAAAATATTGATCGTGAAGAATTTTGAGGCTCTAGGATCTAATCAGCAAGGATTTAGAAGATTGATGGAAAGTTTTGGTTCTAATTGTCGCATGATACTAATATCACATAACATCTCGGGGATAATAGATCCCATTAAAAGTAGATGCCAACTTATAATGATTCCTCCGGTAGCTATGAAAGAATTCAAGACCTTAATTGCAAGTGTCGCTAAAATTGAAAATTTAATGATAGATAACGGAACTATAGAACATTTGTATAAAATTTCAAATGGTAAAATAGCAAAAGCAATAGATTTACTTCAAATTGCTTCAATCAGTGATAACAGCGTGAGTATTGATACTCTATATGAAAACTCAATGCTATTTCAAAAGAATTTGATTCGGAGCCTTCTATTAATGACTTTGAAAGGAAAATTTCATAAAGCGAGAGAATTATCTCGAAAGATCCAATCAAATTATAAATATAGTGTTCAAGAATTATTTTTGTTGCTCTACAACGAGTTAACGAAAATTCCGCTCAGCAATTTCGCATTTTCAAATCTCACTAATATGATAGCAGATGCAGACTTTCGTGCAATAGATGGAAGAGATTCGGATATACAAATATCAAACTTGCTCTCTAAGTTATGTTACTATTCAGAATTTTTATAGGAGAAGAATATGAGTGAATTTACATTAAATAAATTGCCTTGGGTTGAAAAATACAGGCCTAAATCCATGAGTGAAATGGCTCTCCCTTCAGCTAAATTAAAAAGACATAAAATTGACTTAGCAGAAGAATTGAGAAAATTTATTAAGACCTTCTTCCGAGAAAAGAGAGCAATAAATGAGAAAAATAGGAATCTAAAATCATTCAATCGAGTTCATGGAGATAAAGAACAAAAAAAATTAGTAAAATTATCTCCTAATAAAGTAGCAGTTTTAATGGAAGGACCACCTGGTGTAGGAAAGACCTCTATAGTATATGCTCTTGCAAACGATTTAAACATGGATGTTCTTGAAACAAATGCATCTGATGTAAGAACTAAAAAGACTCTTGAATCTAAATTAAAGGAGGCGGTAAAAAATAGAGGGATAATGGATTATATAACTCAATCTAAGGATAAAATTATTTTGATTGATGAAATTGACGGTCTTTATGGGGTAACTGATAAGGGAGCTGTACCAACAATCTTAAATATTATTGATACCACGCAATTCCCCATAATAATGTGCTCAAATGAATATAAACAAAGTCTGCAACCACTATATAATAAAATAAATAAATTAGAGATAAATCCATTATCGATGGATGAGATGGCAAGAATTGTAAAACGAATATTGAAAAAAGAAAAAGTTACTAATCTTAAAGAAGGAATAATGAAATCGATAATTGAGAAAAATCACGGTGATTTACGGGGAGTAATTAATGATCTTCAAGGTATTAGCCAAGGAAATATAGGAAAAATCAATGTAGATTTAATTAACAGCTTAAATAGAGACAGTACTGAAGAAATCTTTTTGGTAATTCGAGAGTTGTTTCAAAATGTATCAACATTGAAACAAGCAAGGGCTTTAACAGGCAGATCTGATGTTGATTATAATTTTTTATATAAATGGGTTAATGAGAACGCCC
>DAOUVJ010000014.1 GCA_030667705.1 Promethearchaeota archaeon | reverse complement strand
GCAACAAAGTTGTATATATCTAATAAATTAAACTATCAGGAAATTATCAAATCTATAAGATTTAATAAGATAGTCAAGACATATGAATTTAAACCTTCTGGAGGTAAATATTATTATGATGGACATAGAGGAGAAAGGCATAAAAACGGAATAGACTATTTTTGTAGCCCTAAGCGAAATAATATTGATTGTCCTTATTGTGGAAAGAAACTTACTAAAGGTGTATTATCCCGAATTTATGATTTAAAAGACCAAGAACCTGTAAATACCGATAAATTTCAATATATCATCCCACTCCTTCATCTGATTGCTATTATGAGTAAAAGCTCAGAATATAACAAGACGAATTTAGAGATATATCATAAAATTGTGGTGAATAATCAGGGAGAATATAACGTATGGGAAGGATCCAGCAATTTTGATGGTATTCCTTCAAAAATAATTGATGGAATCAATAAAATACGAGACGGTAAATATTATTTCATCCCAGGGCATGATAATTTTTATGGTCAATTATGTTTTGAAAATGTAGAATAGTTAATTATTAACATTTATTTTAAGGTTTAGTTTAACGGAAAGATCTTCAAATTTCTTGAAATTTTCTCGATTTAATAAAGATCTACTCTCTAAATTTAAAATATGCAAAAATCTTTGTCCATAATAGGTTTTACAGATTTCTGAAAGATCGTATTCAACATTATCATCGAAAATTTTAATATAAATTAGTGAAGTTTCAAATTCGTTTTTTCTAATCTTGGTAATTTCATCAATATATCTTACAAATGGGGTGTTGCGCATCTTTTTTAAATTAAAGATCCTTGTACTCCCAGGATCATTTTTTTCAATTAACTTTTTCATGTACAAGTGAACTTCTTCAATAAATCTCGTTCTAAAGCTGCTTAATTGGGTTTCTGTCTCAAGTGATTTATTAATTATCTCTTTATAAGGAAGATTCATTCCCGCTAATTCAGTTGTTAAATCAACTAAAATCAAGAATTTTGTGTGGTTCTCTTCCTCATTTAATCTTAATTGGCTAAATACTAAATCCTTGTCTTTATTAATGTAGGAAAATAGAAACTGTTTAAAAGCTTTTAAGAAATTTTGATAATTTGGTATAAAAGATTTATTTCGATCATTATCTACAAGGTCATAAGCTTCAAAAACGTTAATTTGTTTTTGTATAATCTTCTTTACAAGTGAAAGAGGGTAATATCCCTCTATAAACGTCATCCCTTTTGCAATATTATTAATAGCATCTTCAAAGGAACATTTCATCAAAACGTTAATCGTTTTTATGATATTTCCTTCTATTTTAACGGGATTTTTCAAACAATAACATAAATCAAAAGGTTTTAAGTCATGAAAAAGAGGATTATTTTGATCAGGGATGATAATTTGAGAGCCGTAAGCATTCACTATACTTCCTTGCCTTGGTTTACTGGCTAAATCCCATTCAATTATCATTACCTCTTCCGTATTTTTAGACATTTCAATATCATAATTATACTCGATGGGTTTACTCAGAAGAGAATATCCATCTATCAAGTTTATTTCATAATCCTCATTTTCTCCCCAAAATTGGTTATGATAGTAAAAAATATCTGCAAAAGGCTGTAAATCATCAGTAAACAATTCCTTTATTATTAAATAATTAATTCCAATTTCTGATGATTTTATTTTGGAATTATTTATTCCAGTGAATCCTATATGGTTAATTATGTAATTATAAGCAGGATTTTTGAGATTTTCTTTATCATGGTTGATTATATAAGTATTTCTCTGTTTTCTTAAATCCACTTTGGAGATTCTAACTTTATATTTATCAATTAGCAGTTTTATAAAAGCAAATTTTTTCAAATATAGTTTCCGCTTTAAAGCATCTATTTCTTTTTTGTAATCATCATATTTTATCTCATATGCTTCCTTTGGAATTTCAAATACATCAAATTGTCTTTTCATTAATTCTAATTTGTCAATAACACAAAAATTATCAATTTGTTCGAAAAAATATGTTAATATTTTTCCCTTAAAATTTTCAAAATTCTCAGATAATATTAATTCATTTATCTCAGGGTTAATTTCCATCAACTTCATTAGATTTTTCTTTACAAAAAAAGTAGAAAAATAAACTTCATTAAAATTTTCAGATTTTATCTGTTTTACTAAAACTTGTGTTAAAGATAAGAGAAATGAAGTATTTTGGAATTTGTATCTCCCTAAAAAGTTGTCTATGGATTCTATTATGCGTAATATATCAAAAAACGAATATAATGAGACAGATTTCATAAACTTGGAAAATCCTCTTTCAATAAATGTATTATATTTTATTAAATACTCATCTAATTCATTCTCATATCCATTTTTAAGAAATTCAAAAAATTCGATGAAGAGGTTATTGCTAATAGAGGTTTCTAAATATTTTTCAATAATAGGTTCACATTCATTCTGATTTAGAATGGCTTTATTAAGATAACTTAATCCTTCAATACAATTATTGGATTCGAGACAATGATTTGCTAATTCTATAAAATTTTTACTCTTTTTTTTTGATCCAAAATCCTCATAACTAAGTTCATATTCACTCAATTCTGTAAGAATCTGATTCGAAAGATTATCTTTCAATAATAGAAATAATTTGATTATATGAATACAGATTTTCTCATTTCTTTCATGTTCAAATAAAAACGTTGGACAATCATGAAAAATTTCCTTTTTTTTTTCATTGATTATAATATGAAACTCACGATCATTATCCAAAACAAGGCTCCTAATTTGAATTGGATCATCGCTACAAGAAATAATATTAATTTTATTATTTGGAAATTCTGATGCTTTTGTGATCCTTTTTTCATCAAAAAGCTCAAAAAATATCTCTGGTAGTTTATTTTTCGTCAATTCCTCAAAATCTCGATTTTATAATATCAGAAATTAATTTTGGAAATTCATTCCAATCCTTAATTGTTAATAATTGTCCTCCCGCTACTTTAACCATTTTTTCTGCTTCTTTCAAATCAAAAGAAGTTTCGGGGCAAACCAATATGAAATATATTCCAAGAGAGCGAAACATTCTCAATTCTTCCATTGCTTGTTGAATGTCATAAATTTCTGCATCCGTAAATAACACATTTAGCTTTTCTCGTGAACTAGAATTTTCTTTAAACTGTTTTCTAGCCCATTCAAGAGCACTTTGTATTCTAGTTCCACCTCTCGCAGATATTGTTAATAAATCTTCCGCCAGTTTATCTAGATCCACCTTTTTATTCATTTCTTTTAAAACGTGAGTATCTGATTCAAAAAAAGATATAGCTAATTCATCCTTTCTCAATCCATATACTAGCATTGTTGCACATATTGTCATGTAAGCTAATTTATCTCCTGACATCGAACCACTGATATCTAATTCAAAGCATGCTGATCTCATCCCTTTAGCAGTTTCAGAGACGTAAAAATCATCATATTGTATATGATCTAATTTTTTCCCTTTTTCCAGTAGATTATAAATTGTTTCTTCTAAATCAATATTTTCAAAATCATCACCAATTGTATATGGTCTGACTATATTTATGGGGATCGGTCCAGTATTAGCACTCCCTAACCGAGCTCTTGAATAATAGATTCCTAAATCAATTAACATCTTTTTAGCTAATTCCTTAATTTTCGTTTTAGGGCCACTTGGTAATTTGTCTCGGTGGATAAACCATTGCTTCAGTAGATTTTCTCCACTTCCCGCCGATAAACATGATATCATTTTTTCTTGCCCTTCTTTTCCCCCAACTTGATTAGCCGCTTTTACTGCTTCGTTTAAGTTGAAATGACCAAGGGCACCCATAGCATCCCGATTGTTACTTGCTAATGCACTGCTCATCAATTCTTTTAATCTATCAGGATTTAGTTGATCTTGAATTTGGTTCATTAGATTTGAAATTCTTTGAAAGTCTGCTTTATTCTTCTCGATCATTTTTTTTAATAGTTGATAATTAGGTTCAATGAGTTCATGGATTTCTTCTTCAGGCATATTCAATTTTTCCCCAACTTTTCTGATATCATCTGAATTAGGATTTAATCCAAGTTTTCTTAAGAATTCTGTAGCATTTCTTAATTGATCTGCATTTTCACATTCTTCTAGGGTTTTTTTAACGAGATTAGGAATAGCTTGGTTGATTTTTTGGCTACAATGTGGATTTGCACAACTATTCATTAATTGTTGAAGTTGATGTGTTAATGATTTTAAAGCTTCAAACTTAATATTTTGGTTTAAGGCATCGTTCACGTCAGATTCTAAAGCTTGATTAAAAAGAGAATTCCAAGCTTTATTAGTAAATGGATTTTTTGCTAAAGTTTCTAAGGAAAGACTATTCGGTGAATTACCTTGTTGCTCTTGAAATTTATTTAATAGTTTTGACCTAATATCAGTTCCAAAATACTGATCTAAAGAATTAGCTAAATTAAAATTATGTTCAAAAGAGGCATTTTTTAATGAATTATTAAGTATATCATTTAAATCAACTTGAGGTGGATTTCCTAATGTTTTAGCAGCAGTAAATAGTTGATCCAAATTTTCTATTTGATTTTGAAGTTGATTTTTCATATTCTCTAATTGATTTTTTATGTTATCTTCTTTTGAAGCACTATCCATGAATTTCATCGTTTGCAATAGGTCGTCAAGTTTTCCGGAGTTAAGTAATTTATTTAATTCATCAGTAACATCTTCACCTTTTAATGCTTTACTCGTGATTTTTTCCCATTCTCGCAAGGATTTTTGTTGAATTAGATCTTCCAATCCTAAATTTACTGCTGCTTTTATGTCTTCTGGATCTAAGGAATTAATCTTTTGATTTAGCCGTTTCTGTGCTTCCTCTATGAGTTTTTCTAAGGAGGATATTTCTTCTTTGTATATCTCAGAATCGTCATTAAGAAATTGGAGTGATGATTTATATGGTTCTTCTTCCCTATTTTGATTTAATTCATTCATAAAGTCTTCTAATTCTTGAATGGTATTTGAATCAATTGAACTGGATAATTCAATCTCGTCTATCATCTCTTGAATTTGATCTAACTCTGACTGAATCTCTTGTTCTAATTGATCTTGCTTTTTCTTATCAAACGATTCTAAATCACCATTAAAAAAGGAATCCATCATGTTCTTTTTATAATTAGGAAATAAAATCTCAAAGGCCAAATCTTTAGCTAATTCTTGATTATCTGGAAATGACGTGACCATGCTGATTTCAATGAAATCATTAGGTGTAATAATCCCATTTCGAAAATATCTAGATAAAATTAATTTTGGAATAGAAAGAACTTGTCGTGAAGAAGGTATTTGGATTATATCTGGATGTTTTCTCATTTTTCTAATGAAATCAACAGCAAACTCACAAGGATTTTCAGGGAAGACACCCATTAAAAAATACCTCCTATGCTCCTAAGGTTTTATGTATGATATTTTCAATTACATTCTCAGCCTTTACGCCCGGTTTCGGTTTGATACTCCCTAAAAGGACATTTCTGGAAATATCGGAAAGATATTCATAAACACTTTTCTTTTCTTTGAGATCCCCACTTTTTTCTAAGGAGCGTTTTCTAGCTAATAATTTTGCCATAGCAATACCGGCTCTAATGGACGCTGGAATTTCAACATCAATCTTATTTCTTCGAGTTTCATTTATAATTGAATAAATTAGTTCTAATTCAGATTCTTCTACGATAAAATGCTCAGGTAGATTAATTCTAATTATATCCAATTCAGTTGATTTTTCAGGATATGTTAATTTGATCCAGACCTTAATCCTATCTTTTAAAGCTTCTGAAAGCCTATGAGTTCCGGAAAGTTCTTCAGGATTCATTGCAGAGATGAAAAAGAAATCTTCATTCGCTTTAATCCTTCCTAAATGAGGGATACCAATTGAAGCTTCTTCTAATGGTTCCAAAAGTGTATTTTGAGAATATTCCGTTGCTCTATTAATTTCATTTGCTAAAAATGTGCCTCCTTCTAGCATGGCGCTTAGTAATGGTCCGGAATTAAATGCTTCCAAAGTAAAACCTTTCTTTAATGTAATTGCGGGATCAAAACTTCCAATGAAATGGGAAGGTTTAATGGACTCATCCATGGTTAGCCAATAAAATGATTTATTTTTATTTTCTTTTGCTCTCAAACTTGCAAAATATCTACACAAGATTGTTTTTCCCACACCAGGAGGACCTACTAAGGCAGGAAATAATCCTGTTGACTCTGCATCTCGCAATAACTCTAAAGCTTTTCCATATTGACCCGTAAGAACAATATCGATCTTTTCTTCAGTGATATCTTTAATAAGATGTTTGTTGAATAACTCTTCAAATCTCTCTTTATTTGACATTTTTCAAATTTTATAGAATTAATGTTTCAATGAAACAATGCTTAATAATATTAAAAACGTGATAATTTAAAACTTTAAACTTAATAAAATAAAGGTACTATATCTTATTAAGAAAGGAAAAGATGCTGATGATTAACCCTTATTTTAAAGCAAAAGATTTTATTTTATTCCATGGAGATGCTATCAAAATTTTAAATCAATTTGAGGAGGAACGTTTCGATTTAATCTTCGCAGATCCGCCCTATTTTCTATCTAATGATGGTATAACGTGCCAATCGGGAAAAATGGTTTCAGTTAATAAGGGAAAATGGGATAAATCGCAAGGTTTCGAAGAAGATTTGAAATTCATTGATAACTGGTTGAACGCTTGTAAAAGAGTTTTAAAAAAGAATGGTAGCATCTGGATATCTGGAACGCTACATATAATATATAAAATCGGATACCTCTTGGAAAAAAATGGTTACAAAATCATAAATGACATTATTTGGTATAAACCTAATGCCCCTCCAAATTTATCTTGTAAGTATTTCACACATAGCCATGAAATCGTTTTATGGGCAAGAAAGACCAATAACTCAAAGCACACATTCAATTATGAAATAATGAAAACGTGGAATAATCCTAAAGATAAATTAAAGAATACTGATAAACAGATGAGAAGCGTTTGGTCAATTCCATTGTTATCAAAATCAGAAAAAGAGCATGGAAAACATCCCACTCAGAAACCCTTGGAATTATTAAACCGAATTATAACAGCTTCTTCAAATGAAAACGACCTAGTTTTAGATCCTTTTGTAGGATCGGGATCAACAGGTATAGTCTGCAACGTTCTCGGAAGAAGATTTATGGGAATTGATACCAGTAAAGATTATCTTGATTTAGCTATTAAAAGGTTTGAAGATAAGAAGACAGCATCGTTGTTATTTTCAGCGGGTTCTGATTGAATTTAGTCTTCATACTCAAAATTTTTATAAGCAGTAATACCATAATTTCGTTAACCTATTATTCAATCTTAATTAAAAACTATTCCGTGATTTAAAATGCAATTAGAGGCAATTTCATTTTCAGATTATGAAGATCGTATTGAACGAATGAGAATTAAAATTATCAATCAACCACATGAAATCTGTGTGGAAAGAGCGAAATTAATTACCGAATCATATCAAGAAACGAGGGGAGAACCATCTTCCTTGAGATTTGCAAAAGCAATGAATTATTTCTTGAAAAATATGTCAATTAAAATATGCGATGATGAATTTCTCGTCGGTACTCGAACAACTAAATTAGTTGGAACACCCTTATATCCCGAAGTGAGAATAGACACGATTGAATTGGATCTTGAACTATATGATACTCGTGAGGTTCAAAGTTTTGTGTTTTCAGAGGATAATAAAAAATTATTAAGAGATGAGATTATCCCATATTGGAAAAATGAGGAAGAGACGGTAAAATCAAGATTTAATTCTTTTTTAACTCCCGAGTTAAATGAACTCATGCTTAATCTACTATATATAGTTGATACTCATATTACTAATGGAGTAGGTCATTTCTTTCCAGGTCATCCAAATGTATTGGAAGGAGGATTTGATGCCTTACTTTCAAAAACAAAACAAAAAATGGAAGAATTCAAGGATGATCAAGATAAGATAGCGTTTTTAAATACAGTTATAATTATTCTAGATGGAGTTAAACAGTATATTTTAAGATTTTCTGATTTAGCTAAAAAAATGGCATCAGAAGAATCGGATCTTAAAAGAAAAGCAGAACTCCTTGAGATCTCAGAAATCTGTTATAATATTTCTCATAAACCTCCAAAAAACTTTAAAGAAGCACTTCAACTGATATTATTCACCCATATTATTGCAGGACTAGAAGATGGGGGATTTGCTATAAGCATAGGACGATTGGATCAAGTATTGTATCCCTACTATATTAATGACATTAATAAGGGGATCATGAAACGAGAAGAAGTTAAGTTTATCATAGAATGTTTTTATCTTAAGTTAACTACCTTATGGAATTATGTTTTACATAAAGGTATTGTTGCTGCTGAAGGCCCACCCATTGCTTCAAATTTAACTATAGGGGGAGTTAACGCTGATGGGAATAATGTGACAAATGAGTTATCTTACATGTTTTTAGAGTCATATCAAAAATTACAAACAGTGCAACCTACTTTCTCTGTACGGGTGAGTCTAAATACACCTGATGAATTGATTTTGAAAACTGGTGAGGCCATAAAGGATGGTGCCAGTATTGCCTTGTTTAATGATGAAGTCATGATTCCTGGTTTAAATGCTCTTGGATATTCCATGGATGATGCCCGAGAATATGCCCCTATTGGTTGTGTTGAGCCCTCGCATCCTTTTAAAACGTTTGGATGTACAAACGCAACTGAATTAAATATTGCTAAATGTTTGGAACTCACCTTGAACAACGGAACAGATATGTTCACCAGAAAAAAGTATGGAATCGAAAATTCCAAACCAATTACTTCATATGAAGATTTATGGAATGAGTTTGTTTTACAGCTTAAACATTTCATAAAACCCATGGTTGAAACAATGAATTACCTTGATAGGGCAATAGCGGAGTTAAATCCTCAACCCTTTTTATCAGTAACTACAAATGATTGCGTCGAGCGGGGATTAGATATAACGAGAGGAGGGGCTTGTTACGATTTCACAACTACTCAATTAATTGGATTGGCGACGGTGGGAGATAGTCTTGCTGTTATAAAAAAAATAGTTTTTGAGGAAAAGCTTCTTTCATATGAAGAGCTAGTGAAAATGCTCACAAAGAATTATCGAGGAACATATCGAGAAAAGAAAGGTGAAACGTGGCGAGAGATGTTTATCAATAAGGTCCCCAAATTTGGTAACGATGATGATTATGTTGATTCTATTGTAAGAGACGTAGCACGCGTTTTTTGTGAAGAAATATTAAAACATGAGAATTTTAGAGGGGGAAATTACAACCCTGGTCTTTATACGACATCATTTCATATTGCTCTTGGTGTATTTACTGCCGCATCAGCAGATGGTAGAAAGTCTAGAGATATTTTATCCAATGGAATAGGTCCAACAAATGGTAGGGATAAAAATGGACCAACAGCCATATTAAATTCTGTGATGAAGTTAGATAACGAGCTGATGACGAATGGAAATTCCGTGATTTTATCTTTTCATCCAAATTCGTTAAACACTAATACCTTTTTGCCATTGATTAGAACCTATTTTAAAAAAGAAGGAGGATATCACGTTCAATTTAACGCTGTTGGTAAAGAAATACTGTGTGATGCTCAAAAGAATCCTGATCAATACCGTGGTTTAGTCGTGAGAATTGCGGGATATTCTGTATTATTTAATGAAATATCGAAATTAGCTCAAGATGATATCATTGCACGAACGCAATATTAGATGATATTAGTTATTTTAAAACATAAAAATTATTAGGCACTAACTTTTTTATTTCCTAGTATTTGAATCATAAAAATGGGCCTGTAGATTAGTCGCAGATCGCAAATAATGTTGTTTCAACATGTTGGTAAATTGGTTCGCAATCAAGAGGCCGCGGGTTCAATAAGTTTAATCAATTCGGTTATTCTGGATATTCCCGCCAGGTCCATTAAAAATTCTTTTTAAGGTTATTATTGACTATATTATTATTATCTGATAAGTCTAAATTGATCATGCGCCTGAAAAAATTATATATCCTTATTCCAGCTTACAATGAAGAAAAGTCAATAACTTCTGTTGTTAGTAATATTCCAACATTTTCAAACTTGGAGAAATTTGTCGTTGTCATTGATGATGGAAGTAATGATAACACCCTCATCAAAGCGAGAAAAGCAGGAGCGACCGTTTTGTCTAATAAGCAAAATTTAGGATTGGGGGATGCTTTCAAGAAAGGTTTAGAACATGCGATTAAAAATAGTGCAGACATTATCGTGATTTTAGATGGCGATGGTCAATATAAATCTACAGATTTATCAGAACTTATATTCCCCTTGGTAAATAATAATGCAGATATGATCATTGGCAATAGGTATCATCATGGTTATAGTTCAAGCTTCCTAAAAAAAGTAGTAAATAAAATTATATCAATATTCATAAGCCAAATATTGTTAAGAGCTGAATTCATGCATGATGTTCAATCTTCATACAGAGGATTTAATAGAAAATTAGCTTTATTCTTATTAAAGGAGTTGAAAGGGAGTTATAATTATTCTCAAGAGATGTTCATGCTTGCTTATATGAATAAATTCAAAATTAAACAAGTACCAGTTAAATGCTTTAAAAGATTGAATGGTCCATCGAGATTAATAAAAAATCCACTAATTCACATCTTTAAAATAATCAAAATCAGTTTAATTACTTATTTTCAACAAAAATATCAGAAATAATATTAATTATCAGAGGGTTCTTCGGGAGTTTGACTTGGTGGTTCCTCAGGAATTTGATCCGATGGTTCTACTCCTAATTGTTGTATCATGACTTTTTTTAATTCCATTTTGTTTTTTGGTAATCCAAACATTTCGGAGTATTTATCTGTTGTAGCTAAATCAAAAGATCTCCCCTTTTTTACAGCATTAATCAAATCATTATCAATTAAATACTTTATATGTTCATAAGCTCCACTTCCCCGTATTTTTACGACTATTGATTTTAAGATGGGTTGTTTTAACGCGATTACAGTTAAAGTACGTAAATAACGCTCAGCAATTGCGCCTCCCTTCGCAAATTTTGCAACACTTTCGGTATATTCTGGTCTAAGCTGCATCTGAAATCTTTCTCCTACTTGAGCAATAATTAGTGATGTAGTACGCTCTAAATACGCCATGGCTAATTCGTTGACTAAAACTTCCGTCAATTTCTTAGGGATTTCTAATTTGGTTGCTAATTCTTCAACATCCAATGGACGTCCTGCCGCATAGAGAGCACCTTCAACTAAATTCTTTTGAATATCTCTTAGTTGAATCTCTGGTTTAGGTTCTTTTGGTTTTAAATGTTCTTCAAGATCACCTTTTTCTTCTATATCCTCACTTTCTACCATTTCAGATTTGGAATTAATAATCTCAGAATCTGAATCTTCCTCCCCGTCATCCTCAGTTAAATTTTGATCATCTTTTTCAACTACTTTATCAATACTATCGCCCTCAGGAATTATTGTTTGAGATTCTCCAACTTTATAGACGGTAGTTAAGTTTTCCTTACTGTCAATATTGTTATCATCTTCTTTCGTAACTTCAATATCTTCATTAACATCTTGTAGTTCTTGTAGTTCTTTTTCCTCTTTCTCTTCAGGAGTTGTTTGTTCCATATCTTCCAGATTTTCCTCTTCTTCAGAATTGTTCATGAGCATTTACTCGGTTTTATTATTCATTTTTTTCGTAGGTTAATGGCAAAATCTTTAAAATCTTCATCTTGTGATAATTGTACTTTATTTCCTGTTGATAAAAACATTAAAGCCAAAAAAAGTCTAACAAATGCAAATTTCCGCCCAATCTCGCTTTCTTCTTCATCAACAATAATCTTTGCTATCTCATAAAAAGAAGTTTCTTTATCGTCAAATTCTACTTTTGCTTTAATTCTATTATACCAAGTGTCATGTAATTCTTCTACAGATTGTTCCCTTCCAGTTATATGTCGCAGGAGTTCCTTGGGTAGTTGAGCTTTTGAACGCACCATGATCCTGTTTTGCTTTAATTCATCACGACGCACGCGCCTTCTTTTTAATTTCTCTTTATTTTGCATCGTCTCAATGATGGCAGATCTCATCGCATCAAACAATTCTTCTTTTGTAGAAATTAACATTTTAGGTTGAATGGGCTGAGGTAATGTCTTAGGTATAGATCTTCCATGTCTTTGACGGAATATTTCGAGCTCTTCTTTCTTTTGTATATTCTCTTCATCTCTAATAATGCTTGATATTTTATAATGATGTAAAAGTGCTGATGTCTTTAACGCTATCCCAGATATCTTGTAATTAATCAGATCTTCTGATAACATGTTACTAAAAAACTTATCTACTAATGATGATAAATCATAGAACGCTACGTTTGAATCTTTCGCCAACTCAGGATCCAGAAGGCTTGAATAGGGAGGTTTTTGCCAAAATTTTAATTCTAATTTATCCTTATGCAGTAAAGCAGGGTCATATTCCTCACCAGCAACCAATTCTTCTTCCAATTCTTCATCAGAAATCGCATCTTGAGTCCTATCAACAAACTCGGGATGATTCGCTATTGGCTCTAAGATCTTTATAATATCAGCTTTCTTCGACTTCGTGGGTATCTTTATGTGATTTTTACTGGCAAATTCTCTCAGTTGTTTAACATTCCATTCATTAAATTTATAAACCGTTTTAGATTCTTCTGATTCTGGGATTTAGGAACACCTTTATTAACTTCATTAAATGTAAACGTAATGATTATTATTAGCTCTTATATCAATCAATTAAATTATCAAATTTTAAACTTTATGAGTTAGTATAAAATTATTTAAACTACTCTTGAAATCATATTTTATGATAATTAAAAAAAAAAATAGTTAAGCTAATTAAAGTAATTAACTTAAGGTCCGCCTTGACCACTTGGATAGAATTCTGCCATAGCTGCAGAACTTGCTAGCAATATTGAAAGTGTTGCAACTATCGTAGTCAATAATGTAAGAATTTTTATCTTCATTTTATCTATTCACTTATTTATAAGTATTCAGCTTAATTCTAAATAGAATTATTTAAATTCCTACAAATTTGGAATAAAAGATTTATATTCAATTAAACAAAATTAGTATTAGTTTGATAACTGAGATTTCTGAGAATTTTCTGAAAATTATAAAATTAGGGAAAAAATAAAGATTATTACTCGTTCGAGGGCTTCAATCCCTTAGCAACCCATCAAGTAATACCTTTAATATTCCCCGTTTTTCCGATCTCGCTAAAATATCCGCTTCATCAAAACTCTCTAAATCACTCTTATCAAATTCTAGACCACAACTCAAGCATCCTATCAATTCATCACGATCTAGAATTTCCTCCCCTCTCCCACATCTCGGACATCGAAATTTTTTGTCTTTCAATAATAAAACCTCTAGTGCCATAAGAACATAAGTGACAGAGTGTCATTTATAAAGTTTTTGATGGATTTTAAATTGTAGAGGAGAGCATCCAGAAACGAAGATCATGTTTTGATTTTTTTGGCAAAAATGATCCTTTAAATATGAAAAATGAAACCGTGATACACCCACAAAAAAAATTCTCCCGGAGAAGCGATGTTTTCAGGAACTTATAGAAGTTTGATAGAGATTAAAAGAAACGAAGAAGTCTCTACTAACATTTGAACTGATCCTTTCGAGAATTCAGTACAATGCTGGAGTCCAACGAGATTTTAATTCTCGCTATTATAATTTTGTCTAAAACCTAATTTAAACATCTTTACAATCATATTTAACATTTCGTAAGGGGTGATGGTTTTTGAAAAAATCGGGATCCTCATGGATGTTTTTCACTAGTGTATCTCCATTGATAAAATCTTTTAAAATGAGATAATGATCAACCTGTAAGTATTCGAATATCATGTCAAATAGTTGCTTAAATTCACTTAACTCGCACTTTGGAAAATAGATTTTCATCATTAATCCGTTAGTGAATTCTACCGGTTCATCAAATCCGTAAATGAAATACTTCCCTTCAATTTCATGGATAAAACCATAGTTAAACCAACCAAATATTTTTATTAGGGCTTTCACTGAATCTTGATTTAAATCAGGGATGATGAGATAAATGCTTTCTTGGAACCCCAAGTTCTTTAAGGTTATGTAAGGGAAAATTAATCCTTTCTTCAGTAAGGTTTGGATCCGTTCTACTGTTTTAACCTTTTTAGTTCCAATATAAGATTTGATATCGATGGATTGATAATCATAGATATGAGAAAGATCTTCAATATCATTTAAATCGTATTCTCTATTTGATTCAGTCTTATTGAATTCTTTCAGATTTAAATCAGTAATATTACTACTTCTCGAAAATACATCATGTATATGACTTTTAAATTTAGTACTATCATAATTCCATTTATTTGACCGCAAGTTGGTTAAAAATTGAAATATTTGATATGTTTTCTTGATTGAAAAAAAGAAATATTCATTAGTAATTTCTTTGAATTTTGATAATAATCCTCTTATCTCTTCAGATTTTGACATAAATTTAATAAGGAATGATAGGGAATCATCTAAACTTGCAATAATCTCGAGTGATTGGATACTTTCTTTAAAATATTTTATTATTTCACTTGGAGCTGAACTATTTGATATGAATAAAAATTGTTGTTTAATATGGAACTTTTGAAAAAATGGAAAGAATTTAAGTGATTTTATATGATTTCTGAAGAAAAATTGATCTTTTACTTGTTTAAATGACTTTTCATTTAGAATATAGTCCTTAAGATTTGTATGGAATTTAATAATTGCTTCAATAGTTCCATTATTTAAATCTATATTCTCAATTTCTCCTTTTGTATTAATTTGGGATATAAAATTGAAAATATCTTTCTTTTTAGACCAAATTTTATCTTTTATTTCTAATTTATTTATAGGAAACGAATTAAGGTGTGAGCTAAATAGAGTGGAGACATATTTAGAATAATTTTTAAATAAATCCTGACTATAGAAAAATTTATTTTTATCATAATCATAAAAATCTTTTATTGAAAATCCTTGAATCCATCCACTCCATATATGATTTTTTCCATATACAATATTATTTTTAAAAAGATTATAAAAAAAAGAGAAAAGCCACACTTTATCTTGTTTTTTTAAAAATGGAACTGAAATTTCGATATGATAAAGGTATTTATTTGAAATTATATCTTTTGTTTTATTAATGAGGATTCTGGGAAAAAGATTTCTGATTAGCGTTATTTTTTTTTTTATCTCTTCTGTATCAATTAAAATCAGCTGAAAATATTCTGTTTCAAACTCTTTTGTAATAATGGTATTAAGTAGTAGTGGTGAAATCACTGGTGGTTGAGTATCTATAAATCCATCAAAAATTTTATCAATCTTCGCGGTATTAATTTCTCTAATTTTATAAGTTTCATAGAATTTTGCTAAATAGATGTCTTTTTTTTTAAATAGAATATTAGTAAGTTTCTCATCTTGGAGAATTTTAATAATAGTATTTAGATTATATATTTTTAAAGAATGGCAAATATTAATCAAATCAAATATTTCTTTATATAGTTGAATTCTTTTTTTATATGAAGATTCAGATTTAAAATATAAAGAGAAAAGATCTTTTAGTAAGAATTCAATGATTGATTTTTCAGTCAATTCAAGATTGCTTTGGAAAGAATGAAGGGATTGATTGGTAATTAACCTCTTTAAGTCGTCTATATTTTCAAGATTTTTATCTTGTTTAAGGAACAGCTCAATGATCTTTATTATTTTTAAATATTTCTCTATCGCCTTTTTAAGGTAAAAAAATCCAAATTCCTCATTTTTTTCTAAAAATTCGATTGCTTGTATTTTAAATTCTTCGGTTCGATAAAAATATCTTAAATTAGCCTTTAATCTGGTAATGAATGAGCGTCTTGCGGCAATTTCATTTAACAAATCTGATTTTATAATTTTTAAATTCTCCTCCCTACGTTCAAAACCAAATCCAGATACAGAAAACCATCTGATTCGATCAAACAACAAAAACTCTAAAGGTTTTAATTTCCGAGTTTTAAATTCTTCACTAAAGTTTATATTAAATTCTAACTCTAAATTTCTATCATAATCTCTATGAGTAGGATCTATAATCCTCTGATTACTAGTATAGGCTTTAAAATAATTCAAATTAACGATGTGTTCTTTAGAGATCAATAGTAAGTTGTAAAAATTTGTGATATAATTATTTCTGAATAATTTTTTTAAGAAATCATTGAAATCGTCTAAATATACATTAGGAATTACAACGTATCCAGATATTTCTATAGAAGAACTATTTAAAGCAATTTTTGGAGTAATAAAAAAGGGAAACGTTTCAATCACTTCGTAAACTTTTGTTTTTTCCAATACGGGATTAAACTTCAGGAATAAGATAAATACCGCAACATTTAAAGAATTCCAGTTTAATTGATAGGAAGGACCTATAAAACTGAAATTCTTTATCCAAAACATAGCTTTGGTAAATTTTCTCAAAGTTAAATGAGTTACTAATTCTCCATTTTCTTTTAACTTTTTAAAGAGTAATTTATAACCTAGAAGATCTTTATATCTCTTCACTTTATAGAACATATACTTCATACATCTAATAGTTTCTAGTATTTCTTCATTATACATCGAGAGTGATATATAATTTACAAATTGATTGAAGAAAACTGCATATATATCATCTATACTGTCAAAAATCAGAGAAGGATTCCTTCTTAGTAAATAAAAGAAAAATTTAATAGGATCAGGAGAATCTTTTGTTATTTTATGTTTAAAAAAGAGATCTATTCTATCAAAATCAATTAACCAATTAAAACCCTTAGGTAAATCTTCACCAGACCTTGATTTTTCTTGGATTAAAGATTTCCACCTGTTTAAATTAGGAGCATTAACCAAGAATCTTTCTATTATTTTATTAATTATAAGATGTATCATATCAAAATTCTTAAATTCGTTAGGAATAAATAATAAAAAAGCTTCTCGTAGAATAATGAATCTAATAAAATCAGATTCAGATTTATCAATTCTAACTATAAAATTCCCATTTTTTAAAATCCTATTTACTGCAAAGTTAGACAAATTTCCCTCATCTATTTTATCTGCAAATTCTAATTTAACATTTTTTTGAGAGGGATTAAGGTTTAAATATAGTTTGACTTCATCTAAAACTGAAGAAAATATCAAATCTAAATCATCGCTATTAAGATCATATGGTATTTTTTCTAAAACTGTTAAATCGATTAAAACCACCTAATTTTGATCAATATTTTGATACCGATTTTCATATACTTGTACTTTTTTCTCGAGGTTTAAATAATCTTCTATTGATAAAAAAGCACCTAAAAATATTAAAAAGGTGGATGCGAGTGTTAAAAAAATTTAGATTCACGATGATGCTAGTTTTGATGATGACTATCTCCTTTTTCATGCTCTCTGTAGCATACGGAGATTGGTATCTCGGTGGTCAGGGCGGAGTCTAATCTCCTAATATTGCCAACTAGCAATAATATCTCATTTTTTTTTTTTTCTTTTAAATATTGAGAAGTTTTCATAGATGTTGATCTGTATATTTCTAAACAATTGATATTGTTGAAATTTGAGATTCTCAAAAAATTTTTTAACTATTTAATATTTATTTAGCATAATTTTCTGATTTAAACAAAATAAATCTTACTGGAACTCGGGAGAGTGGCTTAGCCTGGTATAGCGCACGGCTGATAACCGTGAGGTCGGGGGTTCGAAGCCCCCCTTTCCCATTTATTCTTTATACCACTCTTGATGATAAAAAAATAAATCCCATTTATCCATAATTATGAATTTTAATTTTCAATCAACCGATATTATTATCTAGAAAAATGAAAGTTATTGTCATTTCAGGTACTCCTGGCACTGGAAAAACATTAATCGCAAAAAAATTATCAGAAAAGATTAGTGCTAAAGTGATTTCATTGAGCGAGTTTGCCGTTAAGAAAGATTTAATTCTCTCATTTGATTCTAAAAGGGATACGTATGTTATTGATGAGCATAAAATTGTTCCTGAAATCATAAATTTAATCAAAATGGGTAGAAATCAAGATATTTCAAATCTTATTATTGAGGGGCACCTCACTGACATCATACCCGAGGAATTCATTGATTTAGTTATTGTACTTAGGTGTGAACCGGATATTCTTCATGAAAGGTTAAAATTGAGAGGATATTCTAGGGAAAAAATCATTGAAAATGTTCAGTCTGAAATTTTAGGAAACTGTGCGAACTTCTTTGTTGAAAAAGAAATGAAAAAACCCCTTTTGGAAATAGATACGTCTACGATTAACATTGATAAATTGGTAAATATAATCATTGAAATAATTTCGCGCGATAAAAATATTACAAAATATAGATTAGGATCTATAGATTGGTTAGAAAAACTTTCATCAGAAAATCGCCTTGAAGAATATTTTGACCTGTGATGCTGATGCTGGGATAATGTGGTGTGGATATAGATGAAATTTGAAATTCAGGATGTAGACGCACTGGGACGCATAGGAAAGATTGAGATAAATAATAAACAAATGATAACCCCTAATTTATTTCCTGTAATCCATCCTTTTGATAATTCAATCACGGCTTCTGGATTAAAAGATTTAGGAGCTCAGTGTCTATTCACGAACGCATACATCATGTATAAAAATAAAGAATATAGAGAGGAAATATTAAAAAAAGGAATTCATGATTTTCTAAATTATGATGGGATTATTGCCACCGATAGCGGGGCTTTTCAGCAGTACATGTATAATGATAACAAAATTGAGATTAAACCTGAGGAGATTGAAAGTTTTCAAGAAAGAATCGAATCAGACTTTCCCGTGATTTTAGATCTCCCGGTTCAAC
This sequence comes from Promethearchaeota archaeon, assembly GCA_030667705.1. GTDB lineage: Archaea > Asgardarchaeota > Lokiarchaeia > Sigyniarchaeales > SOKP01 > SOKP01. Next base: position 11,769 of record DAOUVJ010000014.1, on the reverse strand, counting down.
TGGAAGATTCTTTTGAAGTAGCCGAATCAAAAGTTTTAAAGACAATAGAGAGAGCGAAAGAAAACATATCAAGAAGAGAAAACCAAAACTGTTATTGGATTGGTCCAATTCACGGAGGAAAATTCCCCGATTTACTAAAAAAAAGTAGTATTGAAATGAGTAAATTGGATTTTGGCATATATGCTATTGGAGGGTTAGTAAAAGCATTTTTACAATACCAGTTTGAATTAACACTGAACATGTTAATAACAGTGAAAAAAAATATCATTCCTAATAAGCCTCTTCACATGTTTGGTTTAGGGTTACCACAATTCTTCTCATTAGCAGTGGCATGTGGGTGTGATTTAATGGATTCGGCAGCCTATATCCTATTTGCCAAGCAAAATCGCTATTTCACACTTTCTACGGGTACTAAAAGATTAGATGAATTGATTGAATTTCCGTGCCATTGCCCAATTTGTACTAAATATACGCCAAGTGAAGTAAAAACTTTTGAACCGGAATTGATAGTGGAATTGTTAGCAAAACATAATCTCTATCTTTCTTTTTCAGAATTAAGGACAATAAGACAAGCAATAAGGGATGGTAATTTATGGGAATTAGTAGAAACTAGAATAAGAAATCATCCAAATTTGGTTAATGCTTATAGAATGATAAAAAACCACGATAATTTCTTTGAACTACATGAGAAAGCATATAAAAATCATGGCAGGCTTTATTCCTCGGTCGAAAGCGTAAATAGACCGCTATTCCGACGTTATATTAATAAATTGGACACAAATTACCGAGTCCCAAAAGAGGTTAATTTTTTAATAATACTGCCAGAACTGGATGTAAAAGGAGTTTATTCATCACAGATACAAAAATGGCAAGAAATTGTTAACAATAACTCAATTCGAGAGAAGATCCACATCATATTAGCATCATCGTATTATGGCGTAATCCCTAATGAACTGATGGAGAGTTTTCCGCTTGGTCAACATGAGGGGAGAATGGAATTTAAGCATCAAGACCACGCTTATAATGCGCTAAGCAATACAAAATTCTTTTTTGAGAAAAATCACGATCATTATGATAAGATAGCGATATTAATCCCGAATGAATATCTAAACGAGTTGAATGAAAAAACAGATATCTCAAAAAATAATGTAATTTTCATCATTAAAGATTATTTAACTAATAAATTTAAAGAAAAAGTCTCAACTTTTCTTGATATTGAATCCGCATTAGAATATTTCAATGATGGTTTAAAATAATGACCAATCTAGAGGAAATCGTTGCTTTTGGGCATGTAAATGTCTCTTGTATTCATAATTCAACCATCGAAATCACAAAAGAAAATTATTTAACTAGTAAAGGAACTTGCGTCTTAGGAATCAACTCATCAAAAGCGTGTTCCGATTTAGATTTAAAATTAAAACAAAAAATCTGGGATGGCGCGAGAATCGAAGTGGTAATCCAAGTAGAAGATTTTAAGGATAATTTTCATGGTTTTGGGAGCAAATTATTACCTCTTTCCCACGAATCCGATCTAGTTTTCCGTAAAAGTGATTTTATCTGTGATCGAACTGTTTTAATTAACTGTTCTAAATCATCAAGCGATTTAAATAGAAATTTAGTTAAAAGTTTAACTTCTTCCAATAAAGAAATAAAATTAACATTCAAAACTACGACATGACGAGAAAAAACATCCAATTTATTAAGGTTAAAAAGGAAAAGGGAGAAGAGCTAATAAAATCATTAAATACAAATTTTAAAAAGCTTAGAATTATTCATTCGGATTACCAAATTGAATATGATGGCAATTATATTCTTTTTCCAATAAAAGTTCTTACTGATGAACAATTTCATAAATTAAATAAAGCACTTAAAAATCAATTTTCAATAGAAATCATAAATAAGAAAGGTACATCAAAACAAAAGATAGATAGACGCACTCTAGAAGATTTATTAGAAAACACATTACCAAATGATGTATTAAACATAATTCCGAGATCCTATGATGTTATTGGTAATATTGCAATAGTTGAGTTTGATCGCTTTTCAGAATTGAGTCAAAAAAAGAGCATTAAATATAAGAATCAAGTAGCGAGTGCAATTATACAGGTCAATAAGGGATTGAAATCGGTTTATGAAAAGAAAAGTGAAATTAAAGGAGTATATCGATTAAGGGAATTCTCGATTTTAAAAGGTCCAGACAACCCTGAAACTATTCATAAAGAAAATAAATGCTTGTTTAAACTTGATATAAAAACGACTTATTTTTCTCCCCGGTTGGTGTACGAAAGAAATAGAATAGCTACAAGTCAATTTAATGAATATGAAAACATTACTGATATGTTTGCAGGAGTAGGTCCTTTTTCAATACAAATAGCTAAAAATCACCCGGTGAATATTCATTCTTTTGATATAAATCCAGCAGCTTGTAAATATTTAGAGGATAACGTTAGACTTAATAAAGTAAATGACAAAATAACAGTTCATAATTTAGATGTTAAGAATTTAGTAGATACGAATAGCGCGCTAGGTGAGACTTTAAAAAATAGCATGGATCGCGTCATAATGAATTTACCAGAAAAGGCGGTTAATTTTCTTGATGTTGCTTGTTTTCTTCTTAAGGAATCAGGAGGAATTATTCATTATTATCTTTTTAATGAAAAATCTTCCACTATTGAGCAGACTATTCAAAATTTAGAGAAGAAATTTGATGAGGAAAAATATCATATTGTAAAAATCTTGTCTTCAAGAAAGGTTAAAGGATATTCACCAAAGATTGATTTATTATCTTTTGATTTATATTTAAGACTAAAAAAATGAGATTTTAAAACTTCTTTATTAAATATATAAAAAAAAGAATGGACCTGGCAGGATTCGAACCTGCGATCTTCGGATTAGAAGTCCGACGCCATATCCATGCTTGGCTACAGGTCCTCACACAAATAGAATCTTGGATTATCTATAAACTTTTTTAAAATACTTTATTTCTTCGTGATAAATTAATAAATCGTTAATACATTTTTTTTAAAAATTCTAACTTATATTATTATATTATATCTCTAATGATAAAATGTAAATTTCTTCTGTTAACATGAAGTATAATTTAATAAAAAGAACATTCATGCATCAAAATATTCCTTACTCTTTTAATTGGAATAAGGCACATTATTTTCAGAAAATCAATCAAATTAATTCAAACAAAGAGGAATTTGACAGATTAAAAGGTCATTTCGAAGATGTTTATAAAGGAAACATACCAAATAATCTATTTAATTCAAGGAACATTCCGAGAATTTCTCAATTCAAATTAAGAGGCATCAAATCTTCATATCTTGAATTCTTCAGAAAAAAACTCGTTAGAACAGGTAAAATAATAGAACTAAATTCTCAATCAAAACTACCAATGAGAGCTCAGAAGGTATACGAGGCATTTGTTGACCGAAATAAGAAACCAGGGCATAATCCTATATTAAAAAATATTTTAATAAAGGATCCAGATTCAATCGCTATAGAAGTTCCAATTTGGAAGGAACATGACAATACTTGCCTTACTGGACATATCGATCTAATCCAAATCGAAGGAAATACATTAAAAGTAATAGATTACAAACCGGAAGGTAAATTTATGATATCCTTGCCCCAAGTTGCGATGTATGGTCTACTAGTAAAGAATGTGTTAGGGATAAATAACTTAAAATGCATAACGTTTAATAAAGATGAAGCTTGGGAGTATGATCCAAGGATATTATTAACAGATATAAAAGTTTTTTTAGATTCAAATAATTTAAAAGAAAGAGAATGGGAACGCTTTATTTAGATTATAGCTTTTTCTTGGTAATTTGATTTGTCTTTTTATCATCATTTGGTTTTACATAACCACGAAGTAAAAAATGACATAGAATTATAGCAGCACATTCAACAACGATACTTATAAAAGTAATCATTGTTCCATTCGTTCCTAAAAATCTTAAAAATATTGCTATCGCTAAACCTGATGATAATAGAATGACTATTAGGAAAGCCTTTAGAATTTGACCCATTGAATCTTTAATATAACCGAATTCTTTTTTTAACCAAGACATGACAAAATCAAATCATTTTAGTTTTTATACTCTATTTTAATAAATTAGGGCAATTTTAATATTTTTTTTTATTTTAGCCATTCTTACGTTTTTTCTTGAATTTAAAATAGAGAACTTTATCCAAAATCTTTCCAATTTTAATAGCTATTCTTCTTGCGATCTCAAATCTTTCCCCATCTACCATGGCTTTAATTTCATCAAGAGAAGGAGCGTGTTTTAATCTTTCAGTTAAGACATCTTTAATGATTTGAGATACATCATTATCCATTTGTTCATCACTGGGAAGTTTAAAATTTGGTTCTAATTTTTTGATTAAATCAATTGATTCTTTGTAAAATTCGAAAAATTTACTCGTTGAATTTGGATCAGACTCACTATTAATTTTAATACTTTCTACTAATATTTTTGTATCTTTCTCTTGCCAATAAAATTGATTTGGGTTGACTCCCGGGCGATTAACCCCCATAAGTGCTGATGTAATGCGACGTTCAATCCAATTAAAGGTACTTTCTTCCTGTTTTTCACGAATTATCCTCCTCTTCTCTTGTTTTTTTTTTTCTACTTTTTCAATGACTTCTATAACCTTTGATTTCCCTTTTTCGTTAAAATTTTCGAATCGCTTGACTAAATCATAAGCTAGGCAGTATGATACAGGAGAAATAAGGTCTGCTTTCAATGATAAAGGAGTAACATTACCAAAAATGTGACTCGGTTGATTTTTTAACTCTAATATAGTTTCTTTTAATGATGTGTTTAGTAAGAGTGATAAAATAAATCCGTTAACAAGAAATACTTGATTTCTTGCATTGAATACAATTACTAACTCCTCTTGTCGTTTCATAATTCGATTGATAATCAATTCTTCGAATTTAATATTTACCCATTCCTCAGATTCTAAAGTACCTTCTATTTTTGTTAAAGCTAATAGGAATAAACCTTTGTCATTAGTTACCTTGTCATACAACTCAATGATTCGACTATATTGTCGTAGGATTTTAGATAAGATGTGTAAAAAAATATCTTTAACGATGTTATTAATAAATTCCTCAAAATTAAGTAGTAAGATAATTTGTGAATAATTAGAAAGGTTAAGATCATGAAAAAACACTTTTTCTATAATCTGCTTTTTTCTTACGAATTCTCTTAAATCATTTAAAGTAAAATCAAGTCGATCTACTAAGATACTCCATAATTTTTGAAGAACAATCTCATTTCGATATATTAAATTAATTACATTAACACCTGATAAATTGTCTATTGATTCTATAATATTTTGAAGAAAAGGATACTTTAGATCACAAAGAAGTTTATTAGTTTGATATAGCAAATTCTTTTCAGGATCATTTAAGAGAAGTAAATCTTGTTCTTGAATATTATAGCGAACCATATTCATTTTTACCTTTTCGATGATTTCTTCATCAATATTAACGATTTTTAGTATATCATTAACGCCTCTGGTATTTAATGAGAATATAATCTCATCAAAACTAGATTCTTTTAAACATTGAAGTAAATATATGAAATCATTAGGATTCTTCTTTAGTTGGTCATATAATTTGGATTTTAAGAATGAAAGGATTTTGTTTTCAAAACTATCATAATCTATTTTTTGTTTTAAGCTTTCATCAAAAATTTCTATTAAATTTTCTTTTATCATATTTCCTTCAATAAAAATTCTTAAAGCATTAATAGACACAGGAAATTTCTCTGATTCATGTTCCATTATTTTTTTTTTAATCATTCTTACTGGCATTGCTTGATTTTGTAGTTCTTTATATGACTTAAATTCAAATCTCTTCTTGATTCTCAAAATTAGTCTATCTAAGGTAGATAATTCAATGAAGCTATCTTCTTTCTCTTCCCTTTCTAATTTTTTTTCCAAATCAATTGAGAGATCCTTAAATGCGGAGCTTTCTTTTAAAATTTCATATTTAATCTCATCAACTAATCCAATCAAATCTCCAATAAAGTCGTAAAAATAAAAAGGGGGATAATTTGTAACAATTTCTAATAATTTCTGTTCGATTTCTTCATCAAGATCTTTTTTTTGCCGCTTTTTTTCATTTTCTGATAAATCTGAGCTTCTTTCATTTATTAATACATTCAAAAAGGAATTTTCTAATTTTATGATCTTATGAAGTAGGTCGATCTCAAGATTAAAAGAATTTTTTAATAACATTTCGAACTCTGACATTAATAACTTCTTTTGTTGATCTTCAAAATGACTCGCAGTTTCATATGCAAATTTATTATGTTGTTGTGTTTCAAGCACTCGAATACCCATATCATGATAAAGATGTATAGATGCAGTAGCTAATAATAATGATTTAAGCGTGCCATTATTTTGAACTAGCTTCTTTATTAAAATCTTATCTTGTTCACGTTTAAAATGTGAAAGTATTCTATTTATCGTTTGAAAGTATCTATAAGTACCTTCTATAGCTGTATTTTTTCTCTTTATCCCGCTTATTCTTCTATCAACCATGCTCTATAAACCTCTTTAAAATTATCTGAAATTTCGAATAATGATTTTTTTCCCCAATATTTGAAATTAAAGACATGAAATAATTCTCTTTTAAACAATTTTCTTTCATTATCCGTAAATTTATGACTTAATATTACAGATACTGGACGAGGAATCAATTTTGAAAAGTATTTCAAATTCACTTCTTCAATGAAATTATAAAAAGTATCTTGTTTATTCAATCTAAGGAACTCAATAGGTATTAATTCCTCTTCTTTCATATTTAATATACTAAGTTCGGTTTCTATTCTTTTTCGAACGTATAATGGGAATTCAGTAGCAATTCCTCTACAATACTCAAACTGTTTATAAAATTCCAGAAATAAATTATGATTTATGTCATTTGAAACCTTAGAAATATATTGATCTAGGAATTTAAAAAAGTGATCAATTTGTTGTTCACGTAATTCTCTTTCTTCTAAATAATTAATGAAATCTGTTACAATTTCATTTAAGGTCCAATTTCGCTGTTCCTCTACTTTAAAAAAAAGTTTTGCATAATCCGTTATCCATTCTAAAATATAATATTTCCACGCTAGATTAATTCCACCAATACGTTTTTCTAGAAATCGATGGAACTTATTAGAAAATGTAACTGGATCTCTGATTTTATTTTTAGATTCTTCTTTTAAAAAACGATTAATGGTACTATAACGTAAAATATAGCTTAGTAAGTATGCTAATTCAGTTGAATACGTTTTAAAATTGTCAATATGATCCTTTATTGAGTCTGATGCATCCGTTTGGATTTCTGCAAAAGATATTATGTCACTAATGTCTAATTGCGATTTATCAAAAAATAATGGAATGCTTTGCTTTACAATTTTTTTAAATTCTCTAACTAAAATTTCCTCATCATAATGAGATCCCTTAGTAATATGAACGGTACTAAGTTCAATTTGATTAAATAAAAACTCTTGAAATTTAGTTAGAATGTTGTTCCCTATAGATTTGGCAGGCTCTTGTTCCTGAGTAAATTTATCCTTTAATTGAGTAATAAGATTCAATATGAAGGTCTTTAATCTTCTTCGAGCTAAATATTGAGGCAGACTCTCTCTTATGATCTCAAAGCTTGCTTTCACAATTTCTGAAAAAATATATACAGAAGATTTTAAATCATTAGCTCGAAGTTTATCGGAATTATGAATTGATTGTGATATTGATTGGTTAGCAATTATGTATATTTCATCATAAACTTTTTCAATTTTTCCAAGTTCTTTATGGATAAAATCTTCATAATATTTTAATAACTCTTGTAGATTTCCTGTTTCTCCAGATAGTAGAAATTTATTAGAATTTTCTAAAAATTTGTTGAAAAATGACTCTAAAATTTTCAAATCTTTTTCATATTCATCAATCATCCACTTTACGGGGTAAAATTCTTTAATTTGTTCAATCCTGGCATTTATTCGATCAATTATGAAAGAAATTACACTTTCTTTTGATTCATCAATCGTTCCTGCATTAGCTAAATTTATTAAATTCGACCCTAGCTGAAGTGTTTTTTCAATAACATAATTTGCACTAGGTTCAGAAATTGCATACTTTAAATGTTCTCTTGAAGGATGATCATCAAGGGGATCACTCATTTTTTGAAAAGTAGGATTTGAAAATTTAATTTCAATTGGTTTTTTATTCCAATAATAATTGACATCTGATTTAATTGACGCGAACGTGTCTAACATTTTTTTTCCAGTAGGCAAAGATAAGCTTACTCCAATAAGCTTTTTATTCCATTTATCTTCGAGTAAGTCCCCATATAATTTTTTGCTAAATCTAGATGCAAAATTTCGGAGTACCAATGCTTTTTGGTCTTTATTTAAATCTGGATGATCTGTGAATTCCTCTACCTCAAAAAATAATTTACTTACGTTATTAACCGAATCTCGTGATTTGTGGGTATCTAAATACCCTGTTTCTGGTTTTAAGGCAAGGAGTAGGGTTTCACAATCTTTAAATTTACCAGGGATTAATACCATTGATTTTGGGAAGATTTTCAATAATGCTTCCTTTTCATCATAATTATAAAGTTCAAATTCTATACTAAATAGTTCAGAACCAGTAAAATCCCTCAATATTGCATTATACATCCTTAAATATGTGATAACTTCTTGAGATAATTGATTCATTTTACCTTTAGTCAATTTTCCTGGACCGATTACATCTCCAACAACAATATCATTTGGAGAGGAATAACCAAAAATTAAAGAAAATTGATAGTTAATTGATTCTCGAGTGGTGATCATTATAAAAACTTATTCTTACATTAGTTTAATTTAGTTTAATTTAGTTTAATGGTTTTAAGCTTCAACCAATTAAAAAATTTAAATATCTTATAGTTGATAAAGTATTAAAATTTAAGCAGAGCCATAACAGATTATATTTTTTTATCAGTATCTAATCAAAATTTGTTTTTTACACTGTATAAAAATAAAAACATAAAAGAGATTATTTTTATAATAAATTATACTAAGCAATTTTCGCACATTTCAAGAATAAAAAAAATTGCTAAAAGGTGCTATAAGTGGAATTCGGTTCAGATCTGGGTATTACTAGTAAAGATATTGAGAGAATTAGCCCTCAAATCACATTTATTACTTCAAATGCAGACATAGAAGCCATTGCACTTGTGTCAAAGGAGGGCTATCAGATAGCATTCTCTGCGTTACCACAGTACAAAGTTGATGGTGACCAATTCTGTGGGCTGGCCTCAGCATTACTAATGACAGGGAGTTCAACGATTCAAACTTTATTTCAAGAAGATTTAAGTGAAATCATAGTAAGAGCAGAAAACGGTTATATAATTGTGAGTAATGCAGGACGTTTGGTAATCGTTTGTGCAGGAACCATAATCGAAACACTCATGAAGACGGTTAAAGTAATGCGAATAGCGGCGAAAAATTTGAATAAAATTTTCGAAGGTCGTTAGTATTTACTAAATATTATATAACTTCATTCTCATTGCTACTAATTTTAAATTATTCACTATTTCAGATTATTTTTTAAAAGATAATTACCAGAACATTAAATTTATAAGTTAACTCGAGTTTTAAATATAAAATATTCTTAATATGGTTATAAATTGTGCTTGCTGTGAAATTGACTTTTTGGCAGTGGCAGTGGCGTTTATGAAAACGCTCTCTCATCGGTTTAAACTATATTAATACTATCGCTTATTTTATTTTCATAATAGTTAATATTTGCCTTAGCAGTTATGCATTATATTTTTGAATTCCATTAATATAAGGAGACATAAATCTATAATTAAAATATGAAGGATATGTAAAAATGAGTAAAACAAATGCAAGAATTTTATTAGAACCAAATGAAGTCCCAAAAGAATGGATAAATATTTTACCATATTTACCATTACCCATAACTCCATTAATAAACCCAATGGATGGGATGCCAGCACCTCCAGAACTAGCGTTTGCTATATTTCCCCAGGAATGTGTAATGCAAGAAGTATCACAAGAAAGAAAGATTCCCATTCCAAAAGAATTAAGAGAAATATATGCACAAACATACCGACCAACACCGCTCCATCGTGCTTATAATTTAGAAAAGGATTTGGGAATTGAAGGCGATGATATTAAAATTTTTTACAAAAATGAATCGGTTTCGACAACAGGATCCCATAAACCTAATACTGCTCTAGCTCAAGCATTTTATGCAAAAAGGGAGGGATTAAAGGAATTGGTCACTGAAACAGGGGCAGGGCAATGGGGTTCAGCACTCTCTTATGGTTGCAATTTATTTGGAATGAATTGTATTGTATATATGGTAAGAGCTAGTTTCATTCAGAAACCAGGAAGGAAAATACTAATGAGAGCTTATAATGGCGAAGTACATGCAAGTCCCTCGAAACATACTATGTCTGGTAAACAATTTTATGATAAAAACCCAGAACACCCAGGAAGCTTAGGAATTGCAATTTCAGAGGCTGTGGAACATAGTCTAACAAAAAATGATGCAAAATACGCCTTAGGAAGTGTAGTTAATTTTGTATGTTTGCACCAAACAATAATAGGTCAAGAAACAAAAATACAACTGAGAAAAATTGGAATTTCAGAGCCAGATATAATTATTGGATGCATGGGGGGGGGTTCAAATTTCTCTGGACTTGCGCTTCCATTTATGAGAGATAAATTGGAAGGAAAACTCCCAAATACTCAATTTATTGGAGTCGAACCTAGAGCTTGTCCGAGTGTGACTAAAGGACAATATAGATGGGATTACGGAGATACCGCAAAAAAAGCACCTATTCTTAAAATGCATACATTGGGACATGGTTTCATTCCTCATCCAATACACGCTGGAGGATTAAGATATCATGGAATTGCCCCCATTATCTCAAACCTAATCAATAACAAACTCATGACATCTTCAATGCACTTTCAAACTGAAGTCATAGAGGCAGGTCTTCAATTTGCAAGAACTGAAGGCATCCTCCCGGCTCCAGAAACGTGCCACGCTATAAAGGAAACAATCGATCAAGCTATGTTAGCTAAAGAAAATAATGAAAAGAGCGTTATTGTTTTTAATTTCAGCGGTCATGGATATTTTGATCTTTTAGCTTATAAGGAATATATGATGGGGAATTTGACAGATTTCGAATTGCCTTCTGAAGAAATTTCTAATTCTTTGAATTCTTCAGATATGCCAATAATTGATGAAACAAAATTTTAATCTATTTTTTTCATATTTTTTTTTATCAGTAAAAATCTTAAAGTTGAAATTATAAATTCTATTTATATAATTTAGTGAGTTAGCATTTCTTTGAACGTTTTGTCTTTGATTATAATTTGTATTTTTTATTTTTATGCTGCTATTTTATTTTACATAACAGTATTATCAAGAAGAAAAAGAGAAACTAGCGCATTTATTAATAATCTCAGTAATTCTATAGTCTTAATTATTAGTATTACAATCAGTTTAATTCTTATCCAAGTATTAAAAATATCTAAAACTGATTTTATCGTTTTCCCATTTGATATTTTAATCATTTCTTTCATGATAGGTTATTTTCCCATATTATATTTCTTTATTCACCGGGAAAAAAAAAGAATTAAGAATCAGGATGATTCTTGGAAACGTTATTACGCTGTATACGCTCAAGAATTGCCTTTAAAATATGAAATTTATAGAAAATTAACTCATTTAGTT
>DAOUVJ010000150.1 GCA_030667705.1 Promethearchaeota archaeon | reverse complement strand
GTTAGTGGCTCCAGTTGCTATCATGTACGTGGGAGAAAATAGTACATTTGAAAATAATTTTTACTTGACAAAAGGAACACCAGGGAAAGTTAAGATCATGATTGACATATATGCCATGAGAAATTCAACAATTCGTTCTAACATTCGAGCTTTTGGAAAAAGTAAAAAAGATTCTATAAGAATCAGAGATTCAATATTTCTTGAAGGAGAAAACGCTAGTAGTTTGATTAAAATGAAGGCGGCTGCAAGGGATGGTGGAGAAGTTTTAATGTACGGAATAACAGAAGGAAATGCGCCACATTGCAACGGGCACGTGGAATGTAATGAAATCGTGTTAGGAAAAGGGTCAATTTGTAGAGCTCGTCCGTTTATTCGAGCAACAGACCCAACTTCAAGCGTCTCTCATGAAGCTTCATTGGGAAGATTCCCTCAGAAGTGGCTAGATGAGTTGCAAGCTAAAGGATTAACAGAACAAGAAGCAACTGATATTTTAATAGAAGCAATGCTTCGTGAATGATAAACATTTAAAAAAAATAAAAAAAACGTGTAATAAATATGACTAAAGGATTAAAGATAGGAGATGATGCTCCTCTATTCAAATTGGAGTCTTATAATGCAGGAATTATTGACTTGGGAGAGTTATTAGGCTCTCAAAAAATTGTGATGATATTTTCTAGATATTTCGGCTGTCCAATTTGTCAGTTAGATTTAAATGAGCTCATAATTAATGTAAATGATATTGAAGAAAAACGAGCTAAGTTGTTATATATCACGCAATCAGGTGAAGAAATAGCAAAAAAATTCATTAGTGATAAAAATATTACTTTTCCTGTGATTCCATCATCTAAAGAGGAATTATATGCTAAATATGGATTAGGACTCATGACAGCAGGAGCATTTACGAAAGTGAGGAGCAAGCTAAAGGTAGCAAAACAAGAAGGAATTGAGCATGGTGAATTTGAAGGGTGGGAAAAACAAGGACCAGGTCAATTTGTTATTGATCAAAGCGGAAAGATAATTCACGCACAAGCTGGTTGGTTGGATATTTCATCTTTGTTGGAAGTATTATAATTAAAACATTTTTTCAAAATAATGAAGGAAACTACAAAATATAATTCATATCGCTTCGTTGGTACAATCAAGATCGATGAGATCATGCCTTGGTTTGACTTTGATAAAGGAAAACCGTGGGATGAAGGTGAAGTACCGTGGGTATTGGAAAATAAAGTAAGGAGAGAAATATTACTTAAACTCGCTCATCTAGGACCTCTAGATTTTGAAGAAATATATGAACAAATTAATTTTTCACCAAATCCATTGTTAATACAACCCGAGGAATACGAAATTTCTGTGAATTATCAATGGGATCGAGAAGTTATTGAAAATCACCTACTTAACCTCGAATGGTATGGACTAATTCAATCTGATGGTCAAAAGTATAGAGTAACATTTCCAGTATTAACATGCAATAATTTAAAAAATCTGGAAAGGTATACAATTAGATTTGCTAACCATTGGATTGAAATTATCCACAAAATGAAGTTAGAATTAGAAGAGCAAGGTATAAAATACGAAATCTTGATAGAAAAAACAATTGATCAGCTATACTCACTTCTTAAAAAGGAGAAAATGCTTCCGAACACTCCCAATATCAAAAATCTTTGGGCAGAACAACTTCGAGAGATTAAGTTTGAAAATTGGGTGAAAAAGAATTTCTGAATTTTTTTACTAAATAATAAAATACTAAATCAAAAAATTTTATTCCCTTTTTACCATGTATTTTTTTTTCTCATTTTTAACCTATTTGAAAGGGACTCTATATATTTCATCATAATATATCACCACAGTACTACGTAGATATCACTCAGTTTCAAAAGAAAAGCTCATATGATTTCTATATATATGTGGATATTTCACTTGTAGTATCGTGATATTCCCATAGATAGGATAAGGTATTATTTTCTGTGTGTGATGACATGTGATAAGTTCTAATTTTGGAAATGAGCTAGCTCTGGATTTAAGGAGCTTATTTGATGATAAAAATTTTGGTATTGAAGTCAAATCTCAAGTAGAGAATCTACAAATCAAAAATGTTGCTGATAACCTATCTTTAATGAATGAGATTAAAGCAATATTACAAGAATGTAGTCATCTAAATCCAGACCAGCGATTGATGTATTGTCAAAGCCAAAGATATTTCATGAAACTCTATTTGAGGAAAGTAAATAAACAGGGGTAATATCAGAGAATTAATAGGAAATATAATTTAGAAAAAACCAATATGTCCAATGTTGTTTCCTTTCTCATCTAATGCGAATATCAATCCCATTGAGAGTATTTGGTCAGTAGATTGATCAGTTGAATCAGTCGGTTTTGCTACTGCTTTTAAAGTTTCAAGTTTTAATATAAAGGTCCCTGTGCATTTATGACACTTAATATATATTAATTTCGTTGATTTCTTCTCATCCTCAAATTCTTCTTTCTTAAAAGGTTCAAGTAGATTGATATCTTCGTTATCACAATTTTTCAAGAAACATTGATCAAGGCTTAACCTCTCCATTCCACGTCGAGCTAATGAAACATAAGCAGTACCTGGAACTTCATGCCATAAATCGTCATTTTCTGTCATACTCTACTAAACGTACAATCACTTTTTATTTTTATCATTATATTTTACAAATTTAAGTAGTAGATTATGGATTGATCAGAACTAATTTGTTGGAATAAGCTTATTTGTTATTAATAACTTTTTTCTTCATTACATCGAAAATCAATCAGTTAAAAGCATGTCAAAAAATGAAGGATTTTCCAAAGAAATCTTAGAACACGTTTCCAAGTTAGCTTTACTTGATCTAACTGAAGAAGAAAAAGACAGATTTTCAGAACAACTGACTGATTTACTTAATTATTTTAAGAAATTAAATGATTTAGATACATCTAATGTTGAACCGATGACACACCCCATCGAGGGTCTAAAAAACGTGTTTAGAGAAGATGTTCCGAGGGAATCGCTTTCAAACGAAGAAGCGTTAAAAAACGCTAAACACACTAAGGATGGACATTTTAAAGCGCCAAGAATATTAAAAGGTTAGTATTTTATTCCTTATATTCTTTTGTGAGAAGCTCAATGGTTTTTTCCATGTCCTTTAAGGCTCTCTTTCTCTCTTTGGGAGTCATGTTGTAAAAATCGTCCTCTGAATTCCTTCCTATCTTTTCTGATTGTGCAGCAGGTTTATATTTCTTATAGATTAACGCATTAATGTATCGATCATAATACCCAAATGCTTTATTTAATTCTGCTGAATCTTTAATTTTATCCCATAATTCTAAGGTTTCAAGGGATCGAATACCGATATCAATCCTAAAATAACTGATTGGAAAGAGAATTTTTCTTTTTATGCCATATTCAATCAGATCGATGTTCTCTTCATCAATATATAGTTCCGCTAATTCATCCTTGCTAAAAACTATATTATCGCTCATGATATATAAATTTGCAGCATTAGTAGAAGTACACACGAGACCTACAGCAAATCCTTTTGCTAATCTTAAACGATTTATTAAATCCTCTAATTTTGAGCCCTTGATGTGAAGATTGTTCTTCTTAGAGCCTTGAAATTCGAATTTAATCGTTTTGATACCTTTTTCGTTCAGATTTATGGTTGGAAATAGATTTTTTTCCCTCGAACGTTGATGGGCCTCCATGAATTTATTAATAATCTTATAATCTAATTTAAGACCTGGAATAACAGTTGTATTGACATCTAAAAAAGCATCCACTTCAAAATCAGCAATGCCATAGAAGATTTTTTGATTATTGATAATTTGATAGATAATTTTTATAATCGCATCAGTTAAAGCTTCAGGATCTTCACGAATCGAATCATATTCAGTTGTCGTGAACGTGTCTATTTGATCGGCTAATCCCTCTTCTTCATAGAATTTAGCCCAAGACATTTCAGTATATATATTACCCTCATTATAGAAATTATGATTACTATCAATGCTGATGATAGATTTAGAACCACCTATCGCTACTCCTTCAGTTGTACCAGAAGCAAGAATGCTAGAAGGTGGATTGTAAAAAGTAAGAGGCAAGGATTATTTCACATGTATTTTATTTTGAGTATTCTAATAATAATAGATTATAATTTATTAAATAATTAGTGAATAATAGTAGTAAATAATTAGTGAAATGAATATTAGTAAACTGAAGATAAGATATATTCTATTTTCAACTATTGAATGGTAAATGAACAACAAAAGTTGAACCCTTATTTTTTCCTGCAGATTTTGCGGTAATCGTTCCATCATGCAATTCTATTATAGTTTTTGTAATGTGCAATCCAAGACCAGTACTTCCTAAATCCATATCAACTTTATAATCGTCATCGTAGGGATTTGGTATATTAGTAAACTTTTTGAAAAGCTGTTTTATTTCACTTTCACTTAATCCTATTCCAGTATCCGCTACTAGTAATTCAGCGTAATGTTTCTTTTTATCTAATTTAATAAATATTTTTCCTTTAATTGGGGTGTATTTTATAGAGTTAGTCAGCAAATTAGATAATACAAGTTCAATCCGTAAACGATCTACTTTAATCATTAACTCTTTAGGTATATTTAATTCTATTTCTTGATTTCTTTTCTTTATGAGATAATTTAATTCGGCAACGCAGTCATTTATGAGTTCAGATAGATTAGTTTCTGTTTTTTCAAGTTTAACCATCCGGGATTCTAACTTAGACACGTCTAATAAGTCGTCTACTAATTTTTTTAATCTTTTTGTTCCACTAAATGCCATCTCAAGCAATTCAAGCACTTCAGCATCAAATTTGTGCAAGTATAAAGTATTTAATAATTGATAAGCGCCATATACTGTCGTAATTGGGGTTTTTAATTCATGAGAAGCACGATCTATAAATTCCCGGCGCATTTCGTTTAATTCCTTGAGTTTTTCTTCGGTTTCCTTTTTTGCAGAGATATCGTGTCCTATAACCATGATAAATGTTTTATCTCCCATTTTCACCATAGAGGAATCATAATTTACCCATATTAGGCTCCCATCTTTTTTAATTAATTGAATATCAATAGATGGTACTGATTCTCCATCTGCAATTTGTTTAAGTCTATTTAGCAGAGGAGGTAAATATTTAGGAAGGATAAATGAAAGATCGCTAAATTTATTACCGATAAGTTCAGTCCTATCGTATTCAATTAATTTTTCTAAAGCGGGATTACAATCCTCAATCTTTCCAGATGTATTAAGTAGGAGCATTGAAGAGGGAGATTTTTCAAATAAAAAACGATATTTTTCTTCGGAATCTCTTAGTTCCTCTTTTGCTTTTTTTCGTTCACTAATATCAATGAAACCCGCTAAGAAAGCGGGTTGTTTTTGAAAGGTAATTCCCTTATTATAAATTTCCAGCCAAATAATATTACCATTTTTATGAATTCCTCGAGCTTCATAGTAGCTTACACCATTATGATTATCAATTTTTGTTGATAATTCTATAACTCTTTTTTTATCTTTAGGGTGAAGAGTTTTGAAGAACTCTCCAGACCTACAGCTTAATACTTCTTCAGTAGAATATCCAAGTATATCTGTAAGTGTTTTATTAACGTATTTTACACGATCATCTTGGATAATAGAAATACCCATCAAAGATTGCTCGGAAATCGTTCGAAATTGTGCTTCAGATTCCTTTATTTTTTCTTCGGCGTTTACCATCTCAGTTACATCATGAATTACGCTTCTCATGCCAATAATCTTAGTACCTTTAGAAATAGGAGTAGCATTTAAACTTCCATAAAAAAATGTTCCATCTTTTTTTTTTAATTGCATAATTAAAGGATCGATCGTTTTGCCCTTAAAAATTAGGCTAAGGTTTCTTATAACATCAGCTCTATCTTCTTCGAGAATAAAATCAAACACATTTAATCCTTTTTTGAATTCATCATGAGAATATCCGAAAATTTTTGAAGCGATTGCGTTAGTGTAGACCAATTTAAATTTTAGATCAATTTCAAAGATGACTTCTGGTAAAGAATTTGCTAATTCTTTGTATTTCTTCTCAGAATCAATTAATTTTTGAGCAGCTTCCTTTCTTTCACTTATATCTCTTGAAATTGTGAGAACACAATTTTTACCATCTCGATTTTTATAGAACTTACCAGATGTTTCCATCCAGACATATCGACCGTTTATATTTCTAATCCTTGTTTCAATTGAACCATCCCCTTTATTAAATGCTTTAATGATAAATTCTTGATCTTCTGGATGGACGAGATCTAATGCTTTTTTACCTATAAGATCCTCTGAAGAAAATCCCATCAATCTTTTATGAGCTTTTTCGTTGATATAATCGATTTTTAAATCATTGTCAACCACTGTTATTAAATCGCGTGCATTTTCTGATAATAACCTATACTTCTCTTCCGATTCCTTAATCTTTTCTTGAGTATTTTTCATCTCCGTAATATCATGTATAATGCATCTTACTCCAGAGACTGAATTATCCTTGAAGATACGACGTGCATGAATTTCTGCGAAAAATGTTGTTCCATCTTTTCTTTTTAGGTTTAATACTAACGGTTTTAAAAATTCTCCTCGAAAAATTTGCTGTGTTTGCTCTAAAGCCAATTTTTTATCATCAAATGTTAGAAATTGAGATATCTTCATTCCTTTCTTGAATTCTTCACTTGAATACCCAAAGACTCTAGATGCAATTGAATTTGTATATGTTATGTTATAACTTAAATCTATTTCAAAAATAACTTCAGGCAAAGAATCCGCTAAATTTCTATATTTTTCTTCGGATTTGATTAATTTTTGCTCTGCTGTTTTCCTTTCGGTAATGTCTTGGGTTATACCTTCTATTAAAAATTCATTACCAATTTTTTTTAGAGAATTTTGAACGGAAAGCCATGCCATGGTGCCATCTTTTCTTTTTATTTGAAGTTCCAACGGGCTTATTTTTTTTCCTTTTAAAGACTCTTCATAATCTTTTTTAAATCTCTCAACATGTTCAGGTGAAAAAATTCCTAAATCAGAATATTTCTTTCCTATTACTTCACTTTTTTTAAATCCAAAGATTTTTTCTGTAGCAGAATTAATATCCATGATAATACCATTGCTATCAGTTACCGTCAAAGAAATTGGAGATGCCTCGTATAGACCCCTATATCTCTTCTCAGATTCTTCAATTTTTCGTTCTAATAATTTCCGTTGGCTGATATCTCGTGTTAAAATTCTTTTTTTTGGATTTGACAAGGTTCTTTTTTACTATTTACAATCTCATTTTTTTAAGTTATTAAATTAATATATTTCGTATTTTTTAATATTCGTTTCGTAATGAATTAAACATAGCGAGATATATCTTCTTAAGTGAATTGTTTTCAAAAAAATACAAAAATAATGTATACGCAAAAATGTTAAATAATGTGAATGTTACTAATAAAATCGAGTAAATAGTATATACATTATATCCTTAACCTTAATTTTATATAATTAGAAAAGATTAATTAATTAGAAATTACAAAGACCTAAAATCATGAACAATGACTTAACAAACCTTCCATCTGAGAACCCAAACCCGGTCATAAGAGTAACAAAAGAAAAAGTCATGTATACCAATAAAGCAGGTGAAGAATTATTCAATACTAATGAAGGCAGTGAGGTTCCAGCTGT
>DAOUVJ010000192.1 GCA_030667705.1 Promethearchaeota archaeon | reverse complement strand
TCTTAAATGAGATAAGTAAGAATTTTTTTCCTCTTGTTTTAATTCTCTTACACTTAGACCTGAAGAATCATAAATATCTAGTGGCAATTCTTCGAATAAGGATAAAATTAATATAATTGCATTTTTTACAAGGTTTTTATTATTTGTTCGCTTTAAAACTTGCATTAATTCTATGTAAGATTTGTTTTTCCAAATTTCAACTGTTTCTTTATCAGATTGTTGATTTTGATAAAAATCCAAGATTTTCGAATAATATTTCATTTCTAAATCATCGTTGATATTTGTCATTCTATATTTCCTAAACTGATACTTAATAATATTACAAAATTTATTATTTTTAAACTAGATGAGTTCTACGTTTTTTTGTTATTATATTCGTACATTTATATTGGGGTTCTCTCTCCCATCATTCTCATTAATAAATTTGGATGGAATATTTATTATCAATTATATTATTCCGATACTATATATGAATAAAAAAGAAAAGTATTCGTTATATTTCAATTATAATTGTTCTAATTCCGGAGGAATATAACCGAATGTATCAAAAAACCGTTTTCTTATATTACTTATATCATAAGAATGGGTTTGAGCGCCGTGGGTCTCAATAACGAATGATCCTACAATGGAACCTAGTCGACATGAGTCTATTAATGTCATTTTCAATAATAATCCAGATAAAATCCCCGCACGATAACCATCTCCAGCCCCTGTAGTATCTTCTACTATCTCTGGTTTTGAAATTGGAATATCAATATTATAGATTTTACCGGAATCATCCTTGTACATGAGTAAAGAGCCATCAGCTCCTTTAGTTGTTATTACTGAATTTACTAAATCCATTAATTCTTCATCGCTTAATCCTGTTTTTTTTTTAATTTGATTTATCTCATACCTATTTCCAATTAATATTTTAGATTTCTTCATGATATCTATTAAAATATTCTTAGGAAAAAGTACAGTTACTTGTCCAGGGTCAAAGATCGATGGAATTCCGAGATTAAATAGTTGGTTTGCAAAATTCTCCATAGCCTTTATGCCCTGTGTTGAATTAATAGCATATACGTAATTTTCGGGATCTGATATTTTTTCTTTTAATTCAATATCCTCACATTTGGATAATGCTCCACCATGAAAAATTATCATTTGATTAGTTTTAACATCATTTACAATATAACATGCTGCGGTATACAAATCGTTATGAACATCAACATTAAAATCAATATTTCCAAATTTCGAGACGTGTTTTCTATACCCAAGACTTTCAAAATCATTCCCAACGGACCCAAAGACAGTGGTTTTTGCTATATTTAATAAACCAAGATTATATGCTATATTTCCTGCAGTTCCTCCAAAACGTTGTATTTTTTCAGCTGCTGTAACCGTGCTTTGATATTCTTCTTTTTCAATATCAATGGAAACCGCATTTACAAAATTTTCTTCAAAAGACATTATATAATCATATGCTATCGATCCTAAAACTATGACCTTATTCTTTTTCATCTCATCTAATCCTAATCTATAATCTATTTAGATTATTGTCATTAATTTTTCATTTGATAAAATGCTTTTGTAATGGACTTATAATGATTAAGCATTACATTTTTCAGATATCTCTCTCTTATTAAAAAAAGAAAATTTAGATATGATGAATTAAAAACTACAAAATCATGAAAGATCTGATTAAAACTATCAACAACATGAAAAAATCTGAAGTTGCGAATATTATAAATACGAGAATAAAAGAATTCGCTACTTTTAAAGAAGAATCAATTCAAATAATATTTAGAGAAATGTGTTTTTGCATAATGACTGCGAATTGTGGAGCAGAAAAGTGCATTGAGATTCATAATCGAATGGAAGATGACTTTTTGATTTTGGATAGAATACAATTAGCAGAAAAATTTAAAGATTGTGGTTATCGATATCCAAATATTCGCTCAAGTTATATTATCAAAGCAAGAGATTACATTACAGATTTAGAAAAAATGTTAAATCAATCTAACCAAGATGATTCTTTAAGGGAATGGATTGTGAAACACATAAAGGGGTTAGGATATAAGGAAGCAAGCCACTTTTTGAGGAATATTGGTCATAAAAATTACGCCATAATAGATTTTCACATAATAGATGTCCTGGTGAAATTTGGATTAATTGAAAAACCGAAGACACTTACTAAAAAGAAATATATAGAAATTGAACATATTTTAAGAGAAATGGGAGAAAAATTGAACCTTAGCTTGGCAGAGCTAGATTTATACTTATGGTACTTAGAAACAGGGAAAGTACTAAAATAATACTCGGGAGATTTGTTTAAAAATTTTCAAGTAAAGTATCTAAATCGATTTCAGAACGTTTAATTTTCGCTATGAACTCTTGAGCTCCAACTTCATTTGCCATTAACTCGAGAAAATTTTGATATAAAGCCTCAATATTATCTTGACCTATTTTTCGGTAGATACTGTTTGATGGGATTGAAATTTTTAAAACTTCATTTAATCCTTTAAGGCATTCTTTAATGTTCTCAAAATTAAAGATGGCTTGTTTTGTCAACTCAATCGGGGTATTTTTATTTTGCATAATAGCTTACCTCTTTAATTTGTAAACAAAGTATAAATTTAAAAATTTCAGTATTTTTATTGATTTGTGTTATGATAACACTCTCAATTGATATTTCCCTTTTTGGTAAAACGTTTTTCAATTTTGATAGAGTTGAATTAATTATTTTTTTTTACATGAATTATTACTCAAAAAAGAGAAAAAGAAGGATTTAATAATATTTAAATATAAGTTTTTTCGCTCTATAATAAATACTACAATGACAAACTTGTCTTTTCAAAAAAGCTTACAGAGCATTCTGATAAAAATCTAAAGTGAGGACGAATAGTAAATATAAATAAAGCTTCAAAAAATAGATTTAAAGCATTATTTAAAGGGTTCCCTATTCCTACATATTCATGGCAAAAAATTGAAAATGCTTTAATTTTAATTGATTATAACGATGCTGCTGATAAAGTAACAAAAGGAATGATGAAGGATTATGTAGGTAGTAAAGCTTCAGTAATGTATAAGGACCAACCAGAAGTTATAGAAGAATTATATCGCTGTGCTAACGATCAAGTAAATATTGTCAGAGAAATGAAATACAATTACATGTCTACGGGACAAGTCAAATTTTTATCTGTATTGTATGGTTTTATTCCCCCCGATTTAGTTATTGTTCATACAGAAGACATAACGGAAAAAAAAGAAATCGTCGAAAGATTAAAAAAATCTGAACAAGAATTAAAAGCGTTGACTTTAAAGCAAAAACAAAAAATTTCTATATCTGAGGAAAAATATAGAGCCATTTTCGAAAATACAGCAACTGCAACACTCATTGGTGAGGAGGACACTACGATTTCGCTTGTAAATGGGCAATTTGAAGAACTATCTGGTTATTCACGAGAAGAGATCGAATGGAAAAAAAGTTGGACAGAGTTTGTTTTTGAAGAAGATTTGGAAAGGCTGAAAAAACTCCATTACTCCCGGCGAAAAGATCCAGAATCTACTCAGAGAAAGTATGAATTTCGTTTTGTCAATAAAGAAGGTAATATTCGAGACATACTCATAAGTATCGATATGATCCCTGGGACTAAAAGGAGCATAGGATCTCTTTTGGATATCCCCGAGCGTAAAAAGACAGAGATCGCAATGCAAGAATTGCATGAGAACTTTATTGATCTGATTAACAATTCACCAGATGGAATTATTATAGCTGATAAGAATATACGTCACTTATTCGCAAATCAGCGAGCCGCAGAAATAACAGGATACAGCATTGATGAGCTCTTAAGCATACAGGGTTGGGAGTTAACGCGTACGGAAGAGATCAAAAAGTATGAAGAAAAGATGAAAAAAAGGCTTGGAGGTGAGCCACATAAAAAAGTGTATGAGCGAATTATTATACGAAAAGATGGAAGCGAAGTGCTCACCGAATTCAGAACTTCAAAGACAAATTGGAAAGGTAAAATTGTCCCAATGGTTGTATTTCGTGATATTACCGATCGTAAAAAAGCTGAAGAAAAAATAAAAAAAGAAATAGAAAAGTCAAAAAATTACCTTAATATTGCTGGTGTGATTATTTTAGCTCTTAATAGGGATGGAACAATTACTTTGCTAAATAAAAAAGGTCATGAATTACTTGGGCACGATGAGGGTGAGCTAATTGGAAAAAATTGGTTTGAATCATGTATTCCTCCAAATGACAGGGAAAGAGTACAAGCATATTTTAAGAAGTTAATGGCTGGAGAAATGGAATTAATTAATTTTTATGAAAATCCTATTTGGGCAAAAACTGGAGAAGAAAGGTTGATTTCATGGTCAACCGTCTTATTTAAAGATGAAGATGGAACTATGACCGGAGTTTTAAGTTCAGGAGAAGATATCACCGAGCGCAAAAAAGCAGAAGAAAAATTAAAAGTTTCAGAGGAAAAATATCGATATTTATTTGATAACGCACAAATAGGGTTATATTGGTCAAGAATCAGTGATGGTAAGTTTTTAGAATGTAATGCTACTTTTGCCAAATTATTTGGATATGATAACCGAGCGGAATATTTGGCAAATTATAATGCTATTGAGCATTTTATTGATCCAAATGCTCGGAATAAAATGTTAGAAGAATTACGAGATAATAAAGAAATTAAGAATTATGAAATCCACGTCACCAGAAGAGATGGTACCCCAATTTGGTTGAGTATCTCTGCTCGAGTGTTTGAAAAAGAAGATCGCATTGAAGGCGCAGCTCTAGATATCAACGAGCACAAGAAAGCAGAACAGAAATTGAAAGAGAAGACTAAATTTATTCAAAATATCTTTAACGCAATTCAGGATGGGGTGAGCATTTTAGATCTCGATTTAAACATAGTAGAAGTCAATCCATACATGATAGAAATGTACGGTTCATTTGATCTGATCCCAAAAAGAAAATGTTATGAAGTTTATCAAAATAGATCATCTCCATGTTCTTGGTGTCCATCTATTAAAACACTTGAGACGGGTCAAAAGAATACTTCAATAGTACCTTATCCAACGGAAGAGAATCCAACGGGTTGGATTGAACTTACAGCATTTCCACTTAATAATAGTGACGGAATTATGGAAGGAATTATTGAATACGTAAAAGATATTACAGTTCGCAAAAAAGCAGAGAAAAAATTACAACTTGAGCGTGACAACTTCTTAAATATTTTAAATTCTATGGAAGATGGAGTTTATATCGTAAATCAAAATTATGATATCGAATATGTAAATCCAATCCTCATAAAAGAATTTGGACCTTCCGAAGGAATAAAGTGTTTTAAATATTTTCACGATCTTATAGAAATTTGTCCGTGGTGCAAAAATCAAGAAGTATTTCAAGGAAAAACGATAAGATGGGAATCTTATATATCCAAAAACCAAAAAATTTATGATATCATTGGTACACCTTTGAAAAATCCAGATGGAAGTATTTCAAAATTAGAGATTTTTCGAGATATAACTGAAAGTAAAAAAAGGGAAAAAGATTTAAAAGAATCGGAAGAAAATTATAGAGAAGCATACAATCGAGCAGAGTTCTATAAAGATTTATTCGCTCACGATATTAATAATATTTTACAAAGTATTTTGTCTGGAACGCAAATTAGTCAATTAATTCTTAAGAACCATGAGAAATTCGATGATTTAAAATTAAACGCTGAAATAATCAAGGATCAAGTCACTAGAGGGTCAAGG
>DAOUVJ010000102.1 GCA_030667705.1 Promethearchaeota archaeon | reverse complement strand
GTGTATTTTCTGGATCGTGGGCCTCATCAATAATAACGTCAACCATTTTACCACCAGGAAGCTCTACGTGAACCTTTGAAGTAGTGAAATACATGTTTCGCGGAACAAGTTGTCCTGGTTTTACTAAATTACTATACATTAAATGTTCTGCGCCACGACCTTGATGAGTAGGAACTAAATATTTGTAGCCTAATACATCTTGCACAGACTTTTCCAAATTATAAAAGTTTTTGCTTCCAGCATAAGCTTCGTCTCCTAACATCATGCCCGCCCATTGATTATCGGACATTGCTGATGTTCCAGAATCTGTTAGCAAATCGATAAATACATCGTCAGATAGTAATAAAAAAGTGTTATATCCTGCTTCTTTTATCGCCTTCTTCCTTCTTTTTTCGGAAGGAATTGTTAGTGGTTCCACAACTTTTATCTTAAAGGGTTCAACTGGTGGTTTCATTTTTATTCACTAAAACTTTCTTTCTTAGATCTAGAAATATATTGACATTGAAAAAGATTCTTGTGATTTGCTTCCCATCCATTTCCCATTCAAGTGTAATATAAAAGATTTATCTCTTTCGGAGAAAGAAATTAGATATAAAGTGAAGTATTAAGAATTAGTCCTTCTTTTTATGAGCTTTTATCGAAAAAATCATTGGAACTGAATGCTTTAAAGTTTGAAATTCCCAATATCTATCTTCTCTTTGTTTCATATCGGGATGAATCTGAAAAAAACTAAAAGGAAATTCATGGAGAAATTCTAATTCAAAATTAACTTGGAGTAATGAGTTGATTACTTCTCCCATTGGATGAAACCAATCATAAGTTTCAAAATTTTGCAATTTAATATTGGGATCGGCGTACGCTCCATCATCATCATCAAATCGATAAGGTTCTCCATCATTAAAGTAATCATAGCCAACCTGAAAAGCATTATTGTACTTTTCATCGATTAAATTACCAAAAGGATGATTTTCAGTAATATAAAAAGTGCCACCCGGTTTCAAACAATAATCGATTATTTCTGCCCATTTATATAAATCCGGCAACCAACCAATAGCACCATTAGATGTGAAAACGATATCAAATTTTTCGTGTAATATGTCTGGTATATCATAAATATTTGCCTCAATAAACTTAGCAGGGATATTTAATTCTTCACTTAATTGACGAGCAAACTTTATGGCTTTATCTGAGAAATCTACGCCAGTAACTCTCGCCCCCATTCGCGCAAAAGAAAGCGTATCCATTCCAAAATGACATTGTAAATGTAATAATGTTTTAGCTTTTATATCTCCTATTTCTTCACTTTCGATTGGAAAAAGAGATGATTTACCCGATTTGAATCCATCTAAGTCGTAGAATTTGGATTTAGCATTAATCTCAACTAATTCATTCCATCTTCTTAAATTGGTTTTGAAGTATTCCTCGTTATCTTTCAAATAAAATCATCTATAGTATTCCATTAATTAAAATTTTTTGCTCTGTAATTCGTCTTTTGAACTAGTTTCTCCGATTAACACGCTATTTTTCATGTTAAGATCTTTAAAATTGAAAGAGCTATCTTTAGCAACAATACAATTTTCCAATTTAAAGTTCTCTCCAATTTTTACGTTATTAAAGATAATCGTGTTTGATATTTCAACGTAATCTGAAATTTCTGAATTGGCACCGATATATACATTTGGTCCTAAAAGAACGTCGTCTCCAATTTTAACGTTGTCTTCTAAATAAACGGGTTCAATAAAAGTGGGGTAATCTCCAATATAATTATCAACCCGATTCTTTAATTTAGCAAAGAATGTTATCATTAATTCTTGAATGTTTGATTTTTTGATTTCTTCAGGATTTACTATAATTTCTTCAATCTTGGTCAGTTCTTCCTTCATATTCACTCATCTAAGGTTTTACTTTTAATATAATTTTTTTTAAAATCCTAATAATTCCATTAATTTATCCATGTTCTCTCCAGTTTTTGCACTGGTTGTAATGACCTCTATTTCGGGGTTAAATCTTTTAGCATCAGCGATCATTTTCTCAACATTAGTTCCTAAGCGTTCTTTAAGATCGATTTTATTAATTACTGCGATATCTGACATTTTAAATAGCATGGGATGTTTTTCAACCACCCATTCACCCTCTGTGATAGAAACGACAGTGATCCTTTTATCAGTTCCTAAGACAAACTCCGATGGGCAAATTAAATTTCCTACATTTTCGATAAAGATAACATCGTAATTCTGCAAATCCTTGTTTTTAATTATTTGGTGTATGTGATAAGCGTTTAATGCGCATTCTCGGCCAGTGTTAATCTGAATAGTTTCAGCGTTATACTTTTCGATACGATCGGCATCAACTCGTGTTGTAATATCGCCACAAATGACTAGCGTTCGAAATTTTGGAGTTAACCTTTCCGCTATCTTTTCTAATAGAGCAGTTTTTCCAGCTCCTATAGCTCCAACGATATCAAAAGATTTAATGTTATTATCTAAAAGATCTTGATGAATTTTATCCGCTAATAGATTATTATCTTTTTCTACTGCCTTTTTAGTCTCGATTACTTCGTCTCTTATATCATCTCGAGCTAAATTGATACTTTCGACTTCTTTAATTCTTGAGATTTCCCTATCTTCCTTATCTGACATGGAGAACACGTAATTATTTTTGTTTTATTAATATTTGAATTAATTTCAATTTTTCGATAATTCCTTACTCTTTCTATATTTATGGATTTCCCGTTC
This sequence comes from Promethearchaeota archaeon, assembly GCA_030667705.1. Classification (GTDB taxonomy): domain Archaea; phylum Asgardarchaeota; class Lokiarchaeia; order Sigyniarchaeales; family SOKP01; genus SOKP01. The sequence continues at coordinate 8,369 of DAOUVJ010000102.1, read as the reverse complement.
TATATTAACGAGCTTCTCTTACTTTAAATATTTTAGCGTGATATAATTAGCTAATAGAACAAAAAAACCTCCAAGGATGGTGAAAATAGAGAGATTCTTTAAAAAAATTGCGGTATTAATAGTGGCCATGACAGGTTCAAAATACGATAAAATTACAATGTTCCCTCCTTTATCTTTCTTCACTCCAACATTATAAAGGGTAAAAGCGAGAGCGGTAGGAATGAGACCTAGCATTAAAATAACTATAAAATCCAAAAATGTGATTCTAAATAAATCTGTAATACTAAATGGTAGAAATGGCAAAATTAAGAATAATGTTGACCATAAAGTTAAAAATGCATCAAAGTTTCCATTCGAATTAACTTTCGATTGAACTTTTCTCCTAATTTTATAAATTTTTTTTTTAGAAAAAATCAATATACCTAGGCAGAAACCTGAAAGAATCCCAACTACTATTCCCAATATTAAAATTTGGCCGGTCCAAAATTCCATTATGATGGATATTCCTACAATTGCTAAAATGAAACTAATAAAGTTGATTTTTGAAACTTTATCTTCTTTCGTTATTACTAAAAAGATTAATAGGAAAACTCCACTGGTATATAATAAAAAAGCTGCAAAAGCATAACCAGTGAGTGTTATATTCCAAAAGTAAAGAAATACTACTAATGGATTAGCTATTGCTATTATAATTAAATATTTCCAGTGCATCTTGAAACACTCTTTAAAGAAAGTAAAAGAAAAAGATTTTGTTATTAACATAAATAACGTTAGAAAAGCAGCTCCAAAAATACCCCTGAACATAACTATTGAATAAATTGGATACCCACTTAATAAAGAAATAAATATCCCCACATTACCCATGAAAATTCCGGATAAGAACATGCTTATTTTGGAAACTGTTGGATTAAAATGAGTTTCATTTAATTCCTCTATGGTCATTGAATTGTAGAAGTTATCATTGTTTTAATTTTATTGGTATATATATTTTAGATTTCTACGTGGTCAATAATTATATAAAGGATTTAGCAAAATTGTAACCTAGCTATGAGATCTGAAGAAGCTAGATTTGAAATAATTGACTTTTCTGGAGAAAAAATGAGTCTTTTTACTCTCCAATGTTCAACTGTAATGTTAATTTGCATTGTCTTGGCACTAATTGGATTTGTCTCTTATATCGTCTTCTATCCTTCCATTATCGCTCTTTTTATAAGTATTGGAATAATAATAGTTTTTTTAATATACACTAGCATGTCAGAAAATGGAATGCTAAGAAAATTTACTATTTCTGAGTCAACGATAGAAATTCTATTACCAAGAAGAGATCCATTCGCCATAAAATGGTCACAGATTGATGAAATCAAAGTTAGATTAATTAATCTAAATGTTAATCCATTTCAATTTTATGAGATTACATTCTCAGGGGAAAAAAAGCAATCTAAAATAAATTTTGACTTTAAAGATTTTAAAAGAGAAAATTTATTGAAAATTTTAAAAACGTTAAAGATAGAAACTATTGGTAGGAATAAGAAATTTTCAGCAACAAAAGAAGAAATAGTATCGGGTATTTTTCTAGTTGATGATCTTGATATTTGACAGATTAATCTACACGTGCACCACAGGTTGGGCACTTAATAACATTTCTGACGGTTTCTCCGCAAATTTGGCAAAGTTTAATGGTTTTTTTCCTAGGAGGGCTAAGTGATGTAATTGATAACGGCTCCTTTGCCATGGTATCTCCTTCTTCTTGCACGTTTATAATTGTGTTTGATGATTGTGGAATTCCATTACCGTTTGAGTTTGCTTTAATTTCAATCTCGTGACCGAAAAAACCTCCAATCTTGACTTTTTTTGTAATTATTGTTTCTGCTGATTCTGCTGAATATTCTGTCTCCTCTTGAATAATGGGCTCATCTAAGTCTTCGAACTCTATCTCATCACTTTCTACTTCAAGCACTTCATCTTCTATTTCTGGTTCTTCACTTTCTTCCTCAAAGATTAATCTTACGAATTCCTCATCTATTTTTAGGAGTGCATCACATTTAACGCATCTAAACATGTGATTAAATCCAATATTATCTGTAATTGAGTGATTTGCTGCACAACATAAATGATATTTTGCGTCACAATTATAACATTTGTGAATTTCATCAGAATGTGCTTCACATATAGGACATAATTTTTGAGAACAAATAGTACATATTTCTTCATCGTCAGGATCTAGAGTTATTAGATCGACTGCTAATTTTTCATAAAAAAGTTTGTCTTCATCCAAGAATTGAGCATCTTCTTCAGGAAGGATGAGAGAAAATTCTGTTTTATTTAGCAGGAGTGAGTTAAGTATATCTTGGAATAGTTTAGGGTCTTCACAATAGAATACGCCACCTTTCGTTTCAGAAGTCATTACTTTAAGTTTAACATCATCCGGGAAGAATTTATCTTCTCCTAATCGAATAATATCGATAAAAGCATCAAAATATTTCGCTTTAAGTAGTAAGTCATATAATGCGTGATGATATTCCTCTGGGAGTCCACTTGGGGTATCAGAAAACACTATAACACGATAATTTTTTCGTGTTTCTTTACTTTTGGTAAATATATATGCTAATACTTCAAACAAACCATTTTCTAAGAAACTCTTCTCTTTTTCTCTCGATTCCCACTTATCGTTAATTACCTTAGAAATTAATTCGGTATCAGGTTGATCATAAAAAGTAATTAAGTTTTCATCTTTCTGAAACATTATGAGTCCAAATGTGCATAGACTATGAAATTTTTCTTTTTCTTTTGAAAAAGCAGTTATACTCTTTATTAAATTCTTTTTTTTAATGAAATCTTTTGATAAATCAAGATAAAAGATAAATTCTTCAGAGTTAACGGTTAATTTTTTAAACATGATAGCATCAAGAGAAAACCAAGAATTCTATTATAAATAATTCAGAATTAACTACTTAATTTAGTTAATAAACTAATGGTTTTTAAATTTTAATAAAAACAAGATATTAATTTTTATTTCAGAAATTAGATTACATGATATTAAGGGGTATTTTAGGATAGATATTATATTCTGTATTTGGTGCCACAGTAGGGACATTTATTATTTTGATCATTTCTGTTTAACTGTTTTCCACAATTTTGGCAAATAAGGAAAAGTGATTTTTCCTTAGATGCTTTTTTAGGACTCCAAATCTTAAGTTTAGAAGAATCTTCTGGATCCATGTTTTCTTCAATTGGTGAGGACGGGACAGATGAAACTGAATTTGAATTTCGTTTTATCCCTGCTACACGTTCATAAATAAGATTGTCACCTTCTTTTCTTACGACATATGTTTTACCAAAAAACCCGCCAATTTGAATTATTTTCTTCTCTGTCTCATCTGCTTGGTTTTCTTGAAGGATATCATGTGTTTCTACTTCCGTTTCTTCAATCTTATCTACATCATGGTCAATCTCATCATAGGCGTCATAGGAGTCTTCTGCCTCCACATATTCTTCTTCATAATCAATTTCTAAATTATCAATGTATTCTTCAGCGGATTCAATTTCGGAATTTTCAGATTGTACAATTTCATCTTGATCAATTTGCAAGAGAACATCACATTTTGGACAACGAAAGATATGAGGAATTCCAATATTATGACCGATAGTGTAATTTGTAACACAACATTTATGAAAAGTAGTTCCGCAATCTGGGCATAGCAATGGAATGTCGTTTATATCTGCACAAACTGGACATATCTCATCTGCACAAAATTTGCATTTTAACCCTGTTTTATCTTGAGAAGCAGGGATTAACTTTTTTGCAAGTCGGGAATAAAAATCATAGTCTTCTTTTTTGATCGAAATTTTAGCAGGCTGGTTAGCAAAAATGCTCACTAATTGTTTCATCTTAATTAACTTCTCCATCGTCTTAAAAAAATCTTTTTTATCATTGACATAGAAGATACTTCCTTTAGTATCACTTGCTAAAACATTCAATTTAACATCATCTTTAAAAAAACGTCTTTCTCCTAATGAAATTCTGATTATATCAATGTAAGTAGGAAAATTTTTTATTTTTGATACTAAATTGAACAATACATCAGTATAATCTTCAGATAAATCACTTGGAGTATCGGTTATAATGATAATGCGATAAGTTTTAGATTTCTTACGGATTTTTTCTGTTAAGTAAGAAAATACATAGAAAAGCCCATTCTCGAAAAATGATTTGTTCTTTGGACGTGATTTCCAATTCTCTTCTATTGCATTAATGATTATATCTGAATCCTTCTTATCTGTAATAAAAATCGGGTTCCCTTCTTCTTGAAAGATTAGTAATCCATAGTGACCCTGCAAATTCACCTTATTTTTTTCAATTATGTAATGTCTTATTGTTTTAATTATATCTTTCTTCTTGAGAATTTCTTTTGTTAAATCTAAATAAATGAATACATCTTCATAAGATGAGGTCATGACTTTTACATCCTTCTAACTGTTAATATAGTTTAAGATAGTTATTCACTAAATATTAGTTATCTAACAAAATGAAAACAATAAATATTTATTTTACTATGAATTAAAATGAGAAAGGAAACCAAAAGGAGTCCGAAGAAATCACAAATATCGGGTAGTTAAAGATGGAAAACTTTTTTGAAATGTTAAACCTTTCTAAAAATGCCATTCAGATTTATTTAAGGTGTTTTGGAAAATATTCAATTACAAAGAAGGAATTGAATCTAATTGTACCAGATTTATCTCTTGAGGATGTTTCAAACGTACTAAACGAGCTCATAAATATAGGGTTAGTAATTCCAATTTATCCAAAAGATAAATTGGAAAAAAATCTTGTTCATTATCTCGCAATTCCTCCTTTCGGAGCTGTAAGCAACTACTATGAAAATATTAATGAAAATGTCAAAAATATAAAAACACAGATCCAGCTCATTGTAAGCAAAACTTTAGAAAAAGTTTTCCAAGATAACCAGTTGATCGAATTAGATACTGCTATTAAAGCTATACAAGAGTTAAAAAAAGATATTGACGAAGACATAATCATTCAAAAGCAAGATATTGAAGATATCGTCACAGGAATGGAGAATCTGAGGGTTTTAAGTGATGCTCTTGATGGTTTACACAATATTATAAAAGGTATAACTCAATCTGAATTTAAAAACTTAATAAAAATCCTACCTACCATTGAAAATGAAATAAAAGAAAAAATAGAATCTTTAGAAATCAAAAAAAATAAAGAAAAAATAATAGAATTCGTTGGTGCTGCATTTAAAAAGAACTTTGATAAAATGGTGGAAGAATTTACACTCGCTTTACATGAGAAGATTAAGAGGGAATTTGATAATACTCTAGAGTCCATGAACACCATTATTAACTCTACATTTCAATTTAGGAATGATTTCAAAATGCTTTTATTAAACATGATGACTAATTTTGAGGTTAAAATAAATAAGATTTTTGAGATTGTGAAAAAGAAAAATATTCAGATGAAACCTCAAATGGATAGTTTTAAGGATATTATAACAATCAAGATCAATGAAATTATGCAAAAATCAATAAATTCAGTCATGAAATTAAATGAACCCATCAATTCAGTGATGGATAACTCAATCAATATCCTGAAAAAAACACAAATTGATAAAATCTCTCAAGTTAATAGCTTAACTAAAGTTATCGAAGAAATTTCTAATTTTATTGTTAATACTAAACAAAATCTAACCATTATCGTACCTAACCTTGAACCACTTGTTTTACCCGAACATTTGAAAGAAATCTCGAGTTCTATAAAAATTAAGATCGTATCCTCAGAAGCGCATACTAATAGCATTGTGAAAAAATTTGTTGAATTAGTAAATGTAGAATATCGAATGTTAAGAAATGAAACTATTATTATATTAAAAGGTGATAATAACCATGTTCTGCTTGGTGTTATCCAAGGAGATTCCTCTGATCCATTGAATAACTTTGTTGGAGTCTCCAGTAATTATCCTCCTTTCGTTAAGATGTTAGACCCTTTGATAAATACATTATTAGAATTTGCCATAAAGGATTCATTTCAAATGCCAAAATCTATTGGTGTTGAAGGAGTAAGTACAGATGTTCGTAAACAGATGAGAACTGCCAATTTACTTGAACCTAAATCAAAAAATCTTGAGGAAACCACACCATCAACTCCTACTCCTATAAAAACGGAAACAAAACGGAAAATACAAAAAAAAGAACCTCCAAAAGAAATACCCAAGGTTTCAACTCCAACCGGATCTATCAAATCTCCTGAAAGCATTGACGCTTCTTCCCAACATTTACAAGCTCAAGTTGATCAAAATTCTAGCATACAACCAAAGCCTGAAGATGAATCAAGCATCATTATTAACACCAAATTCACTAATCTAATTCAAAAAATGAGAACACTCAAAGGAAAAGAATTTAGTGAAGAATTACAAGCTGTAGCTAATCTAATACTAGAGATAAAAGGTTTTTCTGTAACACTCCATAAAATCAGAAGTACCATTAATCAATACAAACTTAGCGAAGATTTTCTTAATGAGTTGGATATGAAGCAAGTTATTACTAGTATTGAAGATTGGAAATCACACTTATTTTGAATGAAATACTACTTCTTCTTAATTTTCTTAATCCCCTTACATATTGAAAAAATAAGCTGCCATAGCAGAGATCCAAAGAATATACACATGAGAATGATTGAAAACGTGAGAAACACTATAGGATGTACTTGATCGCCTTGCAACCCGACTATACCAAATACGGGAACTATCGGAGCAATTAATATTACAATGTAATAAAAAGCTTTTCCTTTTTCTTTGTACTTTAGATGTGTTGTTATATTAAGCCATCCAAAGAGGATTAAGAATGCAGGAATGGAATAATAAGCTATCGAAGGATATGGATCAGCTAACCCTCCAAACGCAGCAGCATAAAAGTAATTAGCAAAATAGAACACGATCATTTCGAGTGCGGTGATTGGTGTTGGAACACCCATATAACCTGAAGAATCAGAAATATTAAAACGGGCTAATCTTAAAAGTGATCCTAAAGCAAATATGATACATCCAATCATTAACACAATATCATAAAGTTCTCCTGTCCTAAATGCTTGAAAGGTTAATATTGCAGGTACGATTCCAAATGTCATTGAATCACTTAGAGAATCGAGCTCCCGCCCTATCTCATTTACAGTCCCCGTTTTTCGAGCAATGTATCCATCCAGTAAATCTGTACCAAGAGTTAAGGAAATTAGGAAGAAACCAAAAGTGATTGTATAACGTGTTCCTATTCCAGCAAAGATTAATGATACTAACCCAATAGTTGTGCCTAATAGCGTGACATAATCTTTCAGCTTAAGTAATTTTGGTATGGATGACATGATAATCTCATTTTATATTTAGTATTTTAAATCTCGATTCATTTAAAATATTTCCCATGGATGAATTAATGGACTCCCTCAACCTTAAATTTATTAAACTAAATTTATTATTATTGAATAGGTTTATAATAATACAAAATCATTAGAAGTAGAGTTAATCGATGAAAAATTGTAAAGAATGTGGTGAATCAGTTACCGAAGATCAACGATTTTGTGAAAAATGTGGAGCAGAATTATTACGTGAAGCTAAAAAAATCAACCTAACTGCTCCTACATCTCAAGCACCTACATCTCAAGCACCTACACAGAAGGGAGGGTTATTTGATTTGAGTCGAAATTATTATTTAATTAAAGAAAAGGCTTGGGATTTAGGTTACGGCGAAATTTATGATGAAAAAGGACAAACGATAGGATTAATGCATCGAATTCTTTTTAGTATCCGAAGACGTGTTGAATTACAAGAACCTGATGGAAGTGTAGTAGCAACAATCCATAGCAAAATAATTAGTGCCAGAGGAGCTCAGGACCTAAAAGATCCCAATGGTGTCCCAATAGCGAGAATTAAGAGAAAAATACTTACTTTTTTAAAGCAAAAATTCTATTTAGAAGAACCAGAGACAAAAACTCGATGGTATGAGGCTGAAGGTGATTTCTTTGGATGGAGTTTTAGGATTTTTGAGAGTAATACACATAAACTCGTAGCAGAAATAGAAAAAGCTGATAAATGGCGAGATATCTTCTTGGGAGGCATTTTCGACTATGCCGATCGCTATGCATTAAAGATATTTGATAATGAGACCGATCGTAGAATACTTGTAGGCTTCGTTTTATCAATTGATAATGTCTTGCACGATAATCAAGGAGGCAGGGGTTCCATGATTGGAGGAGCAAGAGGTCCAATCCGAGGAAGAATACCGGGGAGATTTCCAGGTTCCGCAGGTAGAAGACCAGGTGGGGCTAGACGTCCATTTTAATTTGTAATAATTAAGTT
>DAOUVJ010000181.1 GCA_030667705.1 Promethearchaeota archaeon | reverse complement strand
TAATTTCTCTTTAATCTCTTTAGATTGAAGTTTTGTCTTTTCAGCTTTCTCTTTCTCTCCAGATTTAGTGAACTCTCCTATTTGTTTAGATAACTTATTTCTCTGTTGTTTAAGTTCTTCAAGATTTTGTAATATCTCTCTCCATTTGATGTCGTAATCAATTACTTTTTCGGCATTTGAAGGATTTTTAAATCTTTTATTTTCAGATTCGATGATTTCTTTCAAATTGTTTCGAAATAATTCTATATCAAGCAAGGTAATGTCCTCTTGTTTTAATGAAAGTATTAATTAATAATGTCTTAAATTCATTATGGATTATTTTTGGAAAAATCTTAATAATTGAAAACTTACTCATGTTTAATTCTTTCATCAATAGTTGACCTTTGAAGGGCTACTTTTATTTTTCTCTTGTCAAAACCTACTGAGTCAATAATTTGAATGATTTTTATTCGGGTTGCTTTCCCTTTTAAACCTTCTAATTCCATGAATTTTCTCGCATAATCTTCTTTACTATTTTTATCGTTTGTCGGTGCCATATAAATTGAATAATAATCTGTAAAATAAAAAACTTAGTTGGATAAAACACTATTTAAAAAAATATTTCTTGATCATTAATAAGACGAAAATGATCTGGGGATTATTGAAATTAAACAGTAAAAATAAATTAATTCTCCCACTTCACAACATAAGATCAAAAAATGAACATGGATAGTAAGGTGATACCTTAGTAAGGTGAAAATAATGTCTGAGAAACAGACCAATGAAACAAGAATTGGAATTTATGTGTGCGAGTGAGGCGTAAATATTGGAATGCACGTTGATTGTTCAGCCCTACGAGATTTTGCAGAACTATTACCTAATGTCGTGATTGCAAGGATAAACAAATTTACTTGCAGTGATCCTGGTCAACAGTCTATTAAAAATGATATCATAGAATTAGATTTAAACCGAGTAGTGGTAGCAGCTTGTACTCCTAAAATTCATGAGGCTACTTACCGATCGGTATTGATCGAAGCAGGATTAAGTCCTTATTATTTTGAAATGGTAAATATTCGAGAGCATTGTTCATTTGTACATCAAGGAGATAAAATCGTAGCAACTGAAAAAGCTAAAAGATTGTTATTAGCAGGCATAAATAGAGCAAGACAACTTGAAATAATCCCCCGTAAAGAAATACCCATAACAAAATCTGCTCTTGTGATAGGAGCCGGTATAGCGGGAATGAATGCTGCGCTAGATTTAGCGAATCAAGGAATAGAAGTTTACTTAGTAGAAAAATCCCCTACAATTGGAGGAAAAATGGCTTTGCTTGATAGAATTTTTCCAACCGATGATTGTGGTATCTGAGTATTAGCTCCTATCATGGTAAATACATCCAAACACCCAAATATTACATTAATGACGTATTCTGACATTATCCAATTTACTGGTGTAACAGGAGCATTTCTAGTAAAAGTTAGAAAGAATCCTCGATACGTTGATGAACGTAAATGTACTGGATGTGGATTATGCACTACGAAATGCCCTATAAGTATACCCGATCCATTTAATAGAGGAATTGGTGAGAGGAATGCTATATATATTCCCTTTCCACAAGCGGTTCCGAAATATGCTGTTATGGATAAGTCTGTATGCATTGATTGTAAGAATTGTGAACGTACTTGTCCTGCTGAAGCAATAGCATTTGACCAAGAAGAGGAACACATTGAAATTAAAGTTGGGGCGGTAATTGTAGCTACAGGGTGGGAAGAATATCCAATACTCAAAACAAATGAATACAAGTATGCCATATATCCGGATGTAATCACTCAGATTGAATTGGAAAGAATGTTAAGCCCTATAGGTCCAACAGGAGGACACGTGTATCGCATATCGGACGGAAACACTCCTAAAAATATAGCGATGATACAATGCGTTGGTTCAAGAACTTTAAGAGGAAATCCTTATTGCAGTGCGGTGTGTTGTAATGTTGCTCTGAAAAATGCCCAATTATTAAAGCAAGAATATCCCACTACGAATATTACCATATTTTATATTGATATTAGGACATGGGATAAAGGGAATGAGGAATATTATAGAAATATTCGAGGTCAAAATATTAATTTTATCAAAGGTAAACCTGGAGATATTAAATTAAATGATGATGGTACGATGCGTTTGTATTTTGACACATCACTGGAAAACGAAGTCATGAGCATGGATTTTGATTTTGTTATCTTATCGACCGGAATAGTCCCTTCACAAGGTACCATGGAAATTTCTGAAATAATGGGTCTTAGTAAAGGTCCAAATGGCTTTTTATCAGAAGTTCACGGGTGTTTAAAACCTGTTGAGACAAAAGATAATGGCATTTATATATGTGGGTGTGCAGCAGGTCCCAAAAATATACCATACTCTGTAACATCAGCTTTGGGTGCAGCTAGCAAAGCGGCAACTTTACTTTCAAATGATATTTTAAGGCAAGAACTAATCATCGCAGAAGTAGATGATACACTCTGTGTAGGTTGTCATAGATGTGAGAAAATTTGTGATTTTGATGCAATCAATGTTAATGATGTTCAAATCGCAGTCGTAGATGAATTAAAATGTAAAGGTTGTGGAGCTTGTGTTACCTCATGTCCTGCTAGAGCGATTGATCTCATATATTATAGAGATTCTCAATTTGAAGAAGAAATAAAGGGAATTACGGAACCATTTTTCTCAATGACGAGCACTTCTCAAGAAAAAATTCAAGAATAAACTTATAAATGTGATTAATATGGATAATATTAAAGAAAGAAAGATTATAGCATTTGGTTGTGAAAAGTGAGGTTATTCTGCTGCTGATTTAACTGGAACTACTCGTAAAAAATACTCGGCTGACTTTCATTTGATTCGGGTAAGATGTACTGGAAGAATTGGGATTCACTTGATAATGGATTGTTTTTTAAAAGGTGCTGACGGAGTAGCAATAATATCATGCCATGAGAGTGAATGTGATTATGGTAGAGCTAATATGAATACTAATAATCATGTTATATTTCTAAGAAGGTTATTTAATCATCTTGGTATAAATGAAGATAGAATCCAACAGTATTTCTGTGCCGCAGCTGAAGTAAAGAAATTCGTAGCTTCAGTAGAAGATATAACTAGTAAGATCCATTCACTGCCTCCCTTGCCAAAAAATAAAATAAACCCGAAGTAGAATGAACCTTTCAAAAAAATATTAGTTGAGAGGTAACTTACCCAAAGCGCGGGTATTCGGATTAGTATTTATAAAAAAATCGAATCATTATGAATTCTGAAAAATCATTAACATGGGAATTTTTGAAAAATGTGGCTGAAACCTTAAACTCATTTAGGATTCGAGCCTTGATTGATGGAAAAGAGGATATTTTGAAAGCAGGCATTTACACTGAAGATCAATACCATGCCTTGTTTTTCGAAATGTTTGATCTTGAACAATTAAAATATGAATTACTAGCTTTCTTAAAAAAAAAATCTGAAAGTAATCTTAAAGACTTAAAAACGTTCTCAACAGCTAAAAAGGTTGATTTGAAGACTGTTTTAACTCTTTTAACATTATTGAAAAACGAAAAATTAGTGGTTATAGAGGAAATAAAAGAACAAGTAAATGTTGATAATGAGAATCTATCTATTAACAAATTAACTGATTTTAATATTAAAGTAAATTCTATTTTTCCTGGAAAAACTGTTTATGAACCTATTCAAGTAATATTCGACGCAAAAATATGTTCCGGATGCGGGATGTGCGCAGGGATATGCCCAGTTAATTGCATTGAGATTATTAATGGAATCGGAAAAGTTGATGATAATCTTTGTATTCGATGTGGACTTTGTTATTATATATGCCCTAGAACATTTCTACCAACAACTAGCATGCACATGACACAAATGCATTGCAATGAAATTGAAGATTATGGACAATTGGGGCCTTATATAGATATTTTTTCAGCCCGAACAAAAATATCAGATATTAAAAGCGTTTGTCAAGATGGAGGTATCACGAGTAGTTGTATTTATCATTTGTTTAATACTAAACAAATTAACTTGGCCTTAGGAGCAAAAATGAGTGAGGATCCTTGGAGACCAATGCCATTTTTGATAAGCTCAAAGGAAGATGTTATATCTTCAGCTGGAACAAAATACGTGAATAACCCAAATTTAAGTTTACTGAATGAAAAAAGACTTATAAACGGCAATTTTGCCATAGTTGGAGTTCCATGCCACATGCAAGCACTATTAAAATCCAAGTTATATAAATTCCAATTTCCTTTTCAGAATAAGGTTCTGTATCGAATTGGTATATTTTGCATGGAATCTTTTTCCTATGAAGATGGTTTCTTGAAAATATGTAATTTAGTTGATGTAAATGTATCAGATGTGAGTAAAACTGATATCAATAAGGGTAAATTCTTTATTTACACTAATGATGGTAATGAATTTTCAGTTCCTATAAAAGAAATTACTCATTTGGCTAGACCTGATTGTGAAGTTTGCTATGATCTTACTTCTGAATCATCAGATATTTCTATAGGGTCAATAGGCTCTCCATCGGGTTGGAATACTGTAATAATACGAACCCCCGAAGGGAAAAAACTTTACGACGAGTTAATTGCTAATGATATAATTGAATCGGTAAACTTTGATGATGTCAAACCAGGATTATCATTGCTCAAAAAAATAGCTAGATCGAAAAAAGTAAAATGCCAGAAACACTTGGATGGAAAAAGAAAAGAAAATCATCGATTTCCAAGCTATTAATCAATAATTTTCTAATGCAGTAGGCTTTTAAATGTTAAATTTAAATTTGTTGGATTCTTTGTTTAAATAATCGCTTTTTACAATGAGTTAGTGCCAAAAACCACAAAATTAATATTAAATTTTACATTAAAAAGATCAATATTGAATTTAAGATTGAACTTATAATGAGTATTATACCCGCATTTAGACCGAAACATTTCCGAGAAAAGATCTTCTTTAGAGCTCTACGTTCCCAAATAGATGGAAATGCCTTAGTAGAACACGGATTAACTCAAATTCGTGGAGTTGGTAGGAGATTCGCTCAAGCTATAGTAAGGGTGGCTGAAATCGACCCTCGAATGAGGATTGGTGCCTTAGCTGAGAAAGACCTAAATAAACTTGAAGAAATCTTGATGAAGCCAATTGAAAACGGAATACCATATTGGATGGTTAATCGGAAAAAAGATTTGAGAACTGGTGAGGATAGACATATTTTGGGCAATTCTCTTGAATTACAAACAAAACAAGACATCGATCGCATGAAACGGATAAGAAGCTATAAAGGCGTTCGACATCATAATAAATTAAAAGTAAGAGGACAAAGAACTAAAAGCACTGGCCGACATGGCTTAGTAATTGGAGTCGTGCGGAAAAAGTTAAAAAGACAATAAGTTGATATATCATGGGAGATCCACGTCGTTTAAAGAAGAAGTTTAAAAAACCAAAACATCCGTTCCAAAAGGAACGAATCCTTGAAGAATTGGAATTTATCGGAAAATATGGTCTGCGAAATAAGCGTGAATTCTGGAAGATGAGGACAGTCTTGGGTAATTGGAGAAAAATTGCCCGTGAGTCGAGATCCTTACCACACGAAAAAGCAAAAGAAGTTCAACGAGAATTGATAAGAAAATTAAACCGACTAGGTATTATTGGATCGGAAGCTCAATTTGAAGATATTCTTCTTCTCACTGTAGATGATATCTTAAAGCGAAGATTTCAAACTCTCGTGTTTGAAAAGGGCTTAACTAAAACGGTATATGAAGCCCGACAAAGGATTATTCACAAACATATCGCAATAGGCGATAAATTGATTAACGCTCCTTCCTATATCGTAAAGTTGGAAGAAGAAAATCTTATAAGATATGCTCCAAGCAGCCCATTCGCGCAAATAAAAGAAAATTCAAAGAAGTAATCATTGATTGCTTCTCAAAACAGTTAAGATCTTAACTTTTATCATTCTCATTTTTTTACAAAAAGGCAATCCTATCTCTAAATTAAGGGGAGATATAAGTATACATACTTATTTATCGAGCTCGTTAATAATAATATATCCGCTTACTCCCAACCAGAATATCTTTTGATAATCTCCATTTTTGATGAAATTTTCAGGAAGCATTTTTACTTCTATAGTCATTCTTATCTCCTTATAATGCTTT
>DAOUVJ010000029.1 GCA_030667705.1 Promethearchaeota archaeon | reverse complement strand
GTAATTAAAATTGGTAATGCTATGGTTGCATCGCACCATACACTTATATATTTTGATTCTAAAGAATATTTTCCCCAACTTTTTGATTCTGAAATAGTACATCCTGAAAGACCTCCATCATATTCAGTAGCAGTATGTATTCTGACGGAATAATTATAACCCATCCTCTCAACATTTTCTATTTGATCAAGTAAGGGAAAGATTTGTTGAGCCCAATTTCTAGGAACACCCCCTCCAATTATTAATGTTCCATATTCTCTGGATTTTCTTATAATATCTGCAAATTTTAATACGTCTCCAAGAATATCAAAATTGAACTTATAATCTTCTTTTATAGAATATTTGATTAAGTTTAATGCAAATTCAGAATCAGAAAATGCAGGGACAAAAATAGGAATGTTGTTTTTAGCAGCCACAGCTAAAAGACTTCTGTTATTTAATTTTTCACCAACTTTAGTTAAAAAATCTGAAGGTAAAATGTTAATTTCTTTAAATTCAAATATTTCATGAATTATCTCTAATAAAACTTCTTCAACTATCTTATAATTTTCTTCAGGTAGCAAAGTATCATATATTCTATTAATTCTCAATTTAAACAATTCATTATCATCTAAGGTAGCACTTCCAATATAATGTCCTACATCAGTTAATGCATCTACTAAATCATGTATGATATTTGCTCCTGTAGTAATTAAAACATCAATTAATTTATGGTCCATTAATGTGTAAATTAAATCTCCCATACCTGCGGGAATCATAGCACCACTTAAAGTTAATACAGTTAAAATGTCAGCATTACTAACCATTTTATAAAGAATATCTAAAGCTTTCCCTAAGTTTCTTCCTTGAAATCCACAATATTTAAGGGCTCTTAAAAGATCGTCAACATTTTTCACTTCATTAACATTAAACGGAGTTATTTTTTGAATTAAGTAATCTTCTTTATGTATTTTATTCATAATTAAAATTAAACATTCTAGATTTATTAAATACATCTATGCAATTTTTTTAAAAAAAATTCTAATTTAATTAATTGCTCATGAATTTTATCTATTATTATATAAATTAATAGAGCTATAATTATTTTAATAAAAATCTTCGTAAATTCTATTTTTTCGATTTAACTCTAAATATATCAAATTTTATTATATTATCTCGCATTATCATAAATATTATGATAAATAAGATTTACATCAAGACTTTAGAATAGAGGATTCAAAGTAAATCTATATATTATAAATAAATTTAAATAATAATCATAGTTATTTATTTATTAATTAAGATATATACTAGAATTTATATTGAAATATGTCACTTGTCCCAAAAAAGGTATTCTTTGTAAAAGGAAAAGGATTTCATAAGTCTAAGTTAGCAGCTTTTGAAATGGCCCTTAGAGATGCGGGAATTGAAAAATTCAATTTAGTTAAAGTTTCATCCATATTTCCACCATATTGTATTGAAATAAGTAAGGAAGATGGTTTAAAACAACTCCGCCCTGGACAGATTGTTTATACTGTAATGGCTAGAGCAACATCTAACGAATTTAATCGCTTGATTTGTTCTTCTATAGGGGTAGCAAAACCTGCTGATAAAGGTCAGTATGGGTATTTAAGTGAACATCATACATACGGGGTAAAGCCTAAAAAGACAGGAGATATTGCCGAAGATTTAGCAGCAGAAATGTTAGCTACAACATTGGGGGTTCCATTTGATCCCAATGCTAACTACGATGAAAAACGCGAAATTTTTAAAATGGGAGGCAAAATAGTTGAGACCAAGAATATTACTGAATCTGCTACTGTTAGAAATGAAGATGAGTGGGCTTCTGTATTAGCAGCAGTAGTATTTATTTTATAATTAAAGCCGTAATAAATTGAACAATTTTAAGTAACAGATTTTATAATTTTAGAGATATTTTAATAGAATGGTAATAGAACTTACTTATTTTATAGAATAATAATCTTATAATTATTAGCTTAAAAGAAGATCCAATAGAGAACTAATAAAAATCCCAGAGATGTTGATTTAAACAATTTATTTTAAAAGATATAATAATTAATAATAA
This sequence comes from Promethearchaeota archaeon, assembly GCA_030667705.1. GTDB lineage: Archaea > Asgardarchaeota > Lokiarchaeia > Sigyniarchaeales > SOKP01 > SOKP01. Next base: position 21,208 of record DAOUVJ010000029.1, on the reverse strand, counting down.
TGATTTGGAGGTCTAATATAATGGATAAAATTTTAATCATTGACAAAGATTATTCAAGAATATTCTCTAGAGGATTACTTGCCAATAGCTTACTAAAAACAGGAATATCATTTCTCGAAGCACGTGAAATTGCCGAGGAGATAAAAAGTGACTTGCTGAAAAGGAATATACAAGAGATATCAAAGCAGGAAATGGATAAAACAATTTATAAGATTTTAGCGGATAAAAAAGATGCACAATACGCAGAAAACTTTCTTGTTTTTAATAAGATTACTAAATTGGAGCAACCTATTATTATCTTAATTAGTGGAACGACTGGAATTGGAAAATCAACAGTTGCTCTTTCGCTAGCCCATCGATTAGATTTTCGTAGTATGATTGGGACTGACTCAATCCGGGAAATAATGAGAAAAGTATTGAGTAATGATCTAATACCTGAATTACACCAGAGTTCTTATGAAGCAGGTAAATTCTCGAAGCACTATAGGTCATCAAGATTTAACTCCACCATTTTGGGGTATAGTGAGCAAGTCAAAATTGTGATAGTAGGTGTTGAAGCTCTGATCAAAAGAGCCCTTTATGAAGGGACTAATATGATAATCGAAGGTGTTCACTTGTCCCCTGAATTCCTTTCCAATGACATTTTAGAACATCCAAATATAGTTTTTGTTATGTTAAATTTATCTAACGAGATACAGCACAAGAATAGATTCTCTCTTCGAGCTTATAATGTTTCTATGAGGAGCCCTGTTAACAAATATTACGATAATTTCGAACAAATCAGAATAATCCAAGAATATTTAAAAGAGCAAGCAAAAATTGTGGGGGTTCCTATCGTTGAAAATATTAACCGTGATGAGACAGTGAAAGAACTAACCGAAATTGTAACTACACGGATCAAAAAAATAGTAGAAGATAAAAATAAGAAAGTTAGCCTCTAATTACTTAAATATTGGTTAAAGATGGACTTAGTGGTATAAATAATTTATTTCTATTGCTAATTGTTTTATAATGGTTTCTGTAGATAATTTTGCTACTTAGTTGCTGATTAACACAACACAAATTTATTATTTTATGGTTTATTCTATAGAGCAAATATTTAAAAGTGTCATTTATGTAAATTACTTGATATTCTATTTGTTGAAAATGAAAGAATCTGAATATATTACGATTGAAGAGGCTTTGAAAAAAGAATCTGGTAAAGTTAAATTAAGGGGATGGGTTTACCGACAAAGATCATCAAATAAGTTTGTCTTCATAAATTTAAGAGATGAATCTGATATAATTCAGTGCGTCATCCCAAAAAGTAAAAATCTCGAAATCTTTGAGAAAGCTGAAAAGCTAACTATTGAATCTTCCGTTAAAATTTCAGGTGAGTTAAAAGTAGATGAAAGAGCTCCAACGGGTTATGAAGTTTCTGTAACTGATTTAGAAATAGTTCAAATTGCTGAACCTTTTCCAATAACTGAGCATCAATCCCCTGAACTACTTTATGACAATAGACATCTTTGGATAAGATCAAGAAAGTTAAATGCCGTTTTTAAAATTCGTCATACTGTTGTTGGAGCTATTCATGAATTCTTTAGAAGCAATGGTTATTATGAATTTGATGCACCTATATTTCAACCTAGCATGTCTGAAGGAGGATCAACATTATTTGAGGTAAAATACTACAAAGATAAAGTATATCTAAGTCAATCGTGGCAGTTATACGCTGAGGCTGGAATTTTTTCCCTTGGAAAGATTTATAACATGGCCCCCACTTTTAGAGCGGAAAAATCAAAAACTTCGAGACATTTATCAGAGTTTTGGATGGCCGAAATGGAAGCTGCTTGGATGGAGTTGGATGAAGTCACAGAAGTCGCTAAAGCTGAGATAAGATTTATTTTAAAGGAAGTATTAAAGAAAAATCGAAAAGAACTTGAAATTTTGGAAAGGGATATCAATTTATTAGAAAAATATGAAGCTGCAGAATATCCTACTATTAAATATGTAGATGCACTTAAACTTCTTGATGAAAAATACGACATGAAAGTACCATGGGGAAAGGATTTAAGAACACTTGAAGAAGCGAAGATTGCTGAACATTATAAAGTTCCCGTTGTTGTTACCCATTACCCCACAGAGATCATGGGATTCTACAAACCACCTAGCGCAGATAATCCTATAGAAGCTTTATGTTTTGACATGTTAGCTCCAGAGGGTTATTGCGAGATAATTGGAGGATCTGAGAGGAGTTTATTAGTCGATAACATGAAGGAACGATTACGTGCTGAAGGGGAGGATCCAGAAACGTATAGCTGGTACTTTGATTTAAGGAAATATGGTAGTGTTCCACATTCGGGTTATGGTGTTGGCGTGGAGAGAGTGATTTCTTGGATCTGTGGATTAGATAATATTAAAGATGCAATTCCTTTTCCCCGGACCATGTTACGTAAAACTCCGTAAGGAAATTCGGGAAAGGGATGAAGGGAGTCAAGATCCAAATTTTCTGTACGATCAATTCTTTAAGTTTGATCATCTTAATTTTTAGTGAAATTTTTTAGTAGAGTCAAATTTGTGAAATTAATTAAAAATATGGTTTAGCATCATGGAACTCGGCAATTACATGGCACATGAATTAATAGAAAAAATACGTAATAGAGAAATTACAGTACAAGAAGTAATTCAGGCGAGTTTCGACAAAATTGATGAGACCGATCAATATATCCATTCTTTTGTCAATTATTCAAAACAGAAGGCACTTGAAAAAGCAAAAGAATATGATAATAAGTTAAAGGATGGTCAAGAAATTGGAAAGCTTTATGGTCTGCCTTTTGCTAACAAGGATTTAATATGTTTGAAGAATTTCTCCACAACTTGTTGTTCACGCATATTGGAGGGGTTTCAACCCCCATATAATGCATTTGTTATAGAACGTTTAGTAGAGCAAGAAGGAGCGATTCATATTGGGAATACAAATATGGATGAATTTGCCATGGGCAGTTCTACGGAATCGAGCTGTTATGGACCCACTTTTAATCCTTGGGATTTAAAAAGAGTTCCTGGAGGATCTAGCGGGGGATCGGCCACCTCAATTGCATCAGGACAAGCATTACTTGCTTTAGGGAGTGATACTGGAGGTAGTATTAGATGTCCTGCTTCTTTTAGCGGAGTTGTAGGATTAAAACCCACATATGGAAGAGTTTCACGATATGGATTGATAGCATTTGCAAATTCATTGGATCAAATTGGACCAATCACCAAGTGTGTTCATGATGCTGCATTGATGCTTGAAATCATTTCTGGAAAAGATCCACTTGATTCCACTTCAATTGATGTCAAAGTGGATAATTATACAGAGGAAATTAAAAAACCAATTGATAAAAAGGTACTAGGTGTTCCAAAAGAATTTTTTGGGGAAGGAGTTGATAACACGGTAAAAAAAAGTGTAGAAAAGTCAATCAAAAAATTGGAAAGCTTAGGGGCAACCACAGTAGAAGTTACTATTCCACATTTGGAATACACAGTTGCTACATATTATCTGATCTGCATGTGTGAGGCTAGTTCAAATTTAGCTAGATACGATGGAATCAGATATGGAAAAATCACGGATGACCTCTCAGGAGATGTGTTTGATGTATTTAGAAAAACAAGGGGGGAAAATTTCGGACCAGAAGTAAGGAGGAGAATTTTCTTGGGTACTTATGCTCTTTCTGCAGGATATTATGACATGTTCTACTTGAAAGCTTTAAAGGTGAGATCATTATTAAAGCAAGATTTTGTTAATGCACTTAAGAAATGCGATTCTATAGTTTGCCCAACAATGCCAATAACAGCATTCAAGATTGGAGAATTAATTGATAATCCTTTACAGATGTATGCAATTGACATCCTTACATGCCCAGTAAATTTAGCTGGTCTCCCAGCACTATCAATCCCTTGTGGTTTTGATAGTGATAATTTACCCATAGGTTTTCAAATAATCGGTGATTACTTTGATGAAAAAGGAATTCTAAATATTGGATATCAACTTGAACAAGAGTTAGATATATTTCGAAAAAAACCGCCAATAATTAAAGGAGGCATTTAATTTGAGTAGTCAAAATTATGAGATTATGATTGGATTAGAAGTTCATATTCAATTAACAAATCTTAAATCAAAACTATTCTGTAATTGCAGCAATGATTATCGTGGAGCTGAACCAAACACTTACGTGTGTCCAATCTGTTTAGGATTACCTGGGTCTCTCCCTGTTTTAAACAAAAAGGCAGTAGAATTTGCAACTAGATTAGCACTAGCATTAGAATGTAAAATCAACCATCGTTTTTGGTTCTATAGGAAAAATTATCATTACGTTGACCTCCCAAAAGGGTTTCAAATATCACAATATAATAAAGCAGGAGGTAAAGCTTTTGCTGATGGTGGAAAGATCACGATTAAAGTTAATAATCACAAAAAAGATGTCATATTAAATAGAATTCATCTTGAGGAAGATCCTGCTCGATTAGTACATAAAGGAAGTATAGCAACTTCACCTTATACATTAGTAGATTATAATAGATCAGGAGTTTGCTTGATTGAAATCGTTACCGAACCAGTTCTAAATTCCCCAGAAGAAGCAAGAGAATTTCTAAAACAATTAAAGTCAATTGTTCAGTATTCTGAAATTGCAAATTTAGATCTTCAAGGTTCTGTGAGAGTTGATGCAAATATTTCTATAGTAGGTCACGAACGTAGTGAAGCCAAAAATATTAATAGTTTTAAAGAAGTGGAGCGAGCATTAAGGCATGAAATTGTACGCCAAAAAAATATATTAAAAAGAGGAAAAACACTGATACTAGAAACGCGTCATTGGGATGAGAAAAGAAGGATCACAATTTCACTTCGTAAAAAAGAATTTGAAGCGGATTATCGGTATTTTCCTGAACAAGATTTAACCCCCATAGAAATAGATGATGAATTTATTGATATGATTAAGAATAAATTACCTGAAATGCCAAGTGAAAGAGCTCATCGCCTTAGAAGGGAGTTTAATTTATCAGAATTTGATTCAGATAATTTAGTTTTAGATAAAGACATAGCAAACTTTTATGAAGATGGTGTAAATTCTGATCCCTCATTCGGACCGAACGAGTACAAGCAATTTTGTAATTGGTTAATGAACAATATTTCAGGATGGTTAAATGAAAATAACATGACAATAAAAAATACAAGATTACACGCTAAACAAGTTGCTGATTTAGTGAATTATGTAAAAGAAGGAAAAATCACTACTAAAATAGCTAAATCACTCATAGGCGAACTCATGGAGGGCATATCAGTCTCAAACATATTAGAAAAAAAGGGAAAAACAAGAATATCAGATAAAGCATATATTGAAAATTTGAGTAAGGAAGCCATAGATGAAAATCCTAAGATAGTAGAAGATTGTGGTAATAATCCAAAAGCGATAGAAGCGCTCATTGGTAGAGTTATGAAAAAAACCCGTGGACAAGCAGATCCTTCAATAACAAGAGAACTCATTATTGAGATATTAAGAAAAATGGATATTATTGATTAAAAAAGAGAAAAAGATAAGTAAACTAGAGAAGCGACTCTAAAGCTTGGGTAGCGGCCGAAAGCTTCAAGTTAATGATACCTAATTTGGCCTCAACTGTTGATATTACCACCAACACATTTTCTTTTACTGTATTAAATAAGATCTTTCCTTTACCACTTTCAATGATAGCGTTATAAAATTGTCCTTGCTCTAATTCTTTGGTTGCTCTCTGTGAAGCTTTTAATATAAGGGTCACCATTGCTGCCACCGCTTCATGATCTACCCACCCGGGAAGGGCAGAACCTTTCATCAGCCCAAATTTCTCTATTAGAGCTGCACCATGAACTCCTTTAATAGCTTTTAAATTTTCTAAAATATTAGCAATTTCACTCATTTCACTCAGTTTAAATTGTCAATTCCTATGATAGTAAATACCGTTTAAGATTTAAAAATGTTGAAGTAAGATTATATGTTGATTATCTTATATGAATATATAACATAACTAGATTTTTTTATAATGGGATCGATAATATTTCGCCATTATCAAGATGGTGATGATAAACAACTTGCGGATTTGTATAATAGATCCTTTCAAACCAATGGTGCCGGATTAATTCGAACTCCAAAGAATTGGAATTGGAGATATGTTCAATCTCCGGATTTTGAACCAGAAATGATCCAAATTGCTGAGGATATTGAGAAAAATAAAATCGTTGGTTCAGTACATGTAAGCTTGGTAGAACGGGTTAATTTTGATGATCAAATATTACTCAATGGCGAGATAAATGATGTAGCATGCCACCCTGAATACATGCGTCAAGGTATTGCAAAGAGACTATTAAAAAATGCGATTATATACATGACGAAGAAGAAATGTGATATATCAATACTAACAGCTGATTATTCAGGATTCCCAAGAAAGAAACTATATTTAAAAGAGGGATATAAAGACTATGATAGGGAAAAAATGTTTATTCAATTTCCCAATATTCTCAATTTGTTACATGATTTTTATGGTTTCGCGTTTTTAACTCCTATATTTTTAATTATATCATATATCCCGAGACTATTATATAGACTAATATTAAAATCAAAACCTTTTTTTGATGATGTTTCATATGAGATTGTTCGCAATAAAAAACATTTCAAATACATGGATGCTTTAAACCGAATAATCAAACCTCAATACGTAGGATTTCATCCATACACGCAAAAAAAATATATGTGGGCAAGAATTAACGTTCCTTCAAAACGACATGAGCTAACCTACATAATAATGAAGAAAAATAATGAAATTATTGGAGGAGCTGCGTTTAATACGGCAAATATTTATGGATTTAATTATGGTTTAAAATTTAAGGTTGGAATAATCCACGAGATATTTTTAGATAAAAATAAATTTGCTGATGAGAGGAAATTACATTATGGATATACATACTTATTGGACAAATTGCTAAAAGGTGCTACAAGAAGGTTTGCAGGTGGGATAATAGTGTTTGCTAGTTCTCTTGATAAGCCCTTGCATCAAGCATTAAGAGCTGTGAAATTTTTAGGTTTTAAGGGGGCAAGTGTCATGTTAAAAATCCTTAAAAAGGATTTGAAGATCAAAAAACTCACAAAACCCCTTTACATTCCAACACACGTTTCACTTTCAATTCCTTAAATTTAGTATGTCAGAAAGTTTCCCTAATTGTAATTAATTACGTTCTTATTTGAAGATTAATATATAAATCTCAAGATACATGAGGTAGTAAAATGTCAAGAAGATGGCTAAAATGGATTAGAGAAAATAGCGTCATGCTTTCGTCGATCAGTGATAAGATATGGGAATTTGCTGAAACGGGATTGGAAGAAAATAATTCTTCAAAATTACTGGCTGATACATTAGAGGACGCGGGATTTTCTGTTAAAAAAGGTGTAGCTGATATGCCCACGGCTTTTTATGCAAATTATGGTAGTGGGAAGCCAATAATCGGTATCTTGGGTGAGTTTGATGCTCTTCCTGGATTGAGTCAAGTAGCAGAACCGATAAAAAAACCTTTAAAGGAAGGTGCCCCCGGACATGGATGTGGACATAATTTATTAGGAGTTGGATCTCTCGGTGCTGTTTTAGCAGTTAAAGAAGAAATTGATGCCGGTGAAGTATCAGGCACGATTCGATATTATGGATGCCCTGCTGAAGAAACATATAATGCAAAAGGGTACATGGTTAAAGCAGGATTATTTGATGATGTAGATATTGCCTTAACGTGGCATCCCGGATTTTTAAATATGCTGACAGTCATGAGTGCTTTGGCAATGAATTCAGTAATCTTTAAATTCCACGGAAGAACCGCCCACGCAGCAGGTGACCCTCAAAATGGACGGAGCGCTTTAGATGGTGTCGAATTAATGAATATTGGTGCAAATTTCATGCGAGAACACATAATACAAGAAGCCCGTCTTCATTATGTTATTACAAATGGGGGAGACGCTCCAAATATTGTACCAGCAGAAGCAGAAGTTCATTATTTTGTAAGAGCGCCAAAACGGCATCAAGTGGAGGAATTATATGAAAGACTCATTAATATTGCTAAAGGAGCCGAACTCATGACAGATACTCAAGTGGAAATTGATTTTTTGTCTGGAACCTATAACTCGTGGTATAATGAGGTTGTTGATGATGTTCTATTAAATACAATGAGAGAAGTCGGAGGTCCAAGGTTCAATAAACAAGATATGGCATTTGCAGAAGAATTAAAGAAAACATTACCTCCAAACTCCATGGAAGGATATATGAGATTAATTCCTCCAGAAATGAAAGAAATGGCAGAAGCAATTTTAAGCCAACCTCTTAGCAAAATAGTGGTTCCTCCCATGGGTAAAGGAAAATCCATGCCGGGCTCAACTGATGTTGCTGATGTTTCTTGGAAAGTTCCATTAGGCGAGTTCATGACTGCTTGTGAAATAATTGGTTCTCCAGGGCATTCATGGCAAAATGCCTCATGTGCGGGAATGAGTATAGGTCATAAGGGAATGTTGACAGCAGCAAAAATCCTAGCATCAACATCTTTAAAGTTCATGAAAGATAAAGAATTGGTAGAAGAAGCTAAAAAGGAACATGAGAAAAAACATGAAGATAAACCATATATTTCTCCTTTTCCAGAAGGGCACAAGCCACCATTCCACAGAATTAAAGAAAAACGCTAAGTTCTCATAATTTCACCTTATTTTAATTATTTTTTCATGTAATGGGAAACAAATCCTCTTAAAAATTGGTCCCTCTAAGAGATTAATATCTTATTCTATTATTTTTTATTAAACAAGAGTAAATGAGATGATTGAAATGAGTAAAGTTGAGAAATGGCAATTGTCTGATTTTTATCAGTCGCGAAGGGAAAAGATAGTTGGTTTGCTATTAGCTGAAATCATATTTTTAAAAAGCCATATCAAACAAGTTCATTCTATAACTCAACAACGTCAATTTGAAACGGGGTTAGAAAAAATTGATTATATTTTAGGGTTATTAAAGAAGACTGAGGAAGAATTGCCTGAAGATATTTTTGACAAAATAATTAGTTTGGTCTATAATATACTGAAAGAGATTGTTATCGAATTAGAAAAAGAATTAGAAATTTAGTTTTTTTGATATTTAGCTTCTTTTAATTTATAAAAAAATGAAGTTTAGATTATAAATCTAAAAGTTCGCTGGCTACGCCTTCGATCGCTTGCTTTTGTGGAAGACCTTTTAATAATTCGGATTTCACACGATCAACAAGCAATTGAGCAGTAAATGGCTTTCCATCATTATCAATTCGATTAACCGTATGCCATCCTCGATAAACCCAAACTTTGTCTCCTGCAGCTCTTAAAACTTCACCATTCACTCTTTTCGCAGCATCTGAGGCTAAATAAACGATGAGCGGGGCAAAATAAGCAGGGTCAAACACGTCCAAGCCTTCTTTTGTCTTTTTACTCATAAAATCAACCATTTTAGGGGTTGCATCTGTTGTAAGCCGAGTTCGTGCCATTGGTACAACGCAATTAACGGTAGCATATTTTTTTAATTCCATAGAAGTGATTAATGTGAATGCTGCGATACCAGCTTTAGCAGCACCATAATTTCCTTGACCAAGATTACCTAATAATCCCGCATCTGAAGCAGTGTTAATAATCCTCCCAAAATTTTTCTTCTTAGGATCTTCTTTACCTACTTTTCTGAAATATTCAGCTGCATGTCTCGTTAAATTAAAAGTTCCCTTTAAGTGCACTGCAATAACCGCATCAAATTCTGCTTCAGACATGTTGAAAATCATTCGATCTCGCAATATACCTGCATTATTTACGACAATATCTAAATGTCCGAATTCTTTGATTGCTTGATCAATCATTCCCTTTGCTTTGTTGAAGTCTGCTACGGAATCATAATTGCCCACAGCTTTAACTCCAAGAGCTTTACATTCATCAGCGACTTGGTCTGCAAATTTTGATTCTCCTCCCTCTCCATCAAAACTTCCACCAAGATCATTGATAACTAAATTACAACCTTCTTTCGCCATCGCAAGTGCTTCTTCCCTACCTAAACCTCTACCGGCACCAGTTACAATGGCAACCTTACCATCTAATAATCCCATTTTTTTTTACCCATTTTTTTTATTTTATATTGTTCAATGAATAACTATAATTCATATTCTAATTTTAAACTTAAAGAATTTAAAAAATACTACCTTCCATTATTCAACTAATTTAATCAAGAATTATAAACTTTGGAAGCAATTACTCATAATTTAGTCGCTGTTATCATCCAAATCTTCTGTTTTCAATATATATTATTCCCTCTTAACATCATATTCACAATTATCTTCGCATATATTTCACATTTATTTGTTGATGCATTATCTAAAATGACCTATCATACTCCTGATGTTCATAAGGATGATAAATTTTGGGTTGTGTGGCATGTAATTATTTACTCTGCTTCGTTATTATCAATAGTAATTTTAATAATACCCTATTGGTTAGGAATTCTTTTTGCAAATATAATCGATGTATGGGATTGGTTCATACTAAGACCCCTAAAAAAAACCAAAGTAAAATCAGGAGCAGATCCAAATTGGGGTCAGAAATGGTATTTACACAAACATGCTGATTGGGTTAGCGATAATTTCTTCGGATGGCTCCCAAACTGGAGACACAAATATTTTGGAATCATTACCGAAGTAGTGATTATCATTTTTTTATCAATTATGATCATTATAATTTTTTAAAAAATCTCGAAGTTGAGAGAAATAGTAGAGATGACTATCACAACTACAATCAGAGGATCCAAAATTGTTAATATATTTATCACAAGAATCCTTGAGTTCACTAGAAAGAACGCATTCTAAACGGTCAGTAGAAGGTATTAAAAAAATCTTGAAAATATAAGAGCATTCACAATCAAGTAAATAGTCAATATGCCAATGCATCTTCTTATTACTAGAAGGATCCACATGTCTTTTCACACGATTTAATAAAGTAGTCGAACCTTTATTGCCCAATGCTGAACCTACATAAATATAATATCCTTCTTGAAATTCTAATAGTCCGAGGGCTCCTATATTGATGTCACATTCCTGTTGAAGATAAATCACTAAAAGATAAGTACCTTTCATTTACTTACAATTCTTTTTATGATCACGATAACAACCATCACAGAGAGCACCATTACAATGTGGACAAATATTCACGCAGTTATCACATAATTGGTTTGCACATTCAATACATTCATAAAGTTTATCGTTCGGATTTTCTCCGCAATTTTCACATGATGTTTCTTGTTTAGGCATTCAAATCACTCTGGTTTTAAAGTTACTATTGTAATCAAGTTAAAAATAAATCTTTATTATTCACTAAATAATTTTATAATTAGAAATCAATATACAGATGATTTTATGGAAAATCTATTTTTTACTGATAATGTTCATGCTGCTAAAAAAAAGGTCATGAGTTTTTTACAAAAAGAATTAGAACCGATTAAAAATGATATCAATCGAGCTAATAAAATTCCCATCGCTTTAATAAAAAAAATGGGAACCCAAGGATTATTTGGACCTCTAATTCCTCAGAAATATAGAGGAACAGAATTAGGAATTATAGCTCATTGCATGATTACGGAAGAAATCTCAAAAATAAACGTAGCAGTTTCTGTTTCCCGAACTCCTTGTATCTTAATGGGTTATCTTCTCAATAAATTTAGTAATGAACATCAAAAAGAGAAATATCTTAAGCAAGTAGCAACGGGAGATAAAATATGTAGTATCTGTGTTACCGAGGAAATCGCAGGATCTAATGTTGCTGATATTAGGACTACAGCAGAAAAGAAGGGAAATTCTTACGTATTAAATGGCTCTAAGAGATTTATTACGAACGCAGGATTATCTGATTATTATTTTATTTGGGCTATTTCAAACAAGACTGTTAATCCTCGAGGAGGCATGAGTGTATTTTTAATTGAAAAAGACTCACCAGGATTAAACATCGAGAATCCATATAACTTGATGGGAATAAATGGCATATATAATGGAAATCTTGAACTCAAAAATGTTGAAGTTCCCGAAGAAAATTTGATTGGTATGGAAGGAAATGGTTTTAATGATTTAATGGATGTATTTAATGTCGAAAGATTAACCTTGAGTTCTGAGAGTAATGGTATAGCACTCGCAGCTTTGGAAGAATCCAAGAATTATGCCAAAACACGAATTCAATTCGATAAACCAATAGCATCCTTTCAATTAATTAAATTAAAAATTGCTGAAATGGCAACAAAACTACAAGCTGCTCGACTCTTGACTTATAGTGCCGCAAAACTTTTAGAAATGCAAATAAATGTTACTAAAGAAGCATCAATGGCAAAAACATATTCAAGTAAGGCTGCTTTTGAAATTACTTCTGAGGCGGTTCAAATTCATGGAGGGAATGGATATACGGACAAGTATCCCGTTGAAAGATACATGAGAGATGCAAAATTCTTTATGATTGGAGGTGGAACTACGGAGATACAAAATTTAATTATTGCCAGAGAAGAACTAAAAAACAAAAAAGAAAAATAGAAAGAAATAGCAACAATTTCAAATTAATAATCATAGAACCCTTTCATTGATTTTCTACCTAATTGATTTTTCCTTACCTTTTTTTTCAAGAGGAAACTTGGTTTATATTTATCTCCAAACTCATTATTCAAATATTCTCCGATATTGTTGTAAATATCCAATCCAACTAAATCACTTAGCTCTAAGGGACCCATGGGAAAATTGAATGCTAATTTACAAGCGGTATCAATATCCTCGGTACTAGCAATTCCCTCCATTTTCATATTAATTGCTTCGTTACATAATACGTAGATTAATCGAGAAGTAATAAAACCAGGTGAGTCATTGATTGTTACTACAGTTTTATTTAATCCTTTTGAAAACTCTTTAGCGATTTCTAATGTCTCATCTGAAGTATAATCTCCTTTAATTAACTCTATCAATTTCATTACTGTAGCAGGATTGAAAAAATGAATTCCTACGATTCTATCTTGATGCGTGCATTTAGATGCTATATCTGTGATGCTTAAAGATGATGTATTTGAAGCCAGTATGACGTGCTTTTCGCAAATTGAATCTAATTTTGCAAAAAGAACCTGTTTAAGATTCATATCCTCGTAAATCGCCTCAATTACTAATTGTACATTATCTACAGCTTCTTCAATATTTGTACAATAATGAATGTTGTTAAGAATCTTGCTTGCTTCCTCCTTTGAGAACTTATTGCGGGTTACATAATGGCGATCAATATTCTGTTCAATTTTATCTTTTATCTTATTTAATAAATCTACACTTAAATCAACTAGATTTACTGAATAACCATTAATCGCAATTAATTGTGCGATTCCGGAACCCATCACTCCCGCACCAATAACACAAATTTTTTTAATTTCCATGAAAATCACTCTCTAAATTTATTAAAATCGGCTTTTCTTTTTTCAATAAAAGAATTTTTTCCTTCTACTGCTTCATCGGTGTTATAGTAAAGAGAAAGACCTCCAACGCCTAATTGAGTGATTCCTGAAGTACCATCACTTTCGGCTAAAAAAGCAAACTTTAACATTTTCAATGCTGTGGGACTCTTCTCTAATAATTCTTGACACCAAATATTCACTTCTTCATCTAATTTATCATAAGGGACTACAGCATTAACTAGGCCCATTTCTAATGCTTGCTTGGCAGTATAACGGCGACACAAGTACCAAATTTCTTTGGCACGCTTTACACCTACTGCACGCATTAAATCACCTGTACCATATCCTGGATCGAAAGAACCTACACGCGGTCCCGCTTGACCTAGTTGAGCATGTTCTGCTGCTATACTCAAATCGCAAGCAACGTGCCACACGTGGCCTCCTCCAATAGCATATCCATTTACTCTAGCAATTACAGGTTTAGGTAAAGTGCGAATTAAATGAGTTACTGATTGCCACCCTACTTCTAAAGGTAAGACATATTCTCCTTTGTATCCTCCTTTTTCGCGTGTTGTTTGATCTCCACCAGTGCAAAATGCTTTTTCTCCTTGACCGGTAAGTACAACCACTCCAATTTCATTGTCCATGCACCTTTTTAATGCATCGATTAATTCATGAACGGTTTGTTGAGTGCACGCATTATAACGTTGAGGTCGATTAATAATTATTCTCGCAATTCTATCTTTTTTTTCAAAAATTATATCTTCATAATCCATTTATTTCATCCCTAAAATTTTCATTATCAAATAAAATGATTTGATTATATTAAAATGAAACTCTCTACTCTTGAAAAGATTATTGCAGATATTCCCATAAAATTCGTGAAACATAGATTTCACGATCTACAGTCAAATCTATAGTCATTATAATCAGTAAAAATTTAATATGGTCCTGATATCATCTTTCTCTTGACTTCTTGTACCATTTCATGCCCATTATCATTTATTTGAGTAAGAATGTCTCTTAGAATTTCATTAATCTCTAATCCTTTTAAATCACAGGATACATATAACAATGAAATTACTTCACGAGCAAGTGTTTCTATATTCTTTATGTCATCAATCGGAATCCGTATGCCTAATGCTTTTAAATCCTTTTGTGTTTCTTTATCTTGCTGCCTTATGGCAAGTAAATAATCATTTTTTCTCCCCTTCCAAGATTCTGATACACTTCGGATGGAAAAGATATATCTTTTAGATGGACTACCGATTCCATTTATTTCTCGAGTGAAATTCAAAGGTTGCGATTTCCTTATTGCGTCTAAACCAAAAGATCTATTGATTTTATTGGATTTCTCTAATTTATTTTTCATTAATGATATTTCTTTTGTCAACTGCTCGACTTTTAGCGACAATTTTTCAAATTTTTCAAGAAAGAGTTCTTTATTTATAAGATTATCACAATCGCTCAATAAAATCACCTACTCACGGAAATGCATATTTTTATCTGATCTCTTGATTAATAAAACTATTTATTAAACGATTAATCTCTTTAGAATTATTAATTTTTAAAAAAAGAAAAATAAAATTAAGAATTAAAACGATGAATTATTTCCATCATCTTCGCTTTCTGGATTCTCATCTATAAAATTTTCATCGGAATCTTCTTGTGGGCTCTCAATATCTTCTTCGTCTTTAAGGATAATTTGTTCTTGCGGAACTGTTAAATCTTCCTCTGTTGGGGTTAAATATTCCATTACTGCTTTAGGACTCACGAGTTCTTCGATTTTTTCAGCCAATTTTTTCTGATCTTTAAAATATTTGGAAAATTCATAGAATCCTATTATCAATAAAGTTAAAAGGAAGAACGCTAAAACAAGTAGATTTTTAATCAAATTTACCCAATCCGAATTTAACCAAGTCAATAAGAAAATATTAGGAAACCATTGAACTAGTGGCTCCATTTGACTAAAAGGAAAATTATGAGCAAATTCATATGCGACTTTGGAAAAAACCAACCATAAAATTATTGAATCCACCCCTATTCTTTTTCTATTTAATCTTTTCATGAGCATCTCTGCTTGAGATCCCATTAAAGTCGAAACAGAATATAAGATAATTGCAAAATCTCCAACAAGCATGATGATTTGAGTCAATAGAGATGAGGTCTCCGTGCCTGTAGCAGTCCTAAAAGCTAAAAAGATTTTAATTAACAGATAAAATGTATAAATAATCAATAAAACAAACCAAACCCCGAGCCAAGCAGCAAATACCTTTTTGAAAAGGTATATTATTACAAATATCGTAAATATCCCAATCACAATCAATACAAAGAACACGACGTAATTTGAGAGGTGTATAATACTTGATATGCGTTCTCCTAAATAAGCTCCAATTTCTTGAGAGTAGAGAATGTATCCCACTGAGAGAAAAACGGATAAAGACAGAAAACCAAAAAATTCAATGGATCTAAACATTTTTCCCAGTTTTTTTTCCTTAAGGCTATTATCTAATCTTTTACTTGATAAAAATGCACCATATAATATGAACCAAGACGTAAAGAAGAAATAAGAGAATATGGAAAAGGCAAATATGATAATGAGTACGACAGCGATTAACAACATCAAGGGTAATGATAGAAAGAAAAGCAGGAGTACTTTCCATGTAGCAACCTCTTTCACATCTTTCTTAGCAAAAAGAGAGAATATAAATAAATACATTAGAAAGGCTAAGAAGGGTAGAAATGAAAGTAATCCAATTAATCGAGTAACTTCAAATTGAACAAGTCCAATACCAACAACCAACCAAATGACGAGAACGAGATATCTCCAATTTTCCCTTAGAAATAATTTTTTTAAATTATCTATAGTATCCATATTTTATAAACCAAATTTGAAATGATTCTTAGTAAATATTGCAATAATAATCGATTACATGTATTTAAACTTAAACACTAATAGAGTTCTTAATAAGGCATGTGGATCAATAAATATTTAAAATCATGCTCGATCTAATATTTAATTAAAATATAACTTGATGTTGTATAATGCTTCTACAAACAGATATTTTTTTAGGATTTTTAGATTGGGTGGCTCAATCCGCAGGTGTCATGGTTTTTATTAGCGCTTTCATAGCGCTGACATGGCTTGGTTTTGAAAGAAAACGTCGAGGTTCCTTCACTCGTCGTAAGGGAAGTGAAGAAGGTGACGATAAGAAATTTGACATTTCAAGATTTCTTAAAATATTATCATATTTTGGTATAGTCGTTGGAATTCTTGATGTATGGGCTGGAACAATGGGTTTAATATTGGATATTCCTCCGAGCTTTAAATTTGCTGCGATTACTGAAAATGGGGCAGATCATTTTACATGTATATTTTTAATCGTTATAGGTATAGCAATGTTGTTCAAACCTGTTAATGACATGCCATTAGCAAGCATTATCGGTATACTAGCGGGTGCCGCTGCAGCAGCAGCATTGGTATTTTTCGTTCCAGACACCGCTGTTGTATGGATCAGTGATTGGATTAATCCTAAACTAGGTTTAGCGATTGTGTTCATCATTGTGACTGCTATAGTTGCTTTAACAGCCAAATTTTATATTGGAGTTCTTCAAAATATTTCAAAATTCCTTTCTTGGCCACCAGTTGCATTCCTCATGATGTTGTTTTGCTTCGTGCAAGGTATTTTATTATGGGGTTTTGGAATGAGTATCTTTGTAAATTTCTTTTAATTTTTTTTTTTTTTTACATTTTAGGGAATACCAGCTTGTTTGTATGAAAAAAGTTTAATGTAAAAATGAGTTTCATGAAAACCAGATTCGGAATTTACCAGAAAATGGCTAATTAATATTAACCATTAATTAGAATCAACATTTTTGATGAACTTAATTAGACCGGAGAAATAAGTCTCTTGATCATCGTATAATGCACAATGGCTTCCATTGGGACAGAGTAAGAATTGCGCATGTTTTATTTGTGATGCAACCCATTCCATGTGTTTCGGATCCATCGTGTCATGTGTAGCTCCAATTACCAACGTGGGAACATTTATTTTGTCAAGATCTCGTGTACGATCCCATGTCTCTAATTTACCCCGGATCCCAAATTCTGATGGTCCTTGCATTGATATATATACTTCATTATTCAAATGCTTGAACCCACGATGTATTGGTTCGGGCCATTCATCAAAAGGCATTCTAAGAATATGTTCACAATAATAATTCGGGATCAATAGTTCTAAATATCTTGGATTGTCGAAATCTTCTTTTTCTTCCATTTCTTGTATTTCTGATAAAACCTCAGGAGGCATCTGTGGGCCTAATTTTTCTTTAGCATATTTTCCATATTCCGGACAACTCATCATCATGTTTGAAATAATTAATCCCTTCAAGTTATGCTGATATTTCAAGGCATATTCAACTGCTAATGCACCTCCCCAGGACTGACCATATAAATATAGATTTGATTGATTAAGCTTCAATGCTTTTCTAACTTGCTCGACCTCTTCCACAAATCGATCAATTTCCCATAAAGTGTCATCTTGGGGTTGATCGCTGTAATGGGAACCGAGTTGATCGTAATAATAATATTCAATTTCTGCTTTTGGAAAGAAACTGTCAAAACCCTCGAAAAATTCATGAGATGCTCCAGGACCTCCATGAAGAAGGAGTACTTTTATTCGTGGGTTATTACCCACACGTTTCGTCCATACTTTGAATTCTCCAGCATGGGTTTGAATTTTTATCATGCGAACTCCTCCAGATAGAATATCATCTCTTCCGGTATTATCAAAATAATCTGACATACGGAATTACTAGTATAAAAGAGTATTTAACTTTTTTTTTTTTAAAACATCATGCTCCCAAATGAAATACAACTCAGAAACTGGTAGCTAATGCGTATGGGTACCAAAAGCAAAGAAGTTTCGAGGAAATTCGGGGGGAAACTCAAACTTTTTATCGACGAGTTGTACGATTTCTTCACCCAACCTAAAAGCAGCGTCCATGCCCTTTTTAAGCCGTTTAGCATCCCCTTTCCCTGTTGCATACGCCGCAACGAAATTGGCAGGGAGCATCTGTTTCAGAGTGATAAAAAAGTAATAATCCTTGAGGGCATCAATGATCCCTATACTACCTGCCACAACGATTACTCCTCCTACCTTGTTTGCCAAGTTCTTACCCGGTTTGTTCAATGCAAAAGAACGATCCATGATAGCTTTGGCTTGCGCTGTCATGCCATAAAAATGGATGGGGGAACCAAAGACAATACCATCTGCTGCTATCAATTTTTCGTAAAGAGGTTGCATGTCGTCTTGGATATGACACTCACCCTTTGCTATGCAAGAATAACAGCCATCGCACCCTCTAATATCCTTGCCCGATATACTGAAGAGCTCTATGTCCGCTCCATGTTCTGCTGCACCCCTGAGCATCTCTTCCAATAAAATTACTGTATTCCCCTTTTTCCGTGGACTGCATGAGACACCTAATATTTTCATTTCGATCTATCTCCTTTTAAACAATTTCCTTTTTCTTCCTATAGCTAAATATTAGATAAAAACCATTATGAAAGTTTTTTAAACTTTATTATCTTAGCAAGAGGATAAATGTTCAACTTTAATAGTCTACATTAAAAAAAATCTGTATTTTTATTTTCATATTTTAGTAAGTTCAGCTTGTTGCTTGCATTATAAATGAATACCTGAAAGATTTCAATGTATGAAAAATAAAAAAATAAGAATTTTAACTCGATTTAATTTCTTTTTTCTTAGCAAGAATTTTTGCAAAGAGTTCATCTTCGCTCTCAGCAGGAATCTCAATTTTATCTTTTTTAATTAATTGGATAGCTTGTTCGGGGCAGCTAGCAACACAATTCCCGCATCCAATACATCGCCTTTTATTGACTTTAGAAATATCATTTTTCATCTTGATCGCATCAATCTGACAAATATTTATGCATGTTTCACATCCCACGCACACATCTTCATCAATTTGAGCAAAATAATTGGTGGAAAAAAAGTCAACAGTCTTCGGGAATTCTTTTAAATTAGTTAATACCCCACAACAACATCCACAGCAACTGCAAATGAAATTGGGATCGATGATATTTTCTGCTTGAAAAACCAGACCCTCATCTTGATTCTTTCTTAAAGTTTCAAGGGCTTCTTGCCGTGTGACCTCTCTACCCCATCCTTCAGTAAGATACATGCTAACCATCTCTCCCATCCCAAAACAGGTATCTAATCGTGATGTTACTTTACATGTTTCACCTCCCATTTTGTGGCGTTTCCGACAGATACAATTCGTGAGCCCAAAAGGACCAGGAGAATTATTTACGATCTTTTCAAGTTCTTCATACGACGGTAAGCAATGTTCTGATGTCACGCTTTTTTCTACAGGAACAGTTCTAAATTGGGAGATTTTCGTTCCAAATAGTTCAATTCCAAATTCTTTTCCAGCATATTCAAGCATATCCTCTAAAAATTCTGGAGTGAGTCTATTGACTTGGTATTCATACATTCCCATAACCAAATATGGGTTAGCATAATGTTTTTCTCCCTCTATAATTTTATAATGGATTGCACCCTTACTTGCCATTTTATCCAGCTTTTCTTTCAATTTAGATATTTCCATATCCAATTTAGATCTCACATAAATTTTATCTAAAGGTTCAAATTTATCTGTTAACTTAGTAGCGATCACAGCTTCTTCAGGCTCAAATAAATGCTTCAAAATTCTAAGATCTGCTCCAGTTTCGGATACTGGAAATCCAATAGGATATTTATCGAGATGCTCACGTAAATTTTCATAAGCACTTTCTAAATTTAATTTAGATTGCATAGTGATTCACTTGATTCAAACTAGATTTACGAGTAAAAAATAGGAAAGAGACGTATTTAACATTTGTGTAATAAATTCAGATCAGATATTTTTATTTTATTTCTTTCAGTGTTATCAGAATATCCACGTTCTTATAAGTCGTTATCCCTAAAAATAATCTGTGAGCTTCTTTTGTTGTGCAAAATTTTTGTAGGATAAATTTAGATCCCGCTTTATTTGGTTGACTGTTTCGGGAGCAAATCCGGAAAAGTGGTTATTTACGATTATGAAAATTTCACGGACATTAGGAGTTTCCTGCAATTTTTTAATATTTGAATAGAGGTGACTCAAGGTGATATCTTGAGATTTTTGTAAATGATTAAATTTAGTTATTTCTCTATCACCAATTAGCCTAATGTAATATACTTCTTGATTAGGAAAATAGTAAGGTTTAATATTTTCAAGATAAGATGTTGCTAATATAATATTTTTACCATCAATAAGTTTTGCGAGATCGGGCTCTTCAAACCATGAATTACTTCTTAATTCTATAAAGATACGGTGTTTTTTTGCAAATTTTCTCACGATATAAGACAAATGTTGGAAATGTTTATCAGAATATTTAAACCAAGGAGGAAATTGTAATAAAAGCCCTTTTAGCATGTCTCCAAAAGGTTCAACATGACTTTGAAACTCAATAATATCATCCCCTAAACTTGGATTATCATATTCATGTGTAACTTTTTGCCATGCCTTTAAGATAAACTGAAAATTAGAAGGCACTCTGTTAATCCAATTTTCAAACGTATTAATAGATAGAAGGTTATAAAAAGTTGAATTTACTTCATTTACATCAAAATAATTGGAATAATGCGTTAAGTGTCTAGCTCTATCAAGATTTTTG
>DAOUVJ010000132.1 GCA_030667705.1 Promethearchaeota archaeon | reverse complement strand
CTTTTTTTCTATTGATGGGTTTAAATCAGTTGAACTTGCAGAACCATTTACATTTACTAAAGGCTGCAAAACCATGAAAATCCACGAACCAGAAATAATAGCTGGTGTTTCAGGTGTATTTGGAACCTTCCTATTTGATCTTCAAAAAGATCCTCAACAAGAACGACCGCTCCTCGATTTTAATGTTGAAAAACAAATGATCTCACTCTTGATAGACATGATGAAAGAAAGTGACGCACCTATAGAACAATATGAACGACTGGGTATTCCGTTTGATGGGAATGTAATGGAAAGCCATTCACGCTTAAGAGAAGTCCGAGATAATATCAAAGGAATGATTGGAAATACGGAAATTACATGGAGAAATAAAGGGAAAAGCATGTACTCCGTGTTTTTGGGATTAATGCCCATATCAATGCAAGAACAATTTATAAAATCATTGGAGCAGCGAATTTTAAAGGAACAAATAAGAGAAATTGACGAGGATTATTTACAACAATTCATGGACAATATAGTTCCCGCTCAATATAAAACCTACGTTAATAAATTCATTTTAACTGTGAAAAAAAAAGCAATATAAAATTAATATTACTATATCTTTTCTTCTAATGGTTGAGGGTTTATGGTTTAGATGTTTTCGATTTCAGAGCATTTTATAAAATCGCTAAACATAAATATACTTATTTGTACTTTTCATGTAGATACGAATTGATTTAGGTTAAGTGATTTAATTTGAGATTAGATGAGAATAGTTTATTATTTAAATATCAACATGAGAAAAATGGAAAGGCGAGAAAGAAGATACTTGAAAATGGCAAGGTTGAAGATAAGTCGATTAAATTGCCTCTATATCTGGAAGCATTAAAAGATCCTGACATTGATAATAAATCACTAGCAATAAAATTTTTAGGTGAAATTAGTGATTCAGAATCAATTTTACCTCTAATTGAATTGACTCAATATAGATTAGAAATTCATGAGGATTTAATCTCCACTATTGTCACAATAATAAAGAAGGGAGATTTAAAAGAAGTAATACCGCTTTTCATGAATATTGATAACTTAAATGTGAGAAAATCAATCCCTCTTATCTTGGGCGAATTTTCAAATAGTACGGCTAAAAATTATCTAATACATGATCTTCTACATGATGAAAATGCGGTTGTCAGAAAAAATGCGATTAAGGCTTTAGAAAAAAACGCAGTTAAAGAAGATTTAGATCAGATAATTCTCATGCTAAATGATGAGGATTTACAAGTGATAAATCAAACGATTCTTGTTTTAGGTCATGTTGGTATAAAAGAAGTAATTAAACCTTTAATCAATTTCTTAAAACACGAGGAAGAATTAATAAGGAAAAGTACTGTTAGAGCACTTTATAGCATTATAAAAAGAGAAGGAGATTTAAAACCTGTTTATAATATCATAAATAAAAGAAATCCAATCGCAAGGAGAGAAGCAGTAAAAATTCTGGGTCTACTTAAAAAACCTGAATCGATCAAGTTTTTAATGAAATTACTATATAGTAAAGATGGAAAAATAAGAAGATTAGCTTATTCAACAATCTTGAAAACCTTGAAGCAAGATAAATCCTTAATAAATCTGATCCGTGAAGGTATAAATAATAGTAATTGGCAAGTAAGAAAATATTGTGCAAAGATTTTGGGAGAATTAGAAGATGAGGAATCCATAGAACTTCTCGTGAGTCGTTTGAATGATCCTAAATCCTCTGTCAGGAGATCAGTCACTAACTCATTATCAAAATTTAATTCCGATATAATCATTGAAATCTCAGAATCACATTTAGAAAGTGAAGATTGGAGAATTCGCAGAGCTGTTGTTGATTTACTTAAAAATATCGGGAATGCTAGTGCGGTTAAATCCCTCGTTAAGTGTTTGGACGATACTGATATATATGTTAGAAGTTGGGCTATTAATGCCTTAGGAAAACTAAAAGACGAAGATTCAATAGAAATTTTCCATGAATTACTTCATAGTGAGGACTCTCGTATAAGAATATCTGTTGTTAAAGCGCTAGGTAAAATTAGTGATAAAAAATCTATAAAACCATTGATCCAATCTTTAGGAGATGACGATTACGAGGTAAGAAGAGAAATCGAAAAAGCTCTAGAAAGAATAGAGCCTGATTGGATGAATAGGTTATAGCCCTTATTCTTTAAGAATTAATTTTTCAAAGAAATCAAACTAACTTTAATACTGATTGCTTCATTAAATTTTATTAAAATATATTTAAAAAATTGTGATAGAATTGATAGATGAAAAATTTAACAATTACATGTATGAATTTATAGAAAAAATATGTAATGATGTTGGACCAAGAGAATCGGGTACAGAACAAGAATTACAAGCAGGGGATATCATAGAAGAAGAGTTTAAACAATTTTGCGATGAAACTCACCAAGAAGAATATGTAAGTAGTCCTCATGCTTTTTTAGGAGGGATTCGCTATGGAGCAATGTTAGTATGTGTATCAATAATTTTATATTGGATGAGTTTATTAATCGATTTGAATATAATTCCACTCCATTACGATTATAGTGGTGTATTCTTACTTATTTCAATAATATTGATTATTTTTACTATAAGCTATTTTATCCTTGAGGTCATGAAGTACCATGAAACTTATGATTTCTTATTTCCAAATAGAACATCAAAAAATGTTATTGGAACAATAGAACCTAAAGGAGAAATTAAGCATACCATAATTTTCTCTGCTCATCATGATTCAGCATTTGAGTTCAACACGTTCTATTATTTGAAGCGTTTTGGGCAGTTAATTATTAATATCGGATACATTGCAGTCGGTATTACTTTAATAGGAATATTATTGAAATTAATATTTTTTCTGCTAAGAATTGAATTTCCTACCTTATTTTTCGTTTTTGGAATTATTTTCATTTGTTTTACACCCATAGTTGCAGTTTACATTTTATTCCATAGTTATAAACCTGTTTTGGGAGCATTTGATAACCTTTCGGCGGTTAGTATTGTATTAGGAATTGGTAAATTCTTGTTTGAACATAAAGATGATGAAAAATTTTTTCCTAAGCACACAAGAGTAATATTAATTTCTTTCGCAGGAGAAGAATCTGGTTTAAGAGGTGCAAAACGTTACGTAAAGGCGCATTACGACGAATTAAAGAATAATGGAACGATTCTTGTTAATATGGACAGCATCGCTAAAAAGGATACTCTTGTAATACTAGATAAAGAACCAGGCATTGGAACAAAACACGATCCAACGATTTATGAACCAATTTATGAAATAGCACGAGAAATTAATCCTAAAGCAAAGATTGCTTCTTTATCATTTGGAGCAACTGACGCTGCTGCTTTTAGCAAAAAGAACATACCTGCAGCTTCACTTGGAGGTTTAGATCTTGGAACGGAATTAGTGCCATATTATCATACTCGATTTGATACTCCCGATGTAATTGAAAAAGAAGCTCTAGGACAAATGGCTGAACTTTGCTTGAAATATTTAATGAAACTTGATAATGAATAAATAAAATTAATCTCTTTTCTCTTTTTTTCTCTGTTCAAAAAGTAATATTATTTTTCTAATGTAGCTATCTATATCATTTAATATCTTTTTCGTTTCTGAATTCTCATTTACAAACAGAGCTAAAAAGGTTTTATCGGTGCACTCAATTATTATGATTGTTTGAGAAATTAGCTCAGTTATTATTTTTTTGAGTTTTAAACCGCCAGATGATTTACCTAAACTTGAAGCACTTTCTAAAACAGAAGCAAACATTGAAGAAAATACAGATTTGTCCAATGGAGCTTCTAAATTTTCAGTAATCATCCTCCCTTCCTTATAAGAGAAGATGACCCCATTCAAATTTCCTTTCTTTTTGATTTCATCTATTATTTGCTGAATATCCTTATCTCTTTGCTGTTCGGAAGACTCTTTTGACATTATAATCTCTTATTGTTGATAAATAATTTAATTAATCCGGTTATAAATTTTTATTATATGAAATTGCATGACTTGGAAACAGATCGAATATTTCAAGACTCAAATAAACACTTTATTGAAGAAGAACTTATCCCATTTTTAAAAATACCTAGCACGACATCAAATCCAGAAGGAATTTCTATTGCCAGAGACTACTTTAAGTCATATATTTCAAATGTGGTTGAAAAAACGATTGATATACCAGGAATCATTAATCCACTCACTTTCTCATGGATTAAAGGTGAAAACAAGGATACATTATTGATTTACATGATGTACGACACTCAACCAGTTCATAAACGTGAAAATTGGATAGTGGAACCATTTGGTGGGGAAATAGCAGTCTTAAAGAAACCTTTGGATACTTTGGGAGATTGCATAATCGCAAGGGGAGCTTATAATTCTAAAACTCCATTAATGTGTTTTCTAAACGTATTGAGGATCTTGAAAGAAAGAGACCAGTTGCCAATGTCTCTCTTATTAGTTTTTGATAGTGAAGAGGAACATGGATCTCCCACATTATTAAAACTACTTCACACAAAAAAAGAACTTTTCCATGATTGCGTAGATGCTTATTATCCTGCAATAAAGCAGGAAATCAATGAAACAGCCGTTTTAAAGTTAGGATATAAAGGGATCCTATCATTAACCATGATAGCCAGTACTGATAATAATGAAGTTCATTCTTCTTTTGGTTCAATGATTCCAAACCCTGTAAACGATTTAATTTCTGTTCTCAATTCAATATACGTTGATGGTAATTTTAAAATAGATTCCCTAAAGCAAGATTATAAAATTAACCAAGAAGAACGAGATATAATGAATAAACTAAGCTATAAAACATCTCTTGTTGCTCTTAAGAAAAAACGAGGAATCACACAATCACTAATAGCCGATAATGAAAAATCATTTTACAATTATTTATTCAACCCAAGTTTTAACATTTCTACAATAAAATCAGGATTTTTAGATGGAGGGATTAAAAATGCCGTTCCTAATTCTGCAGAGTGTAATATTGACATTAGGTATGCTCATGACGTAAGAATTGAAACTTTATACCAAGAGATTGAAAAGATCGTGGATAATTTTAACAAGAATTCTATTTCTCACATTGATTTGATAAAGAATATTGGCTATAGAGGTTCACGTGTTAAAAGAGATACTAATTTAATTTCAAGCATGCACAAAAGTTTCGAACTTTTAGGCGTTAAATATGAAGAGTGGCCATTAAGCGCTGCTGCTGCTCCTCTTAGCCGCATAAAAAATGAATTGGGATTAAATTTTGTCGTTGGAGGGCTAGGAATTGGAGGGAATGCTCATGCACCAAATGAATTTATTCAAATTGAATCAATATTAAATGCTCGTCGGTTTATTTACTTCTTTTTGCAATTCTATGCTAAAATGAATAAAAGTAGAAGAGATCAATAGGAATAAAAGAGTCCTTTGAATCCTCTTGCCTTAGTTTTAATAGCTTGGTGGGGACATACTTCCAAACAACATAAACAAGATATACATTCTTTCATATTAAATTCGGGAAATGTACCTTCTATAAAATCAATAGCATGTGCAGGACATATTTCAGCACACATTCCACATTTTTTACACTTCTTCTCCGTCATGATTGGGACTTTTTTTGTCACCTTGTAGACGATCCCACCAGTTATCAAACTCGCAAATTTAGTCATTGACTTTCTAGGCATCTTGAACTTTGGAGCTATTTTTTTTGCTTCTTCTAGTGATATACCTACGATTTCAATATCTTCAAGATTTCCAATACCTAAATTCCGCCTATTTGCAGATTTTAAATGAGGAACATAATTTAATCCTTTAAATTTCCCAATAGCCAGTGCAACTACATCTAAAGCTAATTCATCGGTTCCAACTAAAAGCAAATTCCATTCTTTCATTGTTCCTGAGACAGGACCCATGGATCCATACATTACCTTCTCTAAATCGTACACTGTTAATCGAAATGGTTTATTTTGAATTACCCAAGCATAATTATCTGCTAATGCATCCCCAAATTGAGCAGGAGTTTTTCCTAAAAGGTGAAATTTAGCTTTAAGCCCTCCAGGAATGATCCCCCAATAATTCTTGATGGCCCCTGTTATAGTTGCTTCTCCATGTGTTTTTAATTTAGGTAAATTAATTAACAAATCACAATCTTTAACAGGTTTCGAAACATAGTAATCTTTTAAAACAATAGCATCATCAATTGTTTCGTGAATGGGAACTTCTTTCTCAAAATCAACAAATTTTACTCCTTTTTTCTCTGCGACATCATAAATTCCTATCTTTTTTGCAATTTTGGATGCCGTAGTTTTGATTTGACCAGGGGAATCTCCAATGCTTACATTTTTCATGTCTATACCCTTTTTTGTAAGGTACGATAATACTCCAGCACAAAATTCCGGTTGTGTACAAGCATCTTCATTTGCTCTTAATAAATTAGGTTTCAATAAAATATTGCTTAATTCATGAAGTTTGAACTTAAAATCATCTTCAATGAGTTCTATCCCTTTAATAATAGCTTCTTGGATATTTTCATAATCTTCTATGTGAACAATACTTATTTTAGTAGTCATCTATATCCCATAAAATAGCCCTTTTTTTTAATAATATTTACATATATGATATTTGTATTATTTATTTTAGGAAATAAAAAAAAAAAGGTAATTTATGTTTCCAAATGATTTTTAATAAGCTATTTTTATATTATTTATATTAAGTTAATAAATCTTGAAAAGTAAGAGATTATTATTATAACAATCCGTCAATTACATTAAGAAGTGATAATAAAAATGGTTGCGGGAAGCGATGAAAAAAGCGATCTCATGTTCAAAATTTGTCTTTTTGGGGATGGTGGCGTCGGTAAGACCACTTTAGTAAGTCGCTATCTTACAGGGGTCTTTAAAACTGATAGTTCTATAACCATAGGAGTAGATTTTCATATAAAGAAAGTAAAAGTGGAAGATTATACAATAACACTCCAAATCTGGGATTTTGCTGGAGAAGAAAGATTTAGATTTCTCTTGCAAAGCTATGTACTTGGTGCCTCTGGTGGGATATTCATGTATGATATTACGCGATATTCTAGCATGAAAAATTTTGAAGATTGGATTGAAATATTCAAACGTGGTTTTAGTGGAGATCAGAATCAATTACCCGTTATTATGGTTGGAGGAAAATTGGATCTTCGGTTTAAGAGAGCTGTTTCAAGTAAAGATGCTTTTGATATCGCTAAAAAACACAATCTTTATGGATTTATTGAAAGTTCTTCTAAAGATGGTCAAAATATCGAAGAAATTTTTCATGAATTGGCAAAATTAATGATGCACCGGGCAGGTATCATCTAAAAATCCCGCTAAACGTTATTTGGTTTAAAGAAGAAGATACTTATCTTTTTCTCTATTTCATTTCTCCCTTGCTAATTAAATTGAGCAAGTAAGAAGCATGCAAATTTTTATTCGCTATATAGTAGTACTCTCGTTCTTCATTTTTTGATTTTCTATTAACTAATTCAAAAATGAGGAGGTCTTTGTTTTCATCAATACTATATTTGTAGGAATATATTATCATTCTATCTGATAAGTATTCAACACGTTTATTTTGGGATTGTGCTGTATTGATTTTCGATGCAAGATCCCTAGCAAAAGTTTCATTTTTTTCTCCAACTAAGAGTTCGATTTCTCCAATACAACCAAAATTATCAATTTCTTTTAATTTGGATTTTTCCAACTTGAGACAACCTCCTAAAATTAATATTCATACTAAAAATAATAATTCACAATACAAAAAAAATATAAAACTTATGAATTATAAAAAAATGTAAAAACCCATCAATCCGTGATAATCAATAATACAAAAAATGCCCAATAACGAAAATTAGTTCTTTTTTTCAAAAATTGCATCTAAATTTTCAATAACCATATTTGGGAGTAGATCCCTATCAATATCAGGATCCTTTTTTACTTCTTCCATCATCTTAGTAGATGTTACACCCGTTAAAATAAGTATAGTCTTCACTCCCGCTCGATTTCCAGCAATTATATCCGTATTCAAACGATCGCCAAACATTAAAGCATGTTTTGGAGAGATATTATATTTACGTAAAATTAATTCAATACCTGTAGGTTGAGGTTTTCCAAATATAGTTATGGGTTTTATTCCCGTGCATACTTCTACCGCTTTTACCATTACTCCTGCCCCAGGCAAAACTCGATTTTTTGCGGGTAATGTTGCATCATCGTTCGTGGCATAAAAAAGAGCTTTTCCTTCCAAGATGCATCTTTGAGCCATGGCTAAATCGTGGTAGTTAAATTCTCTATCTAATCCAACAATTACAAAATCAACCTTTGAATATTCTGATTCTGAACTAATAATTTGATGTCCTTTAGCTTTTAGTTCTTCACGTAACCCTATCTCACCAATTACAAAAATATTCGAATTTGGCTTAATACGAGTAATTTCTTCTGCCGTTATGGATGCGCTCGTGTAAAAATCAGAAGGTTTACTTGAAATATTAAATTTTTTTAAAAGATCAGCATACATCTGCCGAGTTGCAGTCGAATTGTTTGAATTATAAGCGATAATTATTGATTGGTCCTTTAAGCGTTGAATATTTTTATCTATATTAGGAATTAAATCTTTTCCCCTATAGATAACTCCATCTAAATCAAAAATAGCAATTTTTGTACCGTGTAATTCTTTAATTAATTCTGACATTGTTTTAAATTTATCACATTCACTATTTAGAAATTTTTAATTGAATTTGATTCAGTATTACCATCCCACTGGCAATTGTAAAATTACTATGAAGAATTGAATCCCAATAGGAATTAGTATAGGATTTAAAATATTATCAGCAGTATACGTAGGATAGTAATCCGTAAGGAAAAAGATAACAGCTCCAATTATTGCATAGATAGGGCCTACAAAAATAAACCCAATAACATATGCGATT
>DAOUVJ010000185.1 GCA_030667705.1 Promethearchaeota archaeon | reverse complement strand
TAGCATTACACATGGAGGAACTGTATCTGACTATGCATTTATAATGATGCTCTTCAATATCGGTTTTTTTCTAGGAGGGCTGGTAATGACAATTAAGAAAAAGTGGAATAATAAAATAAGAACTATATTTCTTGGAGTCGCATCTGTAATTTTGGGTTATTTTTTATTGAGCATGAGTCCCTTTAAGTCTTATTTATACATGGGTATAGTCTTTTCCTTAATAGGATTCAATTTACCAATCACCAATTCCTTATTTCAAACGATATTACAAACAAAAGTACCACGAGAAAAAATAGGGAGAGTTTTTTCAATTTATGTCGCTTTATCTTGGTTAATTAGCCCAATAGGAAAGATTCTAACAGGGATCCTTGCCGAAATGATTACTATCACCAGTTTATTTTTAATCTGTTCTATAACCGGATTTTTCATGACATTTGCTTTTTTCTGTATTACAAAGATGCACGTGATCAGAAAAGACCAACTTTCTATAGTTCTAACTCAACCTCCCCTTAAAGCGAGCACTTGATTAATTTTCAAAATTTCAAGATTACTATTGTTTTTTTATTTAAAGCACGCTAAGCCAAATCTAAATGAATACTTTTTAGATGGATATTCAAAATCTAATTTAGGTTTCAGTCCAAAAACTGTTCTAATTACTTCAATACCTATCGCTTCCATAGAAAACCTTTTTTCTTCTGGAAAACGGCAAAGTTCCCCTGCATCGAAAGTACAGTTTCCCGCGCTTTGAATTTTACAATATTTACAGGTACCATCAAACAAGAGAAGTCTTTTTTTATACTCTTTTTTATACTGCGCTAGAAATTTTTCAAACTCATTTTCCAAATCAAGTGATTCGAAGGTTTTAGTAAGAAAGTAGGTATTTTTGATATAAAATTCGGATCTGTTTGTTCTTTCCTTTTCCTTTTTAATATAAGATTCTAGATCAAATGTGGAGTATATTAGATAGAATTCTGAGTAAGTCGATACCGCTTTTTCAAGATAAGGCGCATTTGGGGGGCAACTCCAAGAATGTCCATAGAAAGGACACTTAAAGCCAGGTGATATACACATCTCTTGGACTTTAGGATCAAAATATATATCATTATATTGAATTTGAATAAACGGCATCTTCAGATCGAAAAAGTTTGAAAGAATTTTAAATTTATTTATTCAATCACCCATCACAGCATTGTACAAAAAACCAATGCCTCTTGGGGTTGCCTTCCAATTACTTTCTGAATTGAATACATAATGTAATTGTACTAACATCGATAAATGATATTTTATTAGTTGATCATCCGATTGGAATTTTTTCTTTATTTGATCAAAAGTCCTCACGTTGATTCCAATGAATTTAAGTATTTCTCTTCTAGTTTGATTCATCATCGTTCTATACGCTCGAGAGTGATCCTCCTTATGGTCTATGTCTTTCGTTATTTGTAAATATTCATGCATTTCTTCTTCAGTTAACCTACAAATTTTCAATATTTCTTTCATATCCATATTAATATCACATGTATCATTGTCCTATATTATTTGATTATTATAGATCATTTAAAGAAATGATCGTGAAACAACTCTTTCACGAAAATAATTCAAGACTTGAAATATTTCAAAATAATTTATCTTATATTTCATTAATTTGTCGTTTTCGCTTCTTTTAAACTTTCTTTTCAGTCGCAAAACTTCGAAAGCTAATGGCAAAGCTATGTTTGGCATGAAGAAATTTAATTTTCTTTTCGATCCAGTCATTATTTTTAATGCTTAATATTATTAAAAAAGTAAAAAAAAATTAATCATTTAATCTAGTAAGTACTTGATATGATAGATGCTTTAAGATCTCTGGAATCTGAAAGTCACCCTTGCTGGAAATATCATAATATTCCGCTTCTATTTCTTCAACAATAGACTTTATTTCTTGTTCTGGAACAACATTAGATTCTCCAATTCCCACGAGCGCAATAGGTAATTTGATATATTTCTTTTTGATTTTTTTCATAACAAACACCAAATTTGTAATTTCTCGTAATTCAGAGATGTAAACTTTGATTTTTTCAAAAGATTCGTAGTTATTCTTATTGAAAAATAAAACTATCCCAGCAGATCCGTGGTAATATTGCTTTCGTAAAAATTCAAATCTTTTATCATCAGCTATGTTCCAAATTTGAAGAATTATAGATGATTTATCATGTCCTTCAATAGCATATTTATAAAAGTCAACTCCAACGGTTCCTCTTTCAATCGATACGTCTATTTTATTCAGTGAATCGAGGAAGTTTTCAGAATATTCTTCTTTTAAACCAAGCATGATGATTTTGAGTCTATGATCATACCCCTTGCCCCATTTTCCAAAACTATCCAAAAATCGTTCATAGCGTTGCACTTTCTTACGTAATTCATGCAATTGGCTGCGTTCTGTACTAGTTAGTGTTATTCCTAATATCCGTTTTATAATTGCTTGAACTTGACCTTGGCTTATAGTTTTTTCAAATTGTTCGTAAATGTGAGAAGATAGATAAGATACGATCCAATTAATGTCATATTGCTGACTGATTTGGTGAATTATTTCATCCAATGATACTTCTGATTTTTGATAAGGTTTTTTCTCAGGATATATATCTATCGTTGATTCTAGCAAGTCATCAACCAAATTTTTTCTAGAATATTTAATTTGCTTCAAAAATTTTATCAACTTATCGAGTTGAACATCCGTAAGCAAATCCTTTTCTAACATTTTTTTCACCCAACTTATATTTTATAATAGACGTCCAATTTATGAATGGACGTCCAATCTATGAGTGGTCATTTTCATATTTATGTTTTTCTATCACAAGAGAAAAATTTTGTGATGTGTTATGGAATTCCAAACAGACTAAACTATTAATCCAAAAGTGTTAGTTTAATAAGGCTCTAATAGTCCATAAACTCTTCATCAATCTAAACTATTAATGGATTTATTGAATTTCTAAATGTAAGAAGCTAAGAAAACCATATATCAGAAGAACTGAAATCCAAGAAGTTTTAAGAAGCATGAATAAAAAAGAAAATGTTATAAATTTCGAGATAAACCCTTCTATTCCAAAATTACGATTGAATCTAGATTTTAATTTCATTAAGCATGAGTTTACACAAAATTTGAAATGGTTCGAAGATGAGGTTGATGAAATATTAGGTTCAAAGACTCATAATATCACCGAAATAGATATCGAAATTGCATTTGAAATTTTAGACCATCTTTCAGAAACGATCAATAAATATAGAGATAAAGGATTACTTTTTGAATTAGTGTCCACCTTAAACAATATCGAGAAAAGATATCCTGAATTTTTTTAAAAGTCTCAACTTACCTTATTATCTTAGTTTTTCATTTGCTTAAATTCAAGAAATAAATAGAAATAATCTATCGTGATAAATATAATAACTGTGTTTATTTAATCAAATTAGAATTACTAAAAATTACTAATGCTACAATTAAGAATGAGATAAATCCTATACACCATAAGCAATAAATCAATATACAGTATTCATGTAATTGAGCTCTTTTCTCATTACTGACTTCCTTTCCACAATCGGGACAATGAGAGGGAATTTCTCCAAATAACCAATCTGGTTTTCGCCAACTAAATGGTTTATTCTTGGGAAAGAGCTTAGTCCCGCAATAATCACACCTAGGCCTTTTATATTGCATTTTATTTTATTTACTTCATTAATTTAATAATTCAATACGAAAAATTCTTAAAATTTATGTGGATTTGTCATAGTTTAAATGTAAACTTGACATAAAAATGTTTTTAATCTAAGAGCTAACAAAAAGAAGAAGAAATAACTTCAGGTATTGGATTTAGAATCCTATATTAATTTTAAGAAATATCAGTTAAAATTTAATTAAGCAAACGATTTATGGATTAAATTTAGGAAATAAATAAAAAATGGGAACCGAGGGATTTGAACCCCCGACCTACAGGTATCCGCGCGCAATAAGTTGCTTATAGGATCTGGAGCCTGTTGCGTTCGGCTATTAGGTTTAACGTTCACTCTATATACCGGGCTACGCTAGGTCCCCATGTGGTAATTAGATAATAAAATATTTCATGAAATTTATATTTTAAGATTAGACTAGTTTCACTTCATCGATAAACCGATTCTATTCAAAAGTAAAATAAATATGATTTGTAAAACTAATAATCAAAATGAAAAAACTATCGGAACTAAGTCTGAGGTCAATAACGATAATACAGTGCATTGTTGCATTAATAATTTCCTTAATATTCCAATTCATCATTCCCCTTGCGTGGCTGCCCCTTGATGCATTTGAATTGGGAAGATTGATTCAACATGGAGATGAAGGAGCAAACATTATAATTTTTAGTGTAAGTCAGTGGTACTTCTCTTTTTCCATATCGTGGCATCTTAGACGTGATAATAAATATATAAACAATTTTTTGGTTTATTCAATTCCCGGTTTATCTTCAATAGTTTTCATAGAATTCTTCATTTATGGATTATATTATGATTATATTCACCTATTAACTTTAGCAACAGCATTATATATTATCGCAAAAAAAGGGGATTCTCTCATTCCCAAGCATGCGATACCAAATTTTATATTTGTTACTATCTGGTTATTTTCTGTTTATTTCTTAAGGTTAGCTTATTTCAATTCCCCCTTAGTAGATTACTTTCTCAGATGGGTAATAACTTCAGTTGCGAATTTTGGAATTTGGTGTGTAATCGTCATCATGCAGAGAAAGAGAGTCAAAAGGAATAGAAATTCAAGTAAGTTTTGAGCCACAAAATTCACAGAATCGCAAATTTTCTGTTTCTTTTAGATTTGAACCACATGTAGGACAGAAATTTGACTTTTCAGGAAGTTTTGTTCCCTCTTGGATAATGACATAATCTTGTCTAACTTCTTCTCTTGGTGGAGCAGTAAGAGGTGTTCTACAATTCTTGCAAGCGAAGTTTTCCGTTCGTTGGAGTCTATCACAGTTAGGACACCGAGTTAAAAGCTCCGAACCACAATTTTTACAATATTCAGCATAATCACCAACGGGGTAATTACAACGTTGACATCTTTTCTGTGAAGGTCCTGAAATACGGTTAATAATTATCCAAAGTATAGGTAAAATGATTATAAATATGAAGATACCTATCAAGATGTTAAACATCATATCGGAACTAACAAAATCTAGCAAGAAAAGCAACACAAGTACAAATATCACGAAGATTATACTCAAAGATATGATTATTATCCCTGTTCGGTTGCGATTATTTGTAATGCTCATTATTATAATGATAGTGATCGGGTATTTTTATTTTTATTATAAAAGATAAGTATCTTTTAATATCACAGATATTACAGATTAATCAAGTTCTACATGACAATAGGGACAGATTAAGGTGCCGGGATCAATTTTTTCACCGCACGCAAAACAAACTACTTTATCTTTACCAAAATGGATTTTCCCATTTTTCACAATCTCAGGTTTCTCTTCAGCATTCTTATTTTCTGACATGGTTCAAACTCATTACATTTTATTATGATCCTTATTTAGGTAAAAAAGGCTCATGACTTTAAAAGAAACGGAGACCGATTTTTGATATAAAATGAGTAAAATTTAAGTTATTACAATGATTTACCTAAGTAATAATTATCAATATTCGTGAATAAAAATGCCGGGAAGTCATGGTAGTTTAACAAAAGCGGGTAAAGTAAGGCAACAAACACCCAGAATAGCTAGATCGGGTGTAAATGGGCGTAAAAAAAAACCTCCAAGAATGCGTTATAGACAACTTTATGGAAATCGAATAGGAAAGGGGAAATACGCAGGGCAAACTGATAGTATTGGTGCGAAGAGAGCCTCATATAAAAGGAGATAATAAGCCCAAAGTCAATAACATTCATTCTTTTTTTAATTCATTGTACCAATCT
>DAOUVJ010000200.1 GCA_030667705.1 Promethearchaeota archaeon | reverse complement strand
GGACCACTAAAATAAACTGGAACGGAATATTTTTTCATTAGACGCTTAATCGGTTTCATAACAGCCCTATCTAACATGAGACACATACTTTTCATATTCTAGTCAACAACCATCCCTGATTTCTAAATGGTTTCTATTACATCGTCAAAATCAAAAACGCACCATATAATTATTGAGTCAACTTCTCCCGATTTCATTAACATTTTTGGAAATTTATAAAAAATATTTAAAAAATTGACATCGAAAGTAACATCAATAGGGTTGTTAGCGCTTGCAGTGAAAGGTATCATTTCTGAAAGCTCGTTCTTCAGTTGCGTAGAAAATTCTGGAACCTCTAATCCATATAATTCTGATGATTTCGTCATCATGGAACCAGAACCACCAGAATCGGTAATTATTCCTACTCGATTACCTTTCATGAATATGTTATTCTTCTGAGAAAATGACAATGTCCTTAAAAAATACAAGAAGTCAGTTATAGAATTAGTAGAGATGATTCCAGAGTCTTTAAAAACTGCGTCGTAAATCTTTTGATTGCCACCTAAAGAGCCCGTATGACTCTTGATTGCTCTATCTGCTGCTTTAGTTCCTCCCGTATATATTGCAACTATTGGCTTTTTTGGAGTGATTTCTTTAACCAGTTTAATGAACTCTTTTCCCCGTTTTATTTCCTCTATATAAAGTCCGATTACAGCTGTTTGAGGATCGTCTCTGAAATATTCCAAAAAGTCAACCATGTCAATATTTCTTTCGTTGCCTACGGAAAGCGATTTACTAATCCTAACACCCATCTCTTTCGCATGCCAAAAAAGTTGGGCAGCGATAGTTCCTGATTGACTTATTATCGAAATATTTCCCCGTTCTGGTATCGCATAAGGCCAAAAAGTGTTAAAATAAGCTTCTTTTTTTTCAGGAAATCCATACCATGCATTATAGATTCCAAGACAGTTAGGACCGACAAATCTCATGTTGTATTTTTTTGAAATTTCGTCAATTTTTTTAGATAATTCCACACCTTCTTTTCCAATTTCTCTAAATCCACCAGAAGTTATTAGCAGGTTTTTAATTCCTTTTTCCCCACATTCTTCCATGACTTGAGGAACTGCCCTTGTAGGTAATATAAGAAATGCAAGGTCAGGTATAACGGGAAGCTCTAATACTGATTTGTAAGCTTTAAAGCCTTGAATTTTATCTAAACGGGGATGAACAGGATAAATATCATCAACTCCCCCTCCAGCAATGATATTTCGTAGTTGCATCGAACCCATTGTAGTTAGTAAGTTGTTATTTGCCCCAAATACGGTCACACTTTTTGGGTTTAAGAGAGAATGGAGAAAATGATCTTTAAATGGCTCCATCTTATTATTTTCAGTCAAAATTAGACAACAATGTAGTTTTTCAATATAACTAATTATTTATAGTAATTAATCCTAAAATATAGGTTTTAATAATAGGTAATTAGAAGGGAATTGAAATTAATTTATTTAAACTAAGAGACTTCGGTAAGTTTAATTTCCGCAGAATACCCCGGGATTACTCCCTCATAACTAACAATTTGCTTTTCCTTTAATTTTTTCAAGATTAATCTAACACCTTCAAATTCCTCTTGACAGAGCGTTTGTAATTCCTTGTAATTCAATTTTCCCCCATTTTCTCCTAACTTTTTGATAATGAATTCTTCTTCTATTGATAATTCTGACATACTATTCAAGTTAAATTATAGATATTAATATTTATTTCAATTCATTTTTTACCAGTAGACCCAAAACCTCCAAGACCTCTTTCAGAATCAGGTAATTCATCCGTTTCAAGTGCCTCATACTCATGCATTTTAGATAAAATGATCTGGCATATGCGATCTCCCTTATTAAGAGTAACATCTCGATTGGATAAATTAACAACAATAGCCATCCATTCATTTCGGTATCCAGAATCAATCGTACCTGGACTATTAACTATGCTTATTCCTTCCCATAATGCTAACCCGCTTCTCGGAACAACTTGAAAATAATAATTTTCAGGAATTGCAGTAGCGAATCCTAAAGGGCACCCTATTCGCTCTAATGGTTTAAGGATGTAAGAATCAGTGTCTAAATCAATTAATTTTTTCTCTTCATTAGTTTTAAGTATGTTTTTAAAGCCCATAATGCGAGCATCAGCTCCTGCATCTCCGGGCTTAGAAGGGCGAGGAATAATTGTACCCTCTCTTACCTTTTTAAAGGGAATAACAAGTTTTTTAGATTGTTTTTGATCTTTCTCCATATTTAATCAAACTTTTAATATAACTGATTTTAAAAAAGATTTGTTATTATTAGATTAATTAAACCATAGGGAGAAAAAGATTATAAAATCATTAAGTATTTTAGAATCATAGATTTTTAATCAAAAAAGAATTAAATTCAAATAGTGTAGATACAAATGCTTATAATTGAAAGATATGATCCTCGACTTGATAAAGATGACTTGAAGGAAATTTTTATAGATTTCATAACGAATAAATCGTATTTCTTTTCTCATTGGGAGAAATTTGAAGATGAGTTGAATCGACGAGCATTAGATCTCCAATATCGAAATTCGATGATTGTTGCTAAAGAAGGTGGAAAAATTGTAGGATGGGGGACCTTTACGAAATTTCGAGATTATTTAGGTAATGATCGAGCATTAGTGCATCAAGTCATGACAAGGAAAAGCGATGCATATAAAATGGGAATAGAGGAAAAAATCTTGCGTGAATTGCAATTATATGTAAAGAAAACTGTTAAACTCGATAAAGTATATTATATTTGCCCTGATTCTGATGGTGCTTTAAGAAGCATATTCATGAAATTAGGCGTTAAAAAATCTAGGTTTTTATGGTATGAAGGAGATTCTTAATTCTTAAATTAGGTTATCTAATTAATTATACAGGTGTAAACTTGGAAAATTTAGATGATATTTTCCTTAAAGTGGAAAAATTAAAGGAAAATGAAAATTTTGGAGAAGCATTAGAAATATTAGAAGAATCACATGAAAACTTCCCAAATTCAGAAGAAATTAAGAACAACCTTATAAAAACTCTTTTTGAATATGGATGTTACCTAAGCGATGATTTTAATTCAAGATTTGAGGAATCAATAGATTATTTTAAACGCATAATTGAAATTGATCCAAATAATTATCGCGCATATTATAATCTTGGAATATCTTATTATAGTATTGATTTGTCTGAAGAAGCCTTAAAAGCTTATGAGGCCGCACTTGAAATAAAACCAGATTATGTATATTGCTACTATAATATCGGTTTGATTTACGAAGTAAGGGATCTAAAAAAAGCTTTAGAATATCATCAAAACGCTTTGAAGATAGAACCCAATTTTAGATATGCTCTGCAAGCAGTTAAAGATATTAGAGAGCAATTAGATCAACAAGCAGATTCTCAAAAAAATCCTAAAGCATTAAATGAAAGAATTGAAAAGTTAAAATCATTATTTAAGATTTCAAAACGCGTTAAAATAGATTTAATTCAAGAAATTTTGAAAATAACAAAATCAGATTTAATTAACTTGATCATATCTTGGGGTGAGAAATACCAGTTCGTGTTAGATGGTGATTATTTAGAAATCAATAAAGATCGCTTATCTTTATTCTTAGATAATCTTGATCACATGTAACTGAATCTTTAAACTCAACTGAATTTCCACTAATTTTTGATGAGCTTATTGTGAATTATACATGCTCCAATCAATATGATAAGAAATATAAATCCCCCGATGATATATGTCGAATATTGCTCTAAAAAAGGTAAAAAGTCCATGATTCATATTATTACATTAAATATATTGTGACGAATAAAGAAAATTCTCACATTTAAAATTAAACCTTATAACATGTTAACTTTCAGCAAATTATAACAATAAAAAATAAAAAAAAATATGGGAAAGAAGATTAGCGTTCTATTTGAAAATTAATTTGAATTCGCACGCGATAGATTAATTTATTCTGGTCTTCTTTAACCTTCACGTCACTTTCGATAATTTGAATATTCCTTATCCCACGAAGTGATTTTTTAGCCTCATCAAAGCCCACGCGTACGGCATGGGCCCAATTTTGATCTGAGGTGGCCACGAGCTGAATTGATTTATATACTGCCATTGTAATTTCCTTTTTTTAATATAAAATTGTCAATTTTTTTTATTACGAATCGAATTAAGTAAGTAATTGTTGTTATATTTTACTATTTAAATATTACGTAGATAAATCATTTACAATAATTTGATAATTTGGGAGTTATTGGTTCTCAAACATGCGATAATAATAA
Source organism: Promethearchaeota archaeon (assembly GCA_030667705.1). Lineage (GTDB taxonomy): Archaea > Asgardarchaeota > Lokiarchaeia > Sigyniarchaeales > SOKP01 > SOKP01. The sequence goes on along the minus strand of DAOUVJ010000200.1, from coordinate 1,142 downwards.
GTTATTTAAAAAAAATTTAAAAGGAATTAAAAAAAGAAATTAGCTTTTTTAAAAAAGAAAGAAAGTCAGTTCCAACTTTTTAAACTGTTAATAAAATTGGTTAATTTTAGAGATTTTTCAAGATATTCATTACCTTTACCATGCTCATTAAGATCTTCCAAACAAATTTTAGCTATTTTCTTATAGAGAGTGGAAGCTTTTTCATAATTTTTGCTTTTTAATGCTGAAGCAGCTTGATTTATTAAAATTTCTTTTTCTTGAATTGGTTCCAATAATGAGGATGTTTCAATGTCCATATCAAGAATTTCAGCTATGATATGCACCATTTTTTCTCTATTTTTCGCAACATTCGCAATCATCTCATAAACGCGTGCTCCAAGCATTTCTTCCATCTCATTTCTTTTTAACGCATCAGGAAGATCTTGTTTATTTCCAATGATTGCAACATGAGCATATGGAACTTCCTTCTTAACTAGTTTCAAGAAATATTTACTTTTTTCAACATTATTAGGGGAAGAATTTGTAATAATTAATACTGCGTCGCTTCCTTTTATAAATGTCTTCCAAAGATAACTATATTGTTCTTGTCCTGCGAAATCCCATAGACTAAAATAAAGATTTCCAATTTTAATAGTCGCGATATCACCATTGATGGTTGGGATATGGTTCAGTGGAATTTTATCCATTTTTATTAAATTTTTAATAGTACTTTTTCCTACTCCTGAAAATCCAATTAAAGCTATTTTTGGTTTTAATTTCCTATGGATCTCGTCTACAAGCTTTCCAAGATTTTCCGTATCCTGAAGATCATCGAAATCATCATAATTATTTATTAAATGGTCTTTTAAGGCAAAAAGTTCAAATCTAATATTGCTAAAAAAATCATCCATAAGCCCTGTAACAAAAAGTATGATTATCTCTTTATCTTTAATTGCTAAATACGATAAGCGAAATTTTACGTAATCAAAACTCCCGAACTCATTGCTATAGGCTGAAAGGGTGTCTTTTTTTATATTATCATAAAGACTTTCAATTTTTAGTAAATCTAATGCTCTCCCAAATGTTCTTTGAAAGAATATATAATCTTTTTGATAGATTAAAACTTGACGCAACATATATTATTCATTACTACAAAATAAGAT
>DAOUVJ010000087.1 GCA_030667705.1 Promethearchaeota archaeon | reverse complement strand
TGTTTAATTCTTAGTAAAAAACAATTCAGACTTCTTTGGCGTAAAAAAAATGGTGGAAAAATAAATTGACAGATCAAATAAGTAAAACCTTTATAATTAATCCCAACTTGGGTCATCCTTTAATTCTTAACACAGACGATAAAGTTAGAAAGACTAAATTTGAAATGGAGTTACTTTTCATCAGCAATATTGTTGATCCGAAAGAACTTGAAGAAGAACTTACGGATAAACTTCAATTTATTCCCATTTTGGAATACAGATGGAAAGTATTAGGGGAAAAGCCGAAATTTAAGGAAAAAATGACTACATGGATAAGAGTAAAAAAAATATTTACTTCAAAAAAGAAAAGAAAATTACACGAAGAAAAAGCTATTTATGAAAAAAAACGAGATATAAGGAGAATAAAAACCCAAACTTATCGAGGAGAACCAATTGCCGGTGTTATTAGCCGAGCACATATTTTTTCTCCCAATGAAATGTATGAGCGCGAGAATTTAGAAATCCTAAATTCCCAGGATTATTTACTTAAACAACGCATTTTTGAAGATTCAAGTAAAATTTATCGTGTAACAGTAAATTTTACCTTAAGTGAAGAAGCAATAGATTGGTTAAAGGACTACACATTTCTAATGTTTGATATAATTCAAAAATATGAAAAATGTGAAGATCGAGTAAATAATCATTCTTTAATAATTTCTAAAAATGATTGGGCAAACATTAATTTTGTACATGCCACTGATCTACACTTAGCTGAAAGAAATGATAGAATCTATGAAATGGTTAAGAATTGGTTAGCAATTGAGGAAAATGTTATAGAACTCGCTGAGAAGAGTATTAAAAAGATTCCTTTTTTTAGAAAAAGATCAAAGAAAAAAACTAAATCACAAACTCTATCCCCTAAAATAATAGAACCACTATATAAGCGACTTATAAATCCTAATAATAATTTTAGAAAATTTATTAGATTAATGAATAAGAAAGTACTGCGAAATGAATTAGATTTCATAGTATTCACGGGAGATCTAATAGATTATTCCATCTTATCTAAATTACCCAAGGATCTTAAAAAATTAATTGATTTTGACTATAAGCATAGCAATTGGAGGATTTTCAAAGAACTAATTATAGATACACCTCAGAAAAAAAGGAGAGGAATGATTGAGGGAGAAGAATTATTATGCCCTATATTCACAACAACAGGAAATCATGATTATCGTCCATATCATTATGATATTCGATGGGGTGGTTTATATAAAAAAATTGGATTAAATGCGAATGAAGCAATTGCTCTTAATGATATGTTGGCTGCTAATCCAATAGGTTCGATAACTAGAAGTTTTCGCGCGTTAAAAGGATATTTTTCTGAATTCAATAGTTCGTTAAATTATTCTTTAAAACTAGGTAATTCTGTTTTTATCTTTCTTGATACTGGTCCCGATTCATTTAAAAATTTAAGAGATTTTGTCAGTGGGCATCCTTCCGTAACAGGAGTAACTACAAGACAAATTAAATTTTTGGAATACCTCATAAATAATAAAGTTGAAAAGAATGATAATACATTTTTATTCACTCATGGACCTCCAGTAAATATTCAAAAAAAGTTGAGTATATTTGATCGTATAGCATTAAAGAAGTCAAAAGATGATTTTATTGGAAAATTTGACGAATTTAAAGAATCAGTTATTAAAAAGCTTGGTAAAAAGTCAACACAAGCCAGGATAGATCTCAATTTCAACGTCAAGTATGGAACAGTTTCAGCAAATTGGGAAAAGTTAATCAATTTTTGTAAAGATCATTGCATTCTTACTCTTTCTGGACACACTCATGAACTAAAAGAATTTAGATTGGAAGATTCTGATATTAAATCTCATGTCTTGAATGCCCCTCCGTTTAGTTTGAAAAAAATAGAAAATCCAGCGGCAATATATTACGATTTGTATTCTGAATTATATACAAATCCAAAAGATATTGAAGCGAATGCCCCATTTCTTGTTCAAACCCCAGCACTTGGATTGGGAGGATATTCTGATCCAAAATTAACAGGAGCATTTAGAGAAATCAAAATTGTGAAAGGTAAATTAGCGTCTTTTAAGTTATCATTCATTAAGAAATAAGATTATATCCTATCTCAAATGATTTAATTGCACTTGGATCTTCACTATTTTTACTCGATAATATTTTTAAAGCCAAATCTTTTCTAAAGAAACCTATAAATTCTTTTATAGCAACCCCTATCATGATAAAACTCGCAAGATGTGATTTATTGAATTTAATGAGAGCAAGTTCCTCGAAATTCATGCATGTTGTCCTTCTAACATACTGATCTAATAATTCAATAATTTCTCCAACTGATTGGTTATTCTTTTCATTGTAGGAATTAAGATTAGCATTTAAAATGACTAATGTTTGCTCAGAAATCAATTTCAAATTATTCATTACTTCTACTGGATCTAATCCAAGAACTAAGTGTACACTTTCTTGTGGAATAACAGGAGAAATATCATCATCTATTTTGTATTCTGGTTCTGTAGAATAAATACTACTTTCAATCAAATATCTAACTGAAGCGATTTTAGGATCATTACCCCCTGCTTTTGTTTCTTTTTTAGTGCTCACAGTTTTTTTAATAAAATGTGATAACTGACCATATTCCTGCAAGAATCTTAAGATATTATCAATACCTTGCTTTTCAAAACCAGTTATTAAAATATTAAAAATATTTGCCAATATAATCAATTTATGAAACTTATATTCGATTTATGTATTAATTGCGGAAAAAGATTTTTCCCAAGCGGATTTATTAATTGTTCTCATTCTTTTAAGATATTCTTCGGAAGAAATTGACATTTCTTGATGTTCTAATTGTTTTACTTCATTTATTAATCCATTTTCAATTTTTCTGAGTTTGTTGTAATATTTTTCTCTTTCTAAATTCTCAACATTCGGTTTTTTCTTAAAAGGAGCTATGAATTCAGAGTGTTTTGCCCAAAACCAATTTGGATTAATTTCTGGATATTTTTTTGCTTCAATTATCTTATTTTCTTCTATAGGAAAAACCTGAGGCTTAAAAATACTCAAACATGGCATGGTGCTCCCAGTTAGCCAATGTACGGAATGAAGATTCCCTTGTTTTAATTCTGAAACCTGAGAACACGTTGATTGATCATTACGTTGATGCATGCATATCCTCACGGGATCATGTGTTCTTAAGAAGTTCATCATCATCTCTGGTGTGATTTTTCCACTATTATTAACTAATTGATTTAAAGAACAACCATCCCTACTATCGAGAGGAAATACATCGGGCAACTGAGATGGTGAGAAAATCATTTTAAAGTCGAAATCATCGTCATCATTACAATAGTTTTGTTCAATAGCATGTTGAACGATTCCTTCTTTTCTCATATCTCCTTTTCCCCTAATTGAAATATTATTTGAAATCGAACGAAAATTCTTAACAATTTCTACTATCCACCATTTCCCCGCAGTTTCCAATACATATGCTTCTTTGGGATCGGCAATAATCATTGAATTATGATAATTTAACCCTTTTTTATTATGCGCACCCCCTTGACCATGTGTTTCTAGTAGTTTAATGATAATATCTAATGCTTCTTTGGCAGATTTTCCCCGTTCGAGACCAAGACGTAATAAATCCATCCCCAATAATCCCGTTTCACTAAGTGGTTCCTTTGTTGCAACAGCCTCATTTCCTATGACTACACTATACTCATTTGCACCAATTTCAGCCCCCCACATCCAGTAAGGTTGACTTAATAACACGGAAGCAGTTTCTGATACTTGAGGAATGCTAATATGGGTGCATTCTAAAACATCCCCTTTAGAATATTTCATCTTGGGAGCATGGGTTATTAATTGAGCTTCCGCTCCTAAACGATCACTATTTTTACCAAAAATGACATTCTTATCCTTAGTACAATTCCCTAAAGCAACATACGTATCGCACATATTAATCAAGCTTTTTTATTTTCTTAATTTTTGTATACCATTTCTAATTCTAATAAGAACTTCTTCAATCTCATTTTTTTTCACTATTAGAGGTGGCATAATTATTAATGTATCCTTTTTATTTCCACAATAATTTAATAGAACCCCCTCTTGGATACAATAAAGCATGCTCTTTAAACAGTCATCCTCATCTCGAAATTCTATCCCCCACATCAATCCTCTTCCTCTAACTTCTTTAATAAGTTCTGAATTTTCATTAGCAATTTCTTTCAATCCCTTTCCAAAAAGAGCCCCCATCTTTTTCACATGATCAAGGAATTTTGGATCAGATTGAATGTCAAGCATAGCATTAGCTACTGCACAACCCAAATCAGACCCTCCCGTAGTAGAAATATGTATAAAGGCATCATCTTTAAATACAGCTCTTTCTATAAATGGTTTGTAACTGCATGTAGATAGGGGATAAATTCCAGAACTCATTCCTTTGCCACACACAATGAAATCAGGTATTACTTTCTCATTAGAATACATTCCCCCATAAATCGCCCAAAATTCACCAGTTCTACCAAGTCCTGCTTGAACCTCATCCATTATTAACATGACACCCTTATCATCGCAAATCTCACGAACTTCTGCAAAATAGCCTTCTGGAGCAATCAAAACACCACCTGTAGCTGGAATTGTTTCTAATATTACGCATGCTACATCTTCAGTTACAGCTTTTCGCATAGAATCTATATCTCCAAATGGAACTTGATGAAAATCAGGAATATCCCATAGGAAAGATTCTTTAAATCCAGAATCTCCAGTTGCTAATGCTCCTAAAGTGTGTCCATGATATCCTCCTATAGCAGATACACAACCCTTTCTTTTAGTATATGCGCGTGAAAATTTAATCGCTGTGTCTATAGCTTCACCTCCACTTACACCAAAAGTTGTTTTAGTAATTCCGGGAGGCATTAAATCGGCTAATTTTTTACCTAATAGAGCTCTCCACTCGGATAATAACATGTGGTCCCCAATATCTAGCCCCGCATCTAATGCATCCTTCAATACTTGGACAATTTGAGGATTACTATGACCTAAATTGAACACACCACCACTGGATCTACAATTGTAAATTTCTAATGGCGGATCGGAAGATTTGACGCCAGCTAAAGTTTTAAATTTTATTCCAGATCTCTCTCCAGGCATTACACCGAATCCAAATCCTTTAAAGGTACGAACTTTGGGTGCGTTCACATGTTTTGCATATAACTTTAATAATTGATCTTGAGGTAACAAGCCAATATATTTCTTTCTTGGATCTTCTTTCATGATTAATCATAAATTTTACTTCTTAATAAAATTTAAAGAATAGCCAAAAAGTTAAAGTTAAAGATAAAAATTAAAAAAAAGATAGAGTATTAATGATATACAGGTCTGCCTTTTTTGTGAATAGCGAAGCCAAATACGTCCTCTGCGCCTTCAAGAACCATTTCTGATATTGTAGGGTGGCTATGAATGGTTTCACCAATGTCATGAACAGTTAGTCCATGCTGCATCGCTAAAGCAACTTCAGCAATCAATTCTGGGGCTTCCGCGCCAATGCAGGAAGCGCCTATTATTTTGTGGGTTTTTTTATCAGCTAAAATCATAATAAACCCTTCTTCGTGGCCAGCGCACTTCGCTTTGCCCAAGGACATGTATGCGAATCGTCCCATTGCTATATCTACACCTAAATCTTTAGCTTGTTTTCTCCGTAGACCAACAGAACCAATATTTGGGCTGGTAAAAATCGTAGCAGGGACTACTTTATAATCTGTTGTTCTTTCTTTTACAGGGAACCCTCCAATACTAGCTAAAGCATTTGCTACGGAAACATCACCCATATAACTTGCAATATGGGCAAGCATTGGTGCTCCAGATAAAGCAACATCACCTATTACATAAATACCTTTTACAGCAGTTTCGCAGGTTTTTTGATCGATTGCTATTGCTCCCCTGTTTGTTTCAATACCCAATTCTTCTAAACCCAAATCTTTCGATTCACGAGCTCTTCCAATTGATACTAAGCAGTAATCAGCTTCAAAATATGATTTTTCGGCACTATCAACTTGGTCTCGTGGAACATCTGCGGAACATGTTGTAGCTTTTACCCCAGAGCCCGTATTTTCAACAGATAAAACGTTCTGAGATACATTTATATCTATACCCATTTTTACTAACTTCTTTTGTAGCTCTTTAATAACCATGGGTTCCTCCGTAGCTATAGGGGTTGAGAGATATTCTAATATTGTGACTTTAGAACCAAAAGTCGTAAAAATATTGGCAAATTCACACCCTATGACTCCAGCTCCGATAATTAATAATCTTTCTGGGACATTTTTAAAATCAGGGTGTAATATATCATCACTTGTTAAAATTCTATCATGATCAATGTTGAAGGCGGGAATCAAAGCTGGAGAGGATCCAGTTGCAATAATCACTCTTTTTGCTTTTATATTCTGGGTTTCTTCTCCGTTAATGGTAATATCAAATCCATCATTGGCATTTCCACCAATAATTTTACCATGACCATTGTACACATCGTTTTTCCAAGCTTTTTCAAGTCCTGCAATTCCCTCAACCAATTCCTTAACAACTTTATTCTTCCGTTCTACAGCCTTGGCAAAATCAACTTTAAGTTCACAAGATATCCCAAATTCTTCCCCGTGTTCTCTTATGGTCTGGATTAATTCGGCAGAGGCAAATAGTGCCTTGGTGGGTATGCAACCCCAATTCAAGCACGTTCCTCCTAAATTTCGCTTTTCAATCAAGGCTACCCTTGCTCCATACTGTGACGCCCTCACTGCCGCATGGTATCCTCCCGGACCCGCTCCAATAACGGCAACATCATACATTTCGGTCATCTTACGCTCAATTACTTTAATTTTTATGTTTTCATATCTTATAACATTAAGGATCAAAATAATACAACCAATTTTAAGTTTAATTAAATGCAATGTTTGCTTTCTTACATGAGGAGTATTTATTATGATAAATTTGGTGATCAAAAATTTGGCGCAATTATTATCTAGCGAATTATCGGAGATAGAATTAAATCTCAGAAAAATCGCTTTAGACTGTTTAGAAAAAGCTATACAATCAGTGATGCCGAGAAAATTGATGGAAAAATCTGTAAAAGTCATGAATAATACCTTATACATTCAAGATGATGTATATCCATTAGAGGATTTTAAAACTATTTACATCATTGGGGGTGGAAAAGCAAGTGCAAACATGTTCTTTTCTCTTGAAAAACTCCTTCTAAAAATACCCAATATCCAATACCAAGGAATAATAAATGTTCCGCAAAATCAAGATGTAAGCATTTATGAAAGCACAAGCAATGTTAAGATTAATCATGCTTCACATCCAATTCCTAATCAGTCCGGATTCGAAGGAACAAGAAAGATGATGCAACTTATTGACAGATCTACATCCAATGATCTTATTATATGCTTAATTTCAGGAGGAGGTTCAGCACTCTTACCATTACCAAGAGAAGGAATAAGATTGGAAGAATTAAGAATCGTAAATTCACTCCTTATTGCATCGGGTGCTTCAATTCAAGAGATAAATGTTGTAAGAAAACACTTATCATCTATAAAAGGGGGGAATTTAGCGAAAAGAGTACACGATACAAGTGGTGCTAGATTGATTTCTCTAATTATTTCTGATGTAGTTGGAAATGATTTGGATTCGATTGCATCTGGACCATCCGTTCCTGACTTATCTACGTTTGAAGACGCAAAAAGAATTCTTGAAAAATATAAGATTTGGAATAAAATTCCCTCTTCTGTCGGTAAAGTAATTGAAGAAGGCTTAAACAATCCAAAATTAGAGACTCCTAAAGAAAAAGATCCCTCTTTTTCACGAGTAAAAAACTATTTGATTGGTAGCGTTGAATCTGTCATTCAAGAAATTATACCCTTATTAAAAAGGCAAGATTTCCTTGTTGATTACTTCTCCAATAATATGTCGGGTGAGGCAAGAGAATTTGGAGTTCAATTATCACATATCATTCCAGAAAAATTAAAACTCTCTAACGAGGAAGGGATTGATAAAATAGCTCTAATTGCTACAGGAGAACTTACAGTTACAATTAAAGGAGATGGAATCGGTGGTAGAAATCAAGAAATGTTGCTAAGTTATTTAAATGATGTTAAAAATTCAATATCTGAATACAACCATGTAATTATAGGTGTCAATCTTGACGGCATTGAAGGTAATAGTAATGCGATGGGTTGCCTAATTGATAATAACACGATATCTCGAATTTCATCTCAAAATATAGATCTTACACAATTACTAGATGATAACAATTCAAACGCGTTCTTTAAAGACATTGGAACTGAAATAATATCCGGTCCTACTGGATGTAATGTAAATGATTTGCTTTTAATCCTAATCACTAAAAAAATGAAAGATAATGGATAAAAAAATAAAAATTAAAGGAATAGGAAACGATTTGATTAAAACTTGTCCCCTATGTGGATATAGTTTCAGAATTTTAGATCCTACATCTAAAAAAGTTAAAAAAACATGCCCTATGTGTGGATCTAAATTCATTGAGCCTCATTTTCCTCCAGATGGAAAAAATAACTTCGAAAAAAGATTTTTCTGATTTAAGTCCGACAAATTTTGATATTCTATAAAAAATGAAAAATCTTTTTTAATCATAATAAGTGTATTTGTTACATCGAATATCTAACAAAAATTAAAAAAAATTGATGAACAATGGCACGTAAGAAAGATAAGAAACCTCGAGAAGAAGAACCAACACAGAAATATGGTTGGGATGCCTCTGAAGCAGATGAATCAAAGCTCGCTGAAGGATTAAAACGCTCAGATAAGGATGATGGAAGGGTCACTTTGGTTGATAGAGATCTTACTACTCCTGTGATTGAAACTTATGATGCAGATACAGGCGCTTTAGAAGGTTCCATTTTATTAAAAGATGGAAATCGCGAGGGTTTATTAGGTTTAGTAAAAATTGTTGAAAATGTAAGCGTTGAATTAGATCATGAATCTAATATTGAATCCATGAACTTTCAAGGAAATCTGAATATAGAAAATCCCAGCAAAGAAGATAGAATTTGGGATATTGACATCACACTAAAAAATATCGAAAAAACCGATTTAGCCTCAGAAGATATTAAAATCCGAGAATTGGGTACGGACGATGATACAAATGTTGAAACTCACGAATTTCAAATTAAGGATGAAGTTCCTAATCTATTTTTAGTAAAAGAATATGTTAATACCCTCCCAAATGCAGATGATGTTTTAACTGTGAGGGATATTGAAGCAGATTTGGAAAATTTAAAAAATAAAACGAGCAAAGCTGGTTCTAAAGTAAAAACTGTAGTTACTGAAGTTGAAGAGGAAGAAGAGGAAGAGGAAGAAGACGAGACTTATCCCGATGGAGGGATGAATTCCGCAGATTATTCCTTAGAATCATTTGGAATTTCCATTGATAAAGAGAACGTAGTATGGTTTGCAGTTGGGTTACGTTCAATGTTTGAAAAAGCTATATCTGACGTTAAATTAGTCAAAACAATCCCACCCGATTTCACAGGAACAATGATCCGAAATACTTCAGTAGGAAGCGCAGATGTGAAAGGTAATAAAGTAGTTTGGACAATTGATAAGTTAGAACCAGGTCGTACAGCCATTTTGAAGTTTACAAGCAATATCACCGTATCTGATATAACCGCCCGAAAAACAGGTCCAATTGAGATTACATACCAAGGATCCTCGTCTTTTGCTGGGGGTTTAGAAATTGATAAATATGATGCATATACCCGCAATCGATTCTATGTCGACACTGTAGAACTTGATGCAGAACCAGGAGTATGGGATTGCAAATTAGTGTTTGAAAATGCATCTGAATTTATTATTCAATTATTCAATGCGGACGTTTTTTCCCCTGATAATGAAGGAACCAAATTTGTCGATATTGATCCAAATGACGTTTCTCTCCTACCTGCAGGCGCACAATGGCACTCTAAGAAATGGAAATATGAATCTGAAGAATACCCTGCTTTTAGAAAGAAACTTGAGTTTAGAGTCATGCCTGATTTTCAAACTCTTGTTAACGGTTCAGTTACAATCTCAGATGTTATCTTAGAAATTGCCAGCATGACAGGAGATATGTTTTACGATATTGATCAAGTACCTACTTACAAGGAGAAAGATATTTTTGCCACGCTTAAAATTGTAAATAATGGCTCAGCTCCATTAAATGAAGTAAAGATCACCCAACAGTATTTCACTAACGAATTTCAACCTCCCAAAGCTGATGAAATTAAGTTATTGTGGAATGGAAGTGAAATTGAATTAGGTTCTAATGCTGTTTCTTTTGATGGTAGCGTATTTAAAATCTTATTAAAAGACTTGAGAAATTCAGAATCAGGAATGTTCGACCCAGAATCCAGTTTACAATTTGAATATCCAATCCATTGTGTGAATCCTGTCCAAGATGCTAAGTTTGAGTCAGAATTAATGTTTAATGCCAACACTTATCCAATGTCTTCTGAATTAGAATTCCAGCCTGAAGTACCTGTTGTAGAAGCTCTTCATCTTCGTCGTAGATTTCGTATTGGAAAAGAAGTTGTACCTGTTGGTAAATTAGGAAGTTATAAGATTATCTTACTTGTAGAAAACATTGGTACAGCAGCTCTTCAGAATTTAGTTTTGATGGATAAAGTACCGGATAGTTTTGAATATGGTAGTTATTCTGAAAAACCGGAGATTACTGATGAAGTTGGAAGTGACACTCTCAAGTGGACGATCAAGAAGCTGGATGCAGGAGATCGCATGGAAATCACATATGAAATAAACGGTACTGGTGAATACAGTCCCAGCGATGCTCAATTAGGATTATAATTTTATTATTATAAATTTCTTTTTTTTATTTTTATTTTTATTTGTCTATTATCACAAGGATTAAATATTCTTTAAATAACTTCTTTATAGATTAGTGGATTAATTGTAATAGTAATTAAATTGTAAGAAAAATTCTATAAATTCAATAACTAATTTTTATAATTATGTCAAAGTTAAAAAAGCGCTTCAATTTAAAGTGGATGTTTGAAGCTCCGGAAGCTGTTCTCACGTGTTCCATTTTAAAATGCGACGAAAAGCAGTTCTATGTTTTCGGTGGACATGATAAAACGCTTTACTTGATGGATGATGAAATGCAAATTTTAGATAGCGTTCCATTTGATGGGTGGTGCCGTTGCAGTTATCCTATCGATATCACCTCTGATGGATGTGATGAAATATTAGTGGGAGCGGGTGATGGCAATTTTCTCGTTTTGAAATTCGTCAAAGGGTTAAACAAACTAGCAACCATAATGAATTATCGCTCTTCTGGGAAAGTTTTGTGTGTAACCGCGGGAGATTTAACGAATGATGGAAATATCGAACTAATTCATTGTGGTGAAGATAAAACAGTTAAAATCTTTGATAACATTGATGCTACATCTCCTAAATTTGTATTATACTATGCTTCTTGGGTCACTTCTTGTGCTTCAGGATGCTTAAAATTATCTAATAATAAAGATCCTCTCCAAGGATTAATTATTGGAACAAAGAATGGAATGTTACAAATGATACAAATTAAAGATGGAACACCTGATATAATATGGCAACGAGAATTAGAATCTCAAATTAATGCTATTGACATTGGAGATGTAGTAAATAATGGCTATAATGATATTATTGTTGGCACGGATGATTCAAAAATAAACATTTATAATGCTGATGGAGAAGAACTTAATTCTATTGAAATTGAAGGCAGTCGACCGATTTCAATCCGAGTGGCTGATGTAGATGGAGATAATGCTAAAGAAATCATTGTTGGATGTGCAGATGGAACATTACTAATATATCATAATCAACAAATAGACTCAACAAATTTTGGGTTGAAATGGAAAACTGCTACCTCAAATTCAATAAAAATTGTCTCTCCGATTTTGGATGTTGAACAAGGTCTAATTAACATAGTTTTTGGAGGGTATGATAGAAATTTGAGGTGTGTTTCTGATTTTGAATGGGGAGAAAAGCCAAAATTAGAGGTACCAGATAAAATGGGTATTATTAAAAGTGAAAAACCTAAAGTTGGTGAAGAGGAATTAGAACAACAGTTGGAAATAAAGACAGTTCCATCAAATCTTCGAGATTATATTTTTAAAATTTTAAATGAAACAAGAGTTATTGATGGAGTTACCAAAGAATTACAGAAGATAGGTTATTTGAGAGAAAATATTAAAAATGAGTTTGAATTAATGAGAAGTCAGAAACCCGGTACTTATGCGAAAGTGAGTTATTCTTTATGGAGTCTTTCTGAAGAGGATATCGGTTCTGGAGGAGTTATACAAGAACCAAAAACTGCTACTAAAATTGAAACTGAAATAGTTGCTTCCAAAGGAGCAAGTCTAATTCGAGCATTGCAAAAAGAAAAAGCTCCAGATAAATCTGAAGAACAACTAAAAATTGACGAAAATCTCAGGTATATTATCACACATAATCTCGAGAAAAATAGAGTGATTCCCACCAGAACAAAATTGATAAATGAAATAATCATTTTGGGATATAGTGAATCAGATGTTGAAGAACAAGTGGATTTGTTAAAAGAACATGGTGTCATACAATATTCAAAATCGAATCCTAAGGGTTGGCGTTTAACCCCTTAATAAATTCTTTCATTTTAGGATCCGGACATGTAAAAGTTAAAATTAATCACAAATAACTATACTCCTAATAAAAATTTTATATTTAACTATTGTCTTATCCGAATTTTACAATCTATCTCTTTATACCTAATTTAATCGCATTATTAGGGCATTTAGACACACAGATGCCACATCCAAAACATTTGGTTGAATTAAAAAAAAATAAACCATCTATTATTCTTCTTGCCCCAAAATGGCACCATTCTTCACAGATACCACAATTTGTACAAGATTTTACATTAGTTATTGATATAAAATCGCTTTTGATCATCTGAGGAGATCCGGTTTTTAAGAATCTATTCATAATTATACAGCAGCATGGACAACAATTACATACTACATAATAGAATAACGGATTAGGAAAATATATAATCTGGTGGACTAAACCACGTTTGTCACTTTCTTCCAAAAGCTGTTTTATCTCTCTCTTTGAAACTT
>DAOUVJ010000016.1 GCA_030667705.1 Promethearchaeota archaeon | reverse complement strand
GATATTAATAACATTCCTTTTGAATTAATCAAAAACCATTTTCAAAATAAAAATGAGTTTGAAAGATTAAAAATTGATATGCAGCTGATAGCTAATAAAATTCTTCAACGCATATCTTATTCATTCCTTCAAAATTTGAATTACAAGGCTTTTGCTGCAGGCCTCATCTATTTTTCTGGTCAGACTCTTGAAAATCCGAAAATATTTACTCAAAGTTTAATTCAACAAATCAGCAGATTTTCAAGCACAACAATAAGAAAGAAATTTCACATTTTGAAAGACATCTTAGGAGATCCCCAAGAATTAACAATATAAATCAAATACACCTTATTGCTATACAATTAATAAGCTTTGAATGCTAATTTATTATTACTTTTTGATAGTTAAATTTTACTTGAGATTAAGATGAGTGTATCAATTTCTTCACAAAAAAATTATTATATTTTAACAGCTGAAGAAGTAGCATCCGAGTTTGAGACAGATCTCAATACTGGTTTAAGTTCTTCAATATTAGATGAAAGGTATTTAAAACATGGTTATAATGAATTACCAAAGATAAAAAAATCTCTTTGGAAAATATATTTAGCGCCAATTTTTAATATTCTAATAGTTATCCTCATATTTACGGGAATATTTGTAATTTTACTTGGAGAATATGCATCTGCTTTATTCACATTTGCTATCGTTATTACAAATTCGATTACAGTAATTATTCAACAGTTTAGAGCTCAGAAGGCATTGGATTCTTTACGCAAAATTGCCGCTCTAAAAGCAACGGTTTTACGAGATGGCATCCAATTCGAGATCCCGACTAAAGAAATCGTTCCTGGTGATATTGTACTACTTAAGCAAGGAGACAAAATTCCTGCAGATGGAAGAATTATAGACGCTGTTAACTTGACAGTGGATGAAGCACCACTCACGGGAGAATCAGAAGCTGTAGAAAAACAAGAAGGTCTTCTTGAGAAGATTTCTCTTCCAATCCAGAAACAATCTAACATCGTTTTCATGGGTACTTATGTGAATACGGGTAGGGGAAAAATCATAATTTATGGAACAAGCATTAATACAGAAATCGGAAAAATATCGACTCAGCTTAATGAAATGGGAGGTATCGAAGACATACCCTTAACCAAGAAATTAAACAGATTGGGTTATATATTGGGCAGTCTTCTTATTTCTATTTTGATAATTTTAATAATCTATAAATTTATCATATTAACACTTGAAGGTAATTTTTACGGGCACTTTATCAGTGAAGCTTTAATCAGTTCGATTTTACGCTCCATGAATGTAATGCCAATAAACTTACCCTTATTATCCACCTTAGTATTAATAACAGGTGTTTTGAACATGGCTCAAAGTGGTGTTATTGTTAAAAACATAGCTGCAATAGAATCACTAGGTCGTGTTTCTATAATATGCTCTGATAAAACAGGGACAATTACTCGCAATGAGATGTGTGTGAATAAGTTCTGGTTAAATGAATTAGAATATGATGTTACAGGCTCTGGATATGAATCTGATGGAATAATTGTATTACATGGTGATGAAATTAATCTGAATGATAATCGAACGTTTCAAAAATTTATAGATTCAAGTATATTAAACAATTATGCGAAGCTAGTCTATGAAGATATAAAAGTTCGAATGAAAGATCAAAAAGAAAAGGCTGTACGAAGATCTATAGGGTCACCGACAGAGTCTGCTCTATTAGTATTAGCAGAAAAAGCAGGATTCATGACTTATGATATAAAGAATAAATATGATGTGATTAAAGAATTTTCATTCACTTCTGAATTGAAAAGAATGTCAACAGTGTGCGAATCAAAAGACAAAAAGGACCATTTTGTATTTACTAAAGGAGCTCCTGAAAAAATTTTGCAATTATCATCTCAAATTGAAGTGAATGGAGCATTCAAGCCAATTTCAGAAGAACTCCAAAAAGATATTCAGAGTTTGATCAGTACAAGGGCAAACCAAGGATATAGAACTCTTGCTATTGCTTACAAACCAATAGATAAAGAAAAAACTCTTAATAGAGAAACTGTTGAATCAAATTTAACATTTTTGGGATTCTTTTCAATCCTTGACCCCGTAAGATCGGGTGTTCAAGAGTCCGTTTCTAAATGTGAAGATGGTGGAATTAAAGTTATAATGATTACAGGAGACCATCCTAGAACTGCCCAAACTATAGCTGCTCAAAGTAGAATATTTAAAAAAGGAGATTTAGTGGTGGAAGGAGCAGAAATTCAAGATCTTTCGGATGAGGAATTTGAGAAAGTTAGGGTTTTTGCTAGAGTTGCTCCAACAGACAAAGAAGTTATTGTCAAAAGATATCAAGGACAAAATGGCGATCAAAAACACGTTGTAGCCATGACTGGCGATGGGATTAATGATACGCTTGCATTGAAACTAGCAGACGCTGGAATTGCAATGGGAATAACTGGGACGGATGTTGCAAAGGAAGTCGCAGATCTTGTCATTTCAGATGACAATTTTGCATCTATTGAAAAAGGAGTTAGAATTGGGCGAGGATTATTTGCAAAAATTAGAAATATCATATTTTTTTTCATTTGTTTGAACCTCATGGAAGCTGTTGTTTTTTTCAGTTATGAGTTCATTCCCACATTTCAACTATTTGCTTCAGAATGGCAACATATATATATATTTGTAATAGTCCATTCTCTTCCTTCCATAGCACTAGTAATTGACTCACATCCTAAAGATGTAATGCTAGAGCCGCCCAGAGATGAACAGCAACTATTAAATCGAAACATGTGGATCATGCTAGTTCTTCAAGCTTTTTTAATTGGATTAGGTTTGGTTTTAATACTTCAATTTACATTAGGTGGATTATTTCCATTAAATGAGTGGAATCTTAATACAATCTTAAGTTATCTTCCTGCGGGATCAACTCCTCAAGATTTATTAAACCAAAAAGCAAGAACCATGTTAATCACTACAATTTACATCGTAGAAACAACATTTATATGGACTTTTAGAAGACCAAATAAATCATTAATTAAAAGTATAAAAGAGGAATTCAACATATCTTTATTTTTAATATGCACTTTTACTCTCGGAATTCACATATTACATGTCAATTTCTCTAATGTAGTTAATACATACATAAATGATATTTGGGGCTTAGATTTTCAAATTAATTTCATATTCCTCAGCGGATTCGATTGGTTAGCATGTATCTTATTGGCATTACCAGGAATAATTGGAATTGAAATTTTCAAGCATGTAGCACGATCTAAAAACATGATATTTTGATTTTTTCATTATAGATTATACTAATACGATCGTATTCATGAATAATATTTCAATAATAAGCATTGAATAACTTATTTTTTTATTTGAAAAAGAAATGAATTAAAAATAATCATTGTTATAGACTATTTATTATTATTACGAAATTATTATTAATATTATCTAATGTGTCACGGGAGAATTTCAAATGAATGAAACATATTACACTCATGATTTAGATCAGATTTATAGTAAGTTTAAAACAGATTCAAATAATGGATTACCTCGAGAAGAAGCTCAGAATAGAATCCAAATATATGGATATAATGAAATCCCTAAAGCATCCAAAGGATTTATTAAAATATACCTGGCCCCACTGTTTAATTGGTTAATAGTGATCTATTTAATAGGCGCACTTATTTTATTTTTAGCGGCAATTTTTGGTAATGAGGGAAATCTAACATTTGTTTTATTAACGCTTGCAATAGTAGCATTAAATTGCATTGTGGCAATTGTTCAACAATATCGAGCCACGAAAAAGCTTAATGCTCTACGCGAAATGACCGCTCCAACTACAACTGTCATTCGAGGTGGTCAGAAATTAGAAATACCTACAAAAGAAGTAGTTGTAGGAGATTTATTGGTTCTAAAGCAAGGTGATAGAATACCCGCAGATGGTCGAATTATCCAATCATCTAATTTAGAAGTAAACGAATCAAGTTTAACAGGAGAATCTGAACCGGTTAAAAAGTTTAATGATGGAAGGACATTGACCACGCCAGATATTTCTATTGGAGAACGCAATAACATGGTATTTTATGGGACTTATATTACAACTGGTAATGGTACCGCAATAACTGTAAAAACGGGGAAAGATACAGAGATAGGAAAAATTTCTCAAGGATTAGAGGACGCAGGATCTTCAGAAATACCCATAAGAGAAAAGATGAATAATTTTGGGAAATGGCTCGGTTTAATCGTGACCGGATTTTGGTTGATTATTATATTTATAAAATGGATAATACCCCCTCACAATATAGAAATCGTCGAAAGTCTAAATGCAGCTCTTGATTTATTACCAATAAATATACCATTATTAGTTACCATAATTTTACTTACTGGTGTCGTTGCAATGGCGCATCAAGGCGTTATTATAAGAAATCTTGCTTCTGTTGATAGTTTAGGACGTGTAAGTATTGTTTGTAGTGATAAGACAGGTACCTTGACTAAAAATCAGATGTCCATTCAACACGTATGGACTAACGGAGCACTATATAAAGTTACTGGCAGTGGTTATGATCCTGAAGGAGACATTATCCTTTCAGAAGATCCTAAAAATCCAGAATATGTTCGACATATTGAAGAGCACCAACAATTAAAACTACTATTAATATCAGGATTTTTGAACAACAATTCTGCACTCGTTAAAAATGAGCTCGAAATCTCAGGTAAATTAATCAATAATTGGAGTGTAATAGGAAGCCCAACGGAAGGAGCCTTAATGGTTTTATTTCAAAAAGGAATGGGCGATCACATGCTTGATGATTTTGAATACATACGTGAGTATCCTTTTGATTCTAAAGTAAAAAGAATGACTAAAATATATAAAAGAGAGGGGAAATTTTACTCATTTACGAAAGGCGCTAGTGAAATCCTTTTACCTCTATGTAATAAAGTAATTTTTAAAAATACTGAATTAGATTTTACTGATGAGATTAGGGAGAAAATTACTGCAATCGAGCAATCTTATGCAAATCAAGGTTATCGAATCTTGTGTTTATGTTATAAAAAACTTGATGTTATCCCTCCGGAAGAAAATGAATCTGGAAGGAGTATATGTGAATCAGAAATGATATATATTGGTTTTGTGACTATATTAGATCCACCGAGAGAGGGTGTCAAAGAAAGTGTCAAAGCATGTCATGATGCTGGCGTAGATGTCGTGATGATTACAGGTGACTCTCCTATAACAGCTAAAGCAATTGCTAAACAAATTTCAATAGTTACTGATGAGGATAATGATTTAGTTGTTGAGGGTAAGGATGTAAAGAATATCAGCTCTTTCTACGATTTCAACCGGATTAAGGTATTTGCCAGGGTCTCCCCAGAACATAAACAAGATATTGTAGAGCGATATCAAGATGCTGATAAAGTGGTAGCCATGACAGGAGATGGAGTAAATGATGCCCTCGCGCTCAACATGGCTGATGCAGGTATTGCAATGGGCATTCAAGGTACAGATGTCGCCAAGGAAGCATCTGATATGGTCATTAGCGATGATTCATTCAATTCTATAGTGACCGGAATTGAGGAAGGAAGAGGGATATTTTCACGTGTTCGCGCAGTAGTATTCTTTTACATCTGTATTAACGTATTCGAAGGAATTGTACAATTTATTCTTGCAATACTATTTGATTTACCCTATTTTTTAAGCGAACCTTTCAACATGCAATGGATTTTTCTATCCATAACGGTTCACATGTTTCCTGGGTTAATTTTAACTTTTGATTCTACGTCGAAAGATGTGATGAAACAAAAACCGAGAGATGAGGAAGAAATCCTGAGTAAAAACACCTTTATATTATTATTCATATTCGGTTCACTCTTAGCATTAAGCATGATCATTGTATATTTTATAACAATTACTGGAATCTATCCTGTCTTTTTTGAAAATACGAATTTTGGAGCACTAAATGATGCATATCTTTATTCACCAATTACGCAACCACTTTATTCACCTGGTATGGACCTTTCCGTTGCTAAAACCTTAACGATGCTCATGACAACAATATTTTTCTGTGAATCCTTCTTAATATATCAGATTCGTAGACCAAACAAGTCATTAATTAAAAGTATAAAAGAAGATAGCACCAAAACCATGTACCTTCTCATTGGTCTACTCTTCGGGTTATTCTTACTTTTAATGTATTTACCAGGGGTTCAAGTAACTTTAGCAGAATGGGACATTAATTTCTTCTTCATGCATCTTACAGCATTAGATTGGCTAATCTGTTTCTTAATATCTTTAATATGCATAGCCTCTTTTGAGGTGGTTAAATATTTTGCTCGTAGAGCTAAGATATTTTTCTAATTTTAATTTTATTTCATTTAAAACTATTATATGTTCTAATTGTCTTGAATATTTTTAAAATTTCATTTCTCAAGTGATTCTAATGAGTTCTTAATAGTTTTCTTATATTTTTGAATGTCAATTTTCTCAACTCTGTGTATTCCAATTTCCGCTTCCTCTTCAGTTAAATCAGTTCACATATTTAATTCTTATTCTCTTCAGTTTGAAAAAACTGTTTTTATTCGTTAATTTTATAATTTTTATAATAATCCTAGTTTTATGCTAAAAGGAAAGAGAATTAGGTTAATTCCTCTTGAAAAGAAACATATAGATCTTTTTCTAAAATGGTTTAACGATCCAGAGATTACGCAATACTTGACGATGTATAAACCAATGACTAGAGATATGGAAGAAAAATGGTTTGATGCGCTTAAACATAAAGAAGATGCAATACATTTCTCAATTCAAATTATAGAAGAATTGGAATCCGATAAAATCATAGGAAATTGTGCGATACATAATATTGAATGCAGAAATAGAGCATGTACTTGCGGGATTACTATCGGTGAGAAAAATTATCAAAATAAAGGATATGGTACAGAAGTTATGGAATTACTTGTAGAATATTGTTTTTACATCTTGAATTTAAACAGAATTGAATTATCTGTTTATGAATTCAATTCTCGCGCCTTTAAAACATACCAAAAAGTAGGGTTTGTTGAAGAAGGTAGAAAAAGGCAAGCGAGATATCGTAAAGGTAAATATCACGACGAAATAATAATGGCAATCTTAAGAGAAGATTGGGAAAAGAAAGTAAAAGAGTAAATTAAGGAATTTTTCGGCTTATTTCTAAAACAATATTAAAATATTTAATATTCAATTCACTAATATTTTTAATATATTTTAAAAGATAAGGTGTAATTACGTACATGAGTAAAAATTTAGTTTCTGTTGTTAAATATGAAGAACCTTTAGAATCTGTTCGAAAGGTAATTGAATTATCAAATTTATTCGATGATTTGCCTAAGGATGCAAAAATTTTCATTAAACCAAATATTGTCTACTGGAGCAGTGGACCTCATCCTAAATGGGGTGTAATTACTACATCCCGGGTTATGGAAGATGTTGTAACCATTTTAAAAGAACAAGGAATTGATGACATAACAATTGGTGAGGGATTTCAAAGTGATGAAGCTGCTCAAGATGCTTTCAAAAAATTAGGGTATAATGAACTTAAAGAACGATTTGGTGTAAAACTAATTAATACTAATGATAGGCCATATGAAAAAATAGATATGGGGTGTGAATTTCTTGTAAATTTTGCCTCTGATCCGCTGAAAGCTGATTATATTATTAGTTTACCTGTTTTAAAAACTCATAGTCAAGCAGTAGTAAGTTTGGGAATAAAAAATCTTAAAGGATTTATCAACATTCCATCTCGAAAGAAATTTCATAGTGCTGATCCTATAAAAAACCTCCATTTCAATGTAGCAAAGCTTCCAAATAATATTCCCCCGTGTTTAACACTTATTGATGGAATTTATACACTAGAACGTGGTCCCTCAATGGATGGAAAAGCTCATAGAACAAATTTGTTAATCGCATCAAAAGATATTTTATCAGCTGATATAGTAGGTGCAAAATTATTAGGTATAGAACCTTCAGATGTACCACACTTGGTACAAGCTGCTAAAGATAAAGATAGATCGACTAGTTTATCAGATATTGAGATTGTTGGAGAAAAAGTCGAAGCCGTAGCTTCCCATCACGAATGGGAATTCATTTATAATGAAACTGGTGATTTACCGCTTCCTTTTTATAGAAGACAATTTAAAGGATTAAAATACAGGCGATATGATACTTCCATGTGTACCTACTGTAGCATGATTAATGGCTTAATGCTGGTATTACTGAAAAATGCATGGAATGGGGATACATTTGGTGGCATCGAATTTCTAACAGGAAAAATAATGGAACCTTCCGCGGGCATGAATAAAACAATCCTAGTTGGGCAATGTCAATATATCAAAAATAAAGATCATCCTAATATAAATGAATTAGTACCTATTAGAGGCTGCCCCCCATCAATGGATGATATTAAAAATGCATTTGAAACATGTGGAATAAAGGTTAATCCTCTCATGTTTCAAGGAGATGGTACAGATGCAGGGGGTATCATCTTTTTACAAAAATATAAAGGTAAAACTGAGTTTGAAGAGTCCTATTTTCGGATCAAATAAATAAACTTTTTTTTTACATACAAGTTTCTTTCCAATTCGAAAAAAAACTAACTATAGTCAATTTTTTATTCAAAAGAAATAAAAAAAAAGAAATTAAAATTTTGATTTAATCCGTTTTCGCAGTATTGTTAGTGAGATAACTCCAACCAACCCGATTAGAAGTAAGAGATTATATCCACTTATTTCTGGAAGAGATTTAAAATCTACAAGTTGAACGTAGATACTTTGAATATCTTCTGTATTGTCTAAATCATCGACTGAATAAAATTCAATTTGATGATTTCCTTGACTTAGGTTTGCGAGTGTGAATGGACTAGAATAATCAATCCAAGTATCATAGTTTATCCTATATTTTATTGAAGAAACTCCACATCCACCGCCATCATTAGCACTTAATATAAATTGTGTAGATCTGTTTACAACAGTAATTTCGATGTGAGGAATAAAATCAATTGAGGATATAGGGCAACATATATCTTTCTTCAATTTAACTATGGAATCATATTCAAAGCCTGCTAAATCTCGAATAAAGAATTTCAAATATACTGTGCCATTATCTTTCTTTTCCCATTCAGTTTGATCTATTGTACCAGTGAGTCCAGAAAATGTAATATTGGTTAATCCTTCATCCAATGTATACCATGAACCATCAAAATTGTTCTCGTTAATCAAAACTTCGAAATCTGGTCCATTTACGCCGCAATACTCATTAGTAACGGGTTCTGTTATAGATATTACAGGAGGGTTTAAATCAATTTCATAATTTAATAGGATCATATCACCACTTCCAGTACCAAAGCTTTTTGTCCATCCCCCTATAAAAAGATTATTTGATGAATCGAATTTTATATCATAAGCTTCATCATCTTCATTAGAACCAAATATTTTCACCCAGTTAATTAAACCAAATTCGTCAAAGATTAAAGTGAAAATATCATAATCTCCAGATCCATAACTATTTGTTAATCCAGTAATGTAGATATTTCCAGAACTGTCAAGCGTTATTCCTCTTGGATCATCATAACCCGTATTTCCCCATGCTGTATCCCATTGTAATGTACCTGCGCTATCATATTTAATAAGAGCTACATCTCTACCACCAAAACCTCTATTATCTGATCCTGCAATAATATATATATTATCTGAGGAATCAATCACTAAATCTCTAGGCGAATCGTAACCACCAATGCCCCAGTAGCGAGCCCATTGAATCACTCCCGCAGTGTTGAATTTAACTAATCCCACGTTCGCAGAGGGTCCTCCATGACCCCATGTTGATCCGATATAATAAATGTAATCTGATGAATCTATGGCAATGTTACCTCCCCATTCTCCTTCATAAGTACCCCAAGATATATTCCATAGTTGATTTCCTGCATTATCAAACTTTGCTAGAAACCAATTTGCATCGGGTACATCTGGACCAAAACTTGATGTCGAGCCTCCCATGTATACATCACCCAAAGAATCGAATGCAATTCCACTTCCAGATTCAACATAATTCCCTCCCCATGTAAAATTCCATTGTAAATCTCCATTACTATTATATTTTAAAAGAAATGCGCATGAATCTCCTGGACCGAAACTTTCAGTTGATCCAGTGATATAAATATCATCGTAAGAATCTATAGCAATAGAATGGGCTTCTTCTGCTTCATGACCACCCCATGTTACGTTCCATTGGTGAATTCCAGAAGGATCATATTTAATAACTATCGCATCTCTTCCTCCTTTACTGAAAACCTCAGAAATTCCGGCTATATAATAATTTCCTAATGAATCAAAAGCAATTTTTCGACATTCGTCTTTACTTTCTCCGTCCCAAGTCTTATACCATTCCTCAACACCAGTATTATTATATTTAAGGATTAGGGCATTTGTAGTTATTGTATTGAAGCTATTAACCAACCCAGTTATATATGTATTATTTGAAGAATCTATTTTTATACCTCTACATTCTTCATAATCTGTACCTCCCCAAGTTTTATTCCACTGCTGAATTCCTGAATTATCATATTTAATTGAAACAAGATCACTACTTCCAGAACCAAAACTCTCAGTATAACCACCAATATACATATTATTAGATGTATCAAATACTAAATCTCTTGCTATATCTGAATTAATACCTCCCCAAGTGAAATTCCAAAGCTGATTAGGAACGCCATCAAATTTCGTGACAAAGATATCATAATCTCCAGCTCCATAACTATCTGTCATTCCAGTAATGTAGATATTACCTAAATTATCAAGGGCAATTCCTCTTGGTTGATCATAACCAGTACTCCCCCAAGCTGTATCCCATAGTAATATTCCAGCACTATCATATTTAATAAGAGCTACATCTCTACCACCAAGACCTCTAGTATCTGATGCTGCGACAATATAAATATTATCTGAAGAATCGATCACTAAATCTGCTGGCGAATCATAACCACCAGGACCCCAATAACGTGCCCATTGAATCACTCCCGCAGTGTTGAATTTAACTAATCCCACGTTGGCAGAGGGTCCTCCATGACCCCATGTTGATCCGATATAATAAATGTAATCTGAGGAATCTACGGCAATTTTACCACCCCATTCTCCTTCATTAGTACCCCAGGAATAATTCCATAGTTGATTTCCTGCATTATCAAATTTTGCTAAGAACCAATTTGCATCGGGTACATCTGGACCGAAACTTGATGTCGAGCCTCCCATGTACACATTACCTGAAGAATCAAATGCAATTCCAGTTCCAGCGTCAACATATTCACCACCCCATGTTATATACCATATTATATTACCACTATTATCAAATTTTGCTAAAAATGCATCAGTATCTTCTGTTTCATTAATTTTTATATCACCTGTTATATAAATGTTATTTGAGCTATCTAATTCAATATAATGTGAAGTTGCTATATAGCTACCACCTATTGTCACATAATTCTCATAGAGAAAAGGATCAACCAATGAAGTGCGAGGATTTAGTAATTCTTTAGATTTAGTTTCAGTATACGGAATGTAAGTTGCGAAGTTGTAGAATGAAAAACTGAATATTATACTCGCTAAAATAATTCCCAAAATTGAAATTTGTTTTAAATTTTTCATAATCTTACCTTTAGATTATAATTTTCGTTAGATAGGATTTCGCAAAAAAAATCCTACATCTAAAACTTATTGCAAATTATATATACTTTTCTGTCAAAATATGAAAATTAGACGTAAAAAAAAGATTTAGAATTAAAGTTGATACTTTCTTTAATTGATTTACTGTTCTAATCTTTAACTATATAAGCCCAATACTGAAATTTAAGAAGTAAATACACTGTTTTTTTCTGTTTATTATATTCATTACCTTCAAATGAGAATTAATTTATGATCTCATCGCCCTTATCGGAATGTGTTGCATAATGACTATAATCTTGATTAAGAAGAAAAGAGGTTGAACGTATATTTAGACAAAGGAGTCAATAATATTAAATATGATTTTATGTTCTTTTCTCATAAAAAGCTTTATTTTCCATTTTATAAATTATATATTTAGTATAATTTTGTATAGATAGAGGGATGAAAGAATGTCTAAAGAAGTAAAAGAAAGAATTAGTTGGAGTATGAAAGGTGTATGGCATGAAGCATGTGCAGCAGAAGGGCATTGCTCTTTTTATTTTGGAAGAGACAGAGAAACTCCTTGTAAATCATTTCAATTATATCAAATTGACGAAGGAAAAATAGGAGATGTGGATATCGCCGGTGTACTGGCAATTCATGTAATTGATTTATATTCTAATAAAGCTGCTGATGTATTGACTAAAGGTGGAGAAGGAGGGGTATATCTGAGCGATAAAACTACTGAAGAACAAAAAAGGTACTTGGAACCTTTTTTTAATAATAGAATTCCTGGTGGGATGATTCTATCGAAAGTCTTAGGAATAAAATATGTGGATATTAATTTTAATAGAGAGGGAAATACTTTCCACGTTACCATGCCTTACGGAGAAATGAAATTATCCTATACTCCAGGGCTCGACGGAAAAAATCCACAAAGACTTGAAAATTCCATATTCGGCATGTACCTTTCAGATTTAAAAATCTGCAACACTCATTTCTGGAAATATAATGATTTTGGAAGAAATTGGGATTTCAAGAATAGAAGTGGGGTTGTAGCGAATTTCGATATGAAAGGTAAATCAAGGAACTTTTAAACCTTTTTTTTTATCTTTTTTTTGTATCCAAAATATTTATTAAAATAAATAAATAAAGCGAAATGTGTTTTCTACGAAAAGTTATTTATCTTCATCAAGTATTTAGATAGCTTTGGTTTGGGAAATATAATAGAAATAATTACTTATCTACTTGTTTTATATTAAATCCACTTTGAAGTTAAATAATTCCAGATCACGTTATGGATTAGTTATTTAAACCCATTACAAAAAGATTTGACATTTATAGGTAATACATCATGATTGTAGCCGCCTTCTAATAAAGCATATCTACGTCCCTTACATAATTTTTCTGAATAACGTTTCATTAAATTTCCAATTCTAGTATAATCCTCAGGAGTTAATAGTCCACCCCAATCATCTACACCTTCATCAAAACCTGCACTAGCAACAAGGATATCAATATCTTCTAATTTTTCCATGTAATTTTCAACTTCAATAAGGTATTCTCTATTTGTTCGGGCACCTGGATTTTGAATTTCTACTCTAAATCCATCATCTCGATTCTTTAATATATTCAAATTGCCATCTCCAGTATGTAGGTCAAAGTCAAGTACAAATGCAGATTTAATTTTTCCTTCTGAGAATAATTTTAATAAACTAATGCTAATGTTGTTAAAGTAGCAAAATCCCCAACAAGAATCTGAGGATGCATGATGACCGGGTGGTCTGATCACCGCAAATGATGGTTCTCCTTCAAAAGCTTTTTCTGCGGCTAAAATTGCTCCCCCCGCAGCTAAAGACGATAGTTCAAAGAGAGTGAAATCTCGTTTAATGGCGTCATGGTGTCTTTTAGAATGAGCTCTTAAAATATCTTCCTGTGTGGCTGGTTGGGGTGAAATAAATTCAAATTCCTCATTCTTGGTTAGAAGATCAACGATTCCTTCTAATCGTCCTGGAGACGCAGCAGGATCCATTGCATAACTTGAGTCATAATATCTTTCATGGAATACAATTTTCATTTTATTATCACTAGATATATATTTCTCCTAATTACATTTAATATCTATGGATAACGGGATAGATTTAAATTTTAAAATAAAAACTCAAAAAAATAATAATTTTATAATCTTTTTCTCAAGATGTCGATCATATCTTTAGTCATCTTTTGTAAATCGTATTTTGGATTCCATTCCCATTCTGCTCTAGCGAGTGAATCATCAATGGACATTGGCCAGGAATCTGCTATAGCTTGCCTGAAATCTGGTTTATAATCGATCTTAAACTCTGGAACGTGTTTCTGTATTTCTAAAGCTAATTCACCCGCTGAAAAACTCATTCCCGTAACGTTGTATACATGCCTTTTTAATTTCGAAGGATCTGCTTCTAACAAATCTACCATGCATTTAGTGCAATCTGGCATGTACATCATTGGCAATCTAGTTTCTTCCTTGAGAAAACACGTGTATTTTTTGTTCTTAATAGCCTCATAGAAGATTTCAACCGCATAATCAGTAGTACCTCCTCCTGGAAGTGTTTCACTACTAATTATTCCCGGTAATCTCATTGAACGTGTATCAAGCCCATATTTTTGATAGTAATATTCAATCAAGAGTTCACCAGATACTTTAGATATTCCATACATGGTTGATGGTTGCAAAATGGTTTCATTTGGTGTATTTTCTCTTGGAGTTGATGGACCAAAGGCAGCTATAGAACTTGGCCAAATTATTCTATCAATACTATAAGATCTAGCTGCTTCTAAAACATTTAAGAGTCCATTAATATTGATATTCCAAGCTGCTTGAGGCATTTTTTCGCCAGTTGCAGATAAAAGTGATGCCATATGAAAAATGGTATCAATGTCTCGTTCATATATAACTTTAGATAATGTATCTTTCTGGAGGGCATCTAAATAGATTACTGGTCCTCCTTTAGTTATAATTTCTGGTAATGGAGTTCTTCTCCCAGTCGCAATTACGTTTTCAGAACCATAAATCTCCCTTAATGCTGGAACGAGCTCCGATCCGATTTGGCCAGCAGCTCCAATTACTAAAATTCTTCTCATTTAAATCATTTTAGATAGTAAAAGTTAGTGTAGAATCATAATTCTATCAACTAAAAAAGGTTTATCACTTCCAATCCCATTACTTTCCCTAATGAATTAGATGAGAAAAACTAAAATACTTTTCTAAATAACTTAACCTTAATCTCAAAGTATTTTATTATATTAAGGTGATTAAATGGTAAAAAGAGATCCAGAAGCTTTTCTCAAAGAAGAAATGACAGAATTAAGGAAAAATAATTTGGAATGGATTATTAGACACCTAGAGGCTGGATCAAGACCTCACTCGATTGTCGACGGTCGCGAAGTTCTCATGCTTAATACCAATAACTATCTTGGACTCGCAACTCATCCTAAGATCATACAAGCAGCAATAGATGCGACAAAAAAGTACGGCGCGGGTGCAGGGGCAGTTCCAGTTATCGCGGGTACATTTGATTTAACTAGAGAATTCCAAGAAAAATTTGCTAAGTTTAAAGAAGTTGAAGCTTCAATTTTATGTCAAACCGGATTTGCTGTTAACTCGGGATTAATTCCAATGTTGGTTGGAAAACCAGATGTAGTGGTTTCAGACGAATTAAACCACGGTTCTATTATTGATGGAGTAAGGTTATCAGGAGCAGGTCGTATTATTTATAAACATAATGATGTTGGAGATTTAGAGAGCCAATTAAAAGAGGCTGAAAAGCAAAATCCTAGAAGAATCTGCATCATAACTGATGGAGTTTTCTCAATGGATGGTGATATTGCACCATTAGGTGGAATAGCTAAAGTGGCTGAAGAATTCGGAGCAATGATATTCGTAGATGATTGTCATGGAGAAGGTATATTGGGGAATGGTAAGGGAATTGTCGCTCATTTTAATTTACAAGGAAAAGTTCACGTTGAAGGTGGATCAATGAGTAAAGGTTTTGGAGTATTTGGCGGTACAGTTGCAGGTTCAAAAGATTTAATTGAATTTTGTGCCAATAAAAGCAGAACTTATTTACTTAGTACGGCGCATCCACCTGGCGTTGTCGCAGCGAATATAAAATCCATAGAAGTAGTTGAAACTGAGCCTGAACATTATAGACGGGTGTGGGAAAACACAAATTATTTCAAAAAAGAAGTTCAAAATATGGGATACGATACTGGAAGATCAGAAACACCAATCATTCCTTTAATTATTGGCGATCCTGGTAAAGCTCAAGAACTCGCAAGAATCTTGTTCGAAGAAGAAAATATCTATGGCACGCCAATAGTCTTCCCAATGGTCGCTCGAGAGCTCTCAAGAATAAGAGTACAAATGAACGCCTTACTTACTAAAGACGACTTGAACACAGCTTTAAGTTCTATCGAAAAAGTTGGTAAGAAATTAGACATAATTTAAAATTTCATTTTTTATTTTTTGAAAAATCTCGCTATTGTAGACTCTATTTCTTTCCTTTATACGATGAAAAGCTCAAAGAAATGCAAATCAAACTATAAATAAAATTATCTCTAGAAGATAGTTATAGAATCTTATTCTATTGTTCTTTTTAACCTTTTTGTATTTCTGTTTGTATACCTTTTAATCAAAAAGATTTTCAATTTAACAAATATTATAAATCCGAACTTTATTATAAATAAATGGTCTTAGTTACATTAATTTTTCTTGCTGTAGGGCTAATCTGTTTGATTTTTAGTGCGAAAATAGTCGTTATAAGTTTAGAACATATAGCTAAGAGATTTGGTGTAAGTCAATTATTAATAGGATTAGTATTCCTCTCTATTGGTACAAGTTTGCCTGAAATTTTTGTAAGTGTCATAGGAGGCATAGATAAACTAACCGGAATTAGTCCAAACATCGATGGAATTGTCATTGGAAATAAAGTCGGCTCCTTTATGACTCAAATTACCTTGATTTTAGGGATATTAGGATTAAGTCAAGCTATTTTTATTAGTAA
This sequence comes from Promethearchaeota archaeon, assembly GCA_030667705.1. Lineage (GTDB taxonomy): Archaea > Asgardarchaeota > Lokiarchaeia > Sigyniarchaeales > SOKP01 > SOKP01. The sequence goes on along the minus strand of DAOUVJ010000016.1, from coordinate 11,429 downwards.
GTGGGAATTGAAAAGAGAAGGGTCAATGATGTTTATTTCCGTTTTTGTGTTTTTAATATGTGCTTTAGATGGCACTATTTTTTTGTACGAAGGCATTATAATGGTATTGGTATATATTTTATATATATTATATGTTATAAAAAGCGAAAAGAAAAGGCAAAAGGCTGAAGCCGAAGTTAAAGCATTTATAGCCCAAAGAAATGAAATTGATCCTCCTCTTGTTGAAGATGAGATAAAATCTGCAAACCTTCCTCCTCTTAGGAAGGATATCGCATATTTTATCATTGGTCTTATAATTTTAATTATTGGGGCTGAATTTACAATTTTAAGCGCTCACGATTTAGCAACATTTTTAAATGTGCCAAACATCATAATTGGTATTTTCATAGTCGGATTGGGTACAAGTTTACCTGAATTAGTCGCCGATCTAACAGCGTTGAAAAGAGATTCACATGGAATCGCTATTGGCGATATATTAGGGTCAAACATTTGCGACATTCTGTTAGCGACGGCCTCAGGGGCGTTGATTGTGGATTTTAATGTTCCATTCGTCATTTTATATTTTGACATTCCAATACTATTAGGAGCAATTGGATTAACATGTTATTTCTTATGGACGAGACATACCTTAAGGAGATGGGAAGCAGCATTGTTAATAGGCTATTATGGACTATATGCAATCATCAAATTAGCGTTCTTTCAAATTTAATAATTTTAATTTTGCGCTTTCAAAAAATTCGTTTCCCTCCGAAAATGGGCATACCTTTATACAAACTGAACAACCTAAAGTCTCCTTGAAATAAGGAAAACACTTTTTTATGTCAATACACGTGCTTCTTTTCCCTATCACTTTTTTTTCTTCCCAGATTGCTCCAACTGGACATTCTTTAACGCATTTATTACAAATTTTGCAATATTCTTCTATCCATTTGTGTTCTAAAGAGTCGGTAAATTCAAAAATCTTATTTTCTAAATAAATTGGTGCTAGTCTTAGGCGAGGGCCAAATTCAGGAGTAATTAACAACCCTTGACGACCTTGCCACCCCATGCCTGATTTTCCACCTAAGGGGGGCGTTAGAGTTAAACCCCTAAGAGGATGATTAGACTGACATCGAATCCCCTTAGATCTTAGCCAGTCAGCAATATCATTGACTGCCATTCCTAATTTTGCGTAAATTCGCACTGCTTCTTTCCCAGCAGGTACATTTGGAGCAGTATCAATCCTTTTTTTGTCCATTTCCATCATGAAGATAAGGACATGAGGAAATAATACCAATTTATCTCTAAAAATTAGCTCTTTCGGTAATTTGGTGAAACCAATTTTGATAATCCCCCATTTATCGCGAGAATATTGGTTTAAATCCTCCCACAATTTAGAATTAATATTATCTTCGATATTTCGCGTAGGATCTTCTAAATAAGGATAAAGTACTTTGAAACTCTTTTTCACAGAAATCATTATTTTAAGCATGTAATTCCCAGCAACAGCGGGTAAAGCTTTTATCATGGTTTTTAACTGCTTTTTCCCCATTTTACCAAATAAAAATAAAAGAAAATTAATTAAATATTTTTTTATGACGATTCTTTTTGGACGAAACTCAAGATAAAAATTCCTATGGCCATTATAATGCCTACAGATATCATTGCCCAACCGTATGCAAATTTGCCTATTACATCGTAAGATAACATTACAGTGCCCCAAACAAATGGACCTATTGCTGAGGAGAGTTTTCCGCTTAATTTAGAAAAACCAAAAAATTCTCCGAACTTTTCTGTAGGAGCAAGTTCTATTACCATGATCCTTTGGGCTGTCCATGTACCTCCTAAAGCTGGACCTGCTACCAATCCCATTACAAGACTAAATATAAAGGGAATGTTAGCACCAACTTCGATGTATGGGGTTGTAAATATTAATATAACTCCAATTGTTAGTGCAATAGCCCATAAAACACCTACAAGGTAAAAGGTTTTCTTAGCTCCGTATTTTTCACCAAACTTTCCAATGAAGTAAGTAAAAATGACTGCCGAAAATGTTGCTATTATTATAAAGAGTATAGCAAAGGTGGTTGATGAATCTCCCCCTGTTCCAATAATTAACCCATCAGTGACAATTAGTGTCATGTATAGGACTATAACGTTGGCAATGTCTGCAACAAAGAAATAACCTATAATAAAGATAAACATTGATCTATGTTTTCTAATATCTCTAAATGTATCACCTAACTGCTTAAAAGTATTACTGATTAATTTACCTACAGGAGGCCTCTTAGCTTTTTTCTGCTTTTCACGAACCCAAATAAAAGGTATGGCACATAATAAAAATAGAATCATGGGTAAAACAAATGTGAACCAATTACCTGTATAACCATATGATATTACGGGATTCTCCACAGTAGAAGCAGAATTCATATCACCCAATAAGAGTATTAAAGGCATCATGATAAAGAGAGAAAGAATCGTACCAAAGTAGCCCCAAGCAACACCAAATCCAGCAACTTTTCCAATATCCTCCCTTTTAGCAATAAATGGAAGCATTGCATCATAGAACATTAAACTAAATTGATAAGCAACATTTGCAATGATAAAAAGCAATAAAACAATTGTAAGATCATGGAAAAATCCAATTAAGCTCGCAAAAAGAAGGATTATCCCTGTTAGGCTTATAACAAAAGGTTTTCGCTTTCCTACATTATCACTTAATGCTCCTAAAATAGGTATACAAATAGCCACTGCTACTTGCATGACCAAAGCAACTACACCAAAGAGAAAACTAACACCACCATAAGTCATTCCGTATTCCACTTGACCTATCACTAGGATATAACGATTAATTATAAGACTAACAATTACCATTGAATATATGGTGTTTGCGAGGTCGTACATTGCCCAAAAGAACACATTTCGCTTTGAAGTAGTGGTCTCTACTTCAATTTCTTCTATATCTGACATGATTATTTTCAAATTAGATTATGTTATTTAAATTTTTATTTTACATCTTGATTTAAGTCTTTCCGTATGATTTAATTATGAATCATATGATAGTTAGCAAAATAAACAGGAAAAAAAATAAGAAAATTAGACTTTTATAGGGGCTTTGCTAAAATTGCTTTAACCCTGAGCTTATCAAACAAACTCGTTGGCATGGGCTTTATCAAACATACTGTATCAGCACCACGTCCCGTTCCTCCAATACAGATTACATCTTTCTGTATGTCTGATATTAATCCTGCATCCGCAGCCATAGTTGCAATTTCCATGCATACTTTTACTCCTTGACTAAAATTTACCCTGAGAAATTTAGCCATTATTTCAACTGGCATCCATTGTTTTAGAGAAAGCCGGAAACTTCGAGATACAGCGGCTAATGCATGAGTGGTTGTGAATATCTTCAAACCTTCAGCCGTAAGTTTTTCTCTTAGTTCTTCTGGAAATTCTTGCTTTTTATCTAATCCTGCGAAATAGCATGAGTGCGTTATGATTATCGTATTATATTTACTTGGAGGAAAAATCTTCAGTGCCTTTTCAGCTGTCATTCCAGTAGTACTTGCAATGATTATATCTTTTATTGAAAAATCATCTACATATTTTTTAGCAATTTCCAAGGCTTTATCCGTATTATGTGGTCCTCCTTTCTCAAAATAAGTAACTTCTAAACTTAAATCAGCCAATTTTTTCACTCTTATTTAAATTTTATATTGAAATTGATACGTTTCATAATTAAAAAAGATTGAATAAAATTACTCTTTTTTTTGTCTTGAAATTTATTTGTTCGTGAAAGCGCTCCTGCGAGCATGAAGTCACGAAAGTTCGGCGGCGATTTATTTTTTTAAGACTTCGACAAATTGATTTGCAAAATCCCTTATTTGTTCCCAATCTCGGTAATCATGCAATTTTCCTTCAGGATCCTCGATTCCTGGGTCTTCTTTCAAGGAAGCAATTATTATTTTTCTGGTCATTCCCGATATAGGAGAGCCTTCCCTCAAATCATATGCTCCTCCAAAAGCGTCGATTAGGGCAGATTGGATTCCTATTTTCTCTAATTTAGGATTCACGTATTTTTCGATAGCTGTATTAATATCTTTTTGTGCTTCGCCACAACAAACATAGAAACCAAATGAAGCCTGCTTTTTTTTTAGTTCAGCCTTTCTCTTTTGAACAAAACTCTTTACTGTCCTTGTCCACATGCCCATTTTAATTCCTGTACCGATTATTATGCCGTTATACTGGTCTAATGGCGGAATATTTTTCTGATTTACTTCTTTCAAGTTAAAACTTTCTGTTGCCATTCCTTTATCCTGAATAACTTTTTCGATTTCATCTGAAATTTCTTTTGTAGTACCATATCTCGTCCCATATAAGATTAAAACTTTACTCATCAAATTTCCTCTCAATAATCTTTTTTTATAATTTTTTTAAAAGTTTTTTAACTATTTTTTGTCCTGTTTGCTGTTTGAAATACGCAAAGCCTAATAATTTTTTATTTTATCAAAAAAAGAAAAATATATTATAGAAATAGTTATTTAATTTTTTTAGCTTCCTCTATCCAATCTTCAACCATTTTTAGTGTTGGAGGTTTTCTAAACATGTCCGGTTTGTCTTTATCTAATTTCATTATGCGCTCTAGAGTGTTATTTGGGTTACGTTGAGCAAATTCTTTAACTGAATCAATTCCAATTTCATTAATCACTTCCGCATATTCAGGGCCTACGCCTCCAATTCTCATTAAATCAGCGTGTTCTGCCCACTTATCAATTAATTTTTCTGAAATCTTTGTCTTTTCGGCTAATTTTTTAATTCCATCTCGATCTAATCCTATTAAACTCTCAACATCAAGAATTCCTGCTGTTTCCATTTTTGTTCCATATTTTTTACCGATTCCCTCAATCTCAATAATTGGGGTTTCCTTAGGGGCTGTCTTAGTTTTCTTCACATTATACATATCTTTTGCTGCATTAATCCAACTTTCAATATCTTCTACTTTTGGTATTTTTCTAATAACATCAGGTTGCTTCTTATCTAACTCAATAATTTTATCTAAAGTATTCTTAGGATTTCGATAAGCAAGTTCTCGCGAAGAATCAATTCCAATTTTATTTAAAACCTCTGAATATTCAGGCCCAACACCTTTAATAACCATTAATTCTGTTTGGTCTTGCCATTTTTCGAGTAATTTTAAAGAAATACTAGTTGTTTTAGCAAGATCTTTAATCTCGCTCCAACTTAACGGTGTTAGGTCTTCAACATTTGCGATAGCAGCTTTTTCGAGTTTCTTTGCATATTCTTCTCCAACGCCTTCAATCTCAATAATTTTCATAGTTTTTCCTCTCTTTTTCTTAAATTAGGTTTTTAATATATGTGATATAAATATAAATTCCGTGTTTTAAAATATTTGTTTCAATTTTTATAAAAAGAGCATTTGATATAGATTGTTTGTAGGTATTAACCAAATTAATTCTAAATAAACTTAGATGTAAGATATGATATAATTGAATAATTTTAAATAAGATATAATGTAATCAAATTTAAATATAATTTAAATATAATTTAATTACAATTTAGAGATAAAAAATAATGAGTGAAGAGAAATTAACATTTAAGAAGAAATTCCTTTTTGGGCTTAGTGCATTTCCGGACCAGCTTACTTACCAAATCTTTCAATTCTTGATTTTTACCTTCTATTTTACTGTTGTAAAAATACCATTGACTTTAATGATAATTACATACGTTCTTTGGGGTATATGGAATGCAGTTAACGACCCAATGCTCGGAGCGCTCTCGGACAGGACGAAACATAGAGGAAAGTGGGGAAAAAGAAAGTTTTTTCTACTCATTTCGATAATTCCGTTATGCATTATGGTGGTTTTAATGTTCTACGTGCCTTTCAATACTAATGATAAAATGGTAGAGTTTATTTACTTCCTATCAACGATTGTTATCTTTGAGTTTTTTTATACTATGTTTGATGTAAATGTGAACGCACTTTTCCCAGAAATGTTCCCAAATGAGAAACAGAGAGCTGCTACTAATTTATTTATAAAAGGTTTAACCGTAGTTGCCTTAATTTTAAGCTCACTTATTCCGATGATATTTATTTCCGATTACGTTCCAGCAGACGACGCAATTCCCCTCGCTAAAAACCAATATTTTACGATGGCGATCGTTATCGCAGTTTTCACGCTTATAATCTCAATACCGTTTCTTCTGAAGGGTATTGAGGAGAAAATAGAAAGGGTGGAAGATTTCGAAAAAAGACCATCGTTTTTTCAATCAATGAAAATTACATTGACTAATAAGACATTTATAAAATTTGTTGTCGCAAATACAGCGGTTTGGTATTGTTTTTCGATTTTACCTATGATTATCCCCATTTACGCTGAATTCGTTATAGGAGGTTCTCTTTTTGCGGGAGGCGGCTCGCTTATAGTCGGGATATCGCTAATGTTAGCTTTTGTCATTGCTGCACTTGTCATGCCAATTCACAAAAAACTTGGCTCTAAATACGGAATGCGAAAAGCTTTCATGATAACATTAGGAATTTGGATTTGTACGCTGTTTCCATTCTTATTTATAACTGGAGAAGAGTTTCAAATCGCATTTATTCTTCTTATAGCACTTCAAGGCTTTCCGTTGTCAGGAGCATTGTTTTACGTAGACATATTACACGCTGATGTTATAGACGAAGATGCAGTTAAATTCGGAGTTAAGCGATCTGCAAGTTATTATGGAATTAACGCATTTATACATCGAATCTCAATAATCTTAGTCATTTTAACTATTGGACTTATGTTCGGTAATATAGGTTGGGATAAACAATTTGATCCATTACCTTCAGATCCAGGTTTAGTTATATTAGGTCTAAAAGCCATAATGGTTATCTTTCCTAGTATCGCACTTGTAATTGGACTTCTGGCTATGAGATCTTATGGTTTACATGGAGAAAAACTTGAACGCGTAAGAGAAGAATTGAAAAAAATCTGAGCTAAAAGTAAAATTTTTTTATTTTTTTTTATTTTTTACTGTTTAATTTAATTTTAAAATTAACTTCGAGCAATCTAAATAATGAATAGTAAAGAAAGAGTATGGGCAGCGTTAAATCACGAACGCGTAGATCGAGTTCCAATCCACGCTGTAGCTGTTGATGGAAATATATGTGATGAAGTGTTGGGAAAACCACCTAGAAGCGCATTTGATGTTTTCGATGACCTTGAACAGCAATACCCTGACGATTGGGTCGACCGGGTCAATAGCATTATGACGGAAATCGAAATAAATGTGTTTTCACGAGCGATAGAAACTGGGGCTGCCATTGGTTACGATACATGTGGAGCGGGATATATTCCATTTAAGTTTAAAAATAAAGAAGAAATGACAGATATATTTGGTCGAAGTTATAAAATCATCAATCTCGATGGAAATATCTTTCCTTATTATGTCGATGGTCAGATTAAAAATCAAGAAGATTGGGAAAATTTTCCTAAACCTGACTTAAACGAACACTTTAGGCGAGCCAAAAAGTTTTTCAGAACAATTCAGAGACACAAAAAAAAGTTTGTGAACCCTGATTTTTGTATGATGGCTCAAGATGACTTCGCTAGCGTGTTTCCTCCCGTATGGCAAGGAATGGGAATGAGTGCATTTGCAAGAGCTCTACGTAAAAATCCGAAATTAATTCAAGAAAGGTTTGAACAAACGACCGAATTTGTATTAGGCGTTTTTAAAGTTTACGCTGACTGCGGAGCGAAGATATTCTTCGAAGGTGGAGATATTGCCTTTAAAAGTGGTCCATTAATTAATCCGAAATACATCGATAAATACGTTTTACCTTGTATGAAACGAGTAACTGAAGCAGTACACGAGTGGGGGGGGAAAATTATTTTCCATTCGGACGGTGACATTACTTCACTACTTGATTTCGTGCTTGAAGCCGGTTTTGATGGTTTACATTGTCTTGAACCACCCTATGTAGATTTAGATTTAGTAAAAAAGAAGGTTGGTGATAAATTATGCCTTCTTGGTAATATTGACACATCTCATATTCTAGTAAAAGGAACTAAGAAAGAAGTTGAAGATGCTGTGAAATACGCAATTAGAAAGCTTGGTCGCGGTGGAAGTTATATGTTATCTCCTTCTAATTCTCATCCAGATATGACATACCAAAACATAAAATGGATGATTGAAGCCACTAAGAAATTCGGAGTTTATCCGTTGAAATTATAAATATTTTATTTTTTTATACCTAAAATTATTGCCCACAATTAGTACAAAATTTTTCATGGCTTTTCTTTATTTTTCCACAGTTAGAACAAAATTGGGCAATAGAGTTCGGTCTCACTTCAGTATAGGAAGATTTTGGTTTCGGTTCACCCACAGTATCAATTAAGGGAGAGTAGTATCTGGCAATTTTCCTGCATCGAATCAAGGAATAAAGACTCAATAAAAATATCCCACAAATTACAACTATATAAGGAAGCATGCTAAAAATCATCAAAATAATATAATTTTCATCTGGTCCATAATAAGGATCATAATAAGAATCATAATATATGATGTTCATTATTAAAGGGGACACTATCGACATTAACAAAAATACTGAAATGATGATTCCTAAAATTGATAATATAAATATGTGTACAGATTGTTTCTGTGTTAAGTTAAATCCAAACCAAGTGATTTTTTTTCTACTCATCATATTCACTCTCTATAATACTATATATTATGATCTAACTTCAATTAATAAATGTTAGTATGAAATTATGGTAATGTCCAAAAAATAAGTCACTTTGGATAACTCCAACGATTTTTATTTTATTCCTAATATTTCTTTAGCTTCATCGACAGTAGCGACTTCTCTTCCGATTTCTTTAGCTATTCTAACCATTCTTTTTACTAGTTGAGCGTTACCTTGAGCAAGTTCTCCTTTTCCGTAATAAATAGTATCTTCCAAACCAGTCCTTACATTACCTCCCATACACATGGCCATAACCGTCGTACGTAAATTGAATTTGCCAACAGTAACTACTTGCCACGTTGATCCTTCTGGTATTTGATCAACCATGCGTAGAAGATTAGCAGGATTAGCCTCAGCGCCTCCTTTAATACCTAATACTAAGCTAAAGTGCAGAGGAGGTGTTAATAGCCCAGTTTCAACAAATTCTAAAACGTTAGTAATATGACTGGAATCGTACACCTCAATTTCTATACCAAAACCTTTTTTGTTACACCTTTTAATATATTTGCGATTGAAATCTTGTGGATTTACGAATAGCGAGCCCCCATAGGGAGTTCTAAATTCGAAAGAACCAGCATTAATAGTATGCATTTCAGGCTCGGGTTCTATATTTATTAGGTTTAATCGTTCTTCTAAAGAGGGTTGGACAATTTCAGTCGTGACTCTTTTTTTACCAGATTTGGTGGTAAATGCATGTTCTACAACTTTAGCGCCTATTCCATTTCCAATTTGTCTTATTACTGGACATTTTTCCCCAATTTGCTTTACTGTTTTACCGTAATATTTTAAATCAGGAGTATTTTGACCATCATCGCCACGAACATGAATATGAACAATTGAAGCCCCCGCTTCGTAACATTCTAAGGCGGCTTGCGCTTGTTCTTCGGCAGTTAATGGCAGAGCTGGATTAGCCCATTTCCCATGAATTCCTCCGGTAATAGCTGCCGTAATTATTACTTTTTTATTTGAAAGTAGATTAGGTTTCAATTTTCCTCACTTTTAATGAATTCTTTAATATAATAATTATTTAATTATTTTAAATATTTTAATAATCTACTAAAAAAACATTAATTATCACAGGTATGACTGACGTAAATGTCATTTTTTTGATATCAATTTTTATCGTTGCTATTGGTTATTTGATTAAAAGATTAGGAATAATAAAAGAAGAAAATGGGGATGTTATTGCGAAAATCATCTTTAACGTTACTTTGCCAGCAGTAATTCTTAAATTTACCAGTACAATCCAATTTGAATTATCATTAATATTACTACCTTTAGTTAATTTAGCTTTTGGCCTTGGAATAGCCACAATTGGAATATTATGCTTTAGAAAGCGTCCAAATCATTTAAAAGGATCGATGATTATGACTATAGTAGGCTTTAACATCGCACATTTCTTTTTCCCGCTAGTAGAAGGTATTTGGGGAGCAGATGGAATGCGATATATTGCTCTTGTTGACGCAGGTAATGCGTTTACGATTTTTGTATTATGTTATATTCTAGCGTCGATTTATTCTCCAAAAAATCACGACGAAGGCGTTAAAATCGATTTTAAATTCATATTAAAGCGTTTAATCAAGTCCGCTCCTTTAATGAGCTATGTTATCGCTCTTACTATAAACTTTTCTGGATTTACAATCCCAATTATTTTCTCTGAATTAATAGATGTCTTTGCAAGAGCAAATACAGCTTTAGCGCTGTTATTATTGGGAATTTTTCTTAATTTTAAATTTGGAAAAGCTGAATGGATATCAATAATTAAAGTTCTTATTTTAAGATACGGTTTAGGATTATTTGTAGGGTTAATGTTATTCTTTTTTCTACCTTCAAGTTTATTCGACCCACTTTTTAGGTTAATTATTTGCCTTTCTTTGCTTTTGCCTGTGGGTCTTGCGGTTATACCTTTCTCTGTAGAATACGATTACGATAAAAAATTTGTGACGATGATCGTAAACCTGTCAATTATATTTAGTTTTGGTCTTATCTGGGGCTTAATATTAATCTTAGGAGTATAAAATAAAAAAATTTATTTCTTTTTTTTCCAAGAATAGAAGCCCTTTCCAGTCTTTAAGCCTAAATCTCCTCGTTCAACTATATCCGTAAAAGCTTGCGGTGGTTTGTCTTTTGGGTCTCCACTCTCTTCATAATACGACATTTCTACGGCATATGCCGTATCTAAACCGATACCATCCATCATAGTAAATGGCCCCATTTTCATTTTAGTAAATATTTTCCAAGCTGTGTCAATAACTTCTATATCAGCGTAACCTCCCGCCCACATTTTAATACATTCTTTTTTTACAGCGTGCCATATCCTATTGAAAACAAAACCAAAACATTCCTTTTTAACTATTAGAGGTTCGCATCCAATATTTATTATCCATTCTTTTCCAATCTCAAAAGTCTCATCGCTAGTCTCAGTTCCCCGCATAATATCTGCCATTGGTCGTGTAGGAATCGGAGGATAAAAATGAATATTTAGAACTTTATCTCTCCTCTTGACCGCAGATTCAATTCTCGAAATAGGATAAGAAGAACTATTAGTAGCAATAATAGTCTTTGCAGGGGCTAATGAATCAATTTGTGAAAACACTTTTCTTTTTAATTCGAGATTTTCAGGGACTGCTTCGATTACTAAATCTGCATCAGAAACTGCTTCAGACATATCACTATAATAGAAGAGATTCTTAATAGCGTC